>NZ_JFAQ01000051.1 GCF_001304695.1 Xanthomonas axonopodis
GGATTCGGCATTCGGGATTGGGGATTGGCTGAACAAGGGCGACTGGCGCGCCTCTGTGTTGGCGCTATCGGCCTGCGTGTTCGCAGCGAGAATCTTCATGCGTTTGCCCCTGATGAATCCCGAATTCCCACTCCCGAATCCCGGCCCTCCAGCAGCCCAGCCACCGCATCGGCCGCGCGCGCCGACGCATCGCGGCGCAACTGCGCATGCAGGGCCAGGTAGCGCGGTTGCAGGGCGGCGACCTTGTCGGGGTGTTTGAACCAATCCAGCAGTGCGACGCACAGCTGCTCGGGGGTGCAGTCGTCCTGCATCAGTTCCGTCGCCAGGTCGTCATTGGCCAGGATATTGGGCAGGGCGTAGCGGTTGACCTTGAGCAGGCCCAGCAGCTTGACGATGCGGTAGGTGAGCGGGGCGACCTTGTAGCCGACCACCATCGGGCGCTTGACCAGCATGGCTTCCAGCGTGGCGGTGCCGGAGGCCAGCAGCACCACGTCGGCGGCCAGCATGGCGGTGCGCGCCTGGCCGTCGAGCAGATGCGAGCGCATCACCGGCAGCGACGAGCGTGAGAGTTGCTCGGCCAGAAGTTGCTTGCAGCCCGGATTGGCGGCCGGTACCAGCACGTGCAGGTTCGGCAGGTGCTCGGACACCAGCCAGGCCGCCTGGAAAAAGGTGTCGCCGAGCCGGCTGATTTCGCCGTGCCGGCTGCCCGGCAGCAATGCCAGGACGGTGCTGGAGGCGGAAAGGCCCAGCGTTGCGCGCGCCGCTGCGCGGTCGGCCTGGTAGGCGATATCGTCGGCCATCGGGTGGCCGACAAAGCGCGCGTCCACGCCATGCTTGGCGTAGATCGGCGGCTCCATCGGAAACAGGCACAGCACCAGATCGGCGCTGACGCCGATTTTTTCAGCACGCTTCTCGCGCCACGCCCACACCGACGGGCTGACGTAGTGCACGGTCTTGATCCCGCGCTGCTTGAGCCAGCGTTCCACCGGCAGATTGAAATCCGGCGCGTCGATGCCGATGAACACGTCCGGCTTCCACGCCAGTACCCGCTCGCGGAAGGCGCTGCGCAGCTTGAGCAGGCGCGGCAAATGCCGCAGCACCTCGGTCAGGCCCATCACCGCCAGCTCGCTGGCATCGAACCAGGTCTGGCAACCGACGCCACGCATCGCATCGCCACCGATGCCGACGAATTCGGCAGTGGGATAGCGCAGCCGCAGCTGCTCGATCAGCCCCGCGCCAAGGATGTCGCCAGAGGCTTCGCCGGCGATCAGCGCGATGCGCGGAGAGCGGAGATTGGGGGTTGGGGATTGGGGATTGGCCAGCGCGTCGTGCACGACTTGGCCCGGTCTGGTGGGGACGCTTTCCATCCCCAATCCCGAATCCCGAATCCCGGCGTTCATCGCAACAACGGCCGTTCTGCCGCTTCGATGAACTCGAGCATCCCGCGCACATCCTCACTGCTCTTGGCCTGTTCGGCCAGCTGCAGCTTGGCATCGGCCAGCGGCAGGCCGGCCACGTACAGCGTGCGGTAGGCGCGCTTGATCGCGGTGATGCGTTCTGCGTCGAAACCGCGACGCTTGAGCCCCTCGCTATTGATGCCGCGCGGGCGGCCCAACGAATCGCTGCCCACCATGGTGAACGGCGGCACGTCGCCGTTGGTCAGCGCGCCCATGCCCAGGAAGGCGTGGGCGCCGATGCGGCAGAACTGATGCGCGCCGGCAAAGCCGCTGATGATCACGTAGTCGCCAACGGTGACGTGGCCGGCCAGCGTGGTGTTGTTGGAGAACACGCAGTGGTCGCCCACATGGCAGTCGTGCGCCACGTGCGTATAGGCCAGCATCCAGTTGTCGTTGCCGACCACGGTGATGCCGCCGCCGCCGCCGGTGCCGCGACTGATGGTGACGAATTCGCGGATCACGTTGACGTCGCCGATCACCAGTTCGGTGCGCTCGCCGGCGTACTTCTTGTCCTGCGGTTCGCCGCCGATCGCAGCGTGGCCGATGAAGCGGTTGTTGCGACCGATTCGGGTCGGGCCGTGGATCGAGCAATGTGGCCCCACCTCGGTGCCCGCCCCGATCTGCACATCGGCACCGATCAGCGAGAAGGCGCCGACGCGGACGTCGTCTGCCAGCGTTGCCGATGGATCGATGACCGCCGTCGGATGAATCAAAGGTGTTGAATCGCGCATCGTGTCTTACTCCGAAAGCGGGTGATTACCTGGCGCCGGCGCACATCACCTCGGCACTGGCCACCACTTCGCCATCGACCTTGGCTTCACCGTAGAAGCATCCCACATTGCGGATCAGGCGCTTCATCTGCACCTCCATGATCAACACGTCACCCGGGACCACCTGCTTGTTGAAGCGGGCCTTGTCCACCTTGACCATATAGAACAGCTGCGACAAGGCATCGCGGCCCAGACCGAGCTGGGTCATCACGCCGCCGACCTGCGCCAGCGCCTCGATGATCAGCACGCCAGGCATCACCGGACGGTTCGGAAAATGGCCCTGGAAGAACGGCTCGTTGATGCTGACGTTCTTCTGCGCCACGATCCACTTGGTTTCAAGATCGAGTTCGAGGATGCGGTCGACCAGCAGAAACGGGTAACGGTGAGGGAGCAGCGTCTGGATTTGACTGACGTCGATCGGCAGTTCGTAAACGTGATGGCTCATGCTTTCTCCTTGCCCACAGCCAGGATGCGTCTCGCGAGCACATCAAGCTGCTTGAAGCGCGCGGCGTTTTTGCGCCACGTGCGATTGTCGGTGAGAGGGGTGCCGGACGAATACTCGCCCGGCTCATGGATGGAATTACGCACGACAGACTTGCCGGTGATCACCACCTTGTCGCAGATCTCCAGGTGACCGACCACGCCGACATGCCCGCCAAGCAGGCAATAACGGCCGATCTTGGCGCTGCCGGCAATGCCGGTACAGCCGGCAATCGCACTGTGCGCGCCGATGCGGCAGTTGTGCGCGATCTGCACCAGGTTGTCCACGCGCACGTCTTCTTCCAGCACGGTGTCTTCCAGCGCGCCGCGGTCGATGCAGGTGTTGGCGCCGATTTCGCAGTCATCGCCGATCACCACACCGCCGAGCTGGGGCACCTTGATCCAGTGCCCGGCATCCATGGCCAGGCCGAAGCCATCGGCGCCGATCACCGCGCCGGGGTGGATGCGCACGCGCTTGCCCAACCGCACGCGGGTGACCAGGGTGACGCGGGCAAGCAGCTCGCTGCCCTGGTCCACGACGCAGTCCTCGCCAATGATGCTGCCGGTGCCGATCACGCAGCCATCGCCCACGCGACTACGCGCGCCAATGCTGACGAACGGACCGACATACGCGGTGGCCGAGACCTGGGCGGTCGGGTCGATCACCGCAGAGGCATGGATGCCCGGTTCGCGCTCCGGTGCCACATCGAACAGCGCGGCGATCTTGGCGAATGCGGTATACGGGTCCTTGGCGACCAGCGCGGTGCCTTTGGCGGCGTCGGCATCGTCGGCACGCAGCACCACGACAGCGGCCTGGGTGTCGGCCAGTTGCGGACGATAGCGTGGGTTGGACAGGAAGCTCAGCTGGCCTGCGCCTGCATGGGCCAGGGTGGCGACGCCGCTGACTTCGGTGGTGCGGTCACCGACGACGGTCAACCCGAATTGTTCGGCAATCGCACTGGCGGTCAATCGCATCAGGGTAAACCTCGCGTAAACGGTAAGTGGCTGGTTTAGCAGGGGAAAACGTCGCCAACAGTTGGCTCAACAGTCAAAAGTATTGCTTGCCGGGCCGTAACGATGCGGCGGCCCCAGGAAGAAACATATGAAAACCGTTCTCTCCATTTTCGGTAGCGTGATCCTGCGGAGTGCAAGTCACCAGTGCGTCGGCCGACGATTTCGCGCAGCAGCACACCAACGCGCTGAGCTTCTGGAACCAGCAGTTGCAATGCTTGGACGCATCCGATTGGGATGCCACCGCCACCTGCCTGGGCAATGTCTGGAACAACGACTTCTGACGCTGTTACATACCAGGGTGTTCAAACAACAATGGCGGCCCGGGCATCCGGGCCGCCATTGTGATGCGTGCCAATCTTAGAACTGGCTGCCGAAGGTGAACTGCAGACGCTCGATCTGGTCGTTGTCTTCCTTCTTCAGCGGGAATGCATAGCTGATCGAAATGGGGCCGACCGGCGCGCGCCACAACAGCGCCACACCGGTGGAGGCACGCAGTTCGTTGGCCTTGAAGTTGTCCACGCCGTTGTACACGTTGCCGAAGTCGAAGAACGCCGAAATGCGCGCCGACGGGCTGTCGAACAGCTTGGGGAAATACATTTCCACCGAACCCACCGTCTTGAACGACCCACCCAGCGGCTGGCCGCGGTTGTAGTTCAAGGTGCGTTCCGAGCGTGGACCTAAAGTGTTGTCTTCAAAGCCGCGCACCGAATTGGTGCCGCCGGCGTAGAAGTTCTCGTAGAACGGCAGTCCGCTCGCGGTGACTGTGCGGGTGCTGCCATCCGGGTTGGTCAGCACGCGGGTGGTGTCCTTCCCGTAACTGTCGCCATAGCCCAATTCGAAGCGGGTGTTCATCACCAGTGCGGGAATGATCGGCCAGTACTTGGAGATCTGGTAGTTGAGCTTGTAGTACTCGACCGTGGAGCCGGGCAGGGTGGTTTCCAGGCCCACACGTTGGTACAGGCCGCGCGTTGGCATGAAAAAATCGTTGCGGGTGTCGCGCGCCCAGCCTAATTCGGTGCGCCAGGCATGGAAGGTGCGCGAACCGACTGTATCGATGTAGTCGATGATCGACTGAGGAGTTTGGCCCTGGAAGGTATTGATCTGATTGCTGTCGATGCCGAACATCACTGAGACGGTATCGTTCTCGGTAATCGGCACGCCGAACACCACCTGCGCCGAACCGTTCTTGCTGTTGTACTGGGCGGTGTTGAAGTCCGAATAATCCAGCGAACGCCAGGACAGGTTGTAGCCCAGCGACACGCCGTCGTCGGTAAAGAACGGGTTGGTGTAGGAGAACGCATAACGCTGCTGATAGCTGCTGCGCGAGGCCTCCACTGCCACGCGGTTACCGCCACCCAGGAAGTTGTTTTGCGACAACTGCACCGAGGTGGTTACACCGAAGCTCTGCGAGTAACCCACACCGAACACGAAGCTGCCGGAGGTGGTCTCCTTGACGTTGTAGACCACGTCGACCTGGTCGTTGCTGCCGGGCACCGCGGGCGTTTCCACGTCCACGCTTTCGAAGTAGCCCAGGCGCTGCAGGCGGATCTTGGAACGGTCGATCGCCGCCTGCGAGTACCAGGTGTTTTCGAACTGGCGCATTTCGCGGCGCAACACTTCGTCGGAGGTGCGGCTATTGCCCTTATAGAGGATGCGGCGCACGGTCACGCGCGGGCCGGGCACCACCTGCAGGTTCACTGCCACGGTGCGGTCTTCGCGGTTCGGCGTCGGGATCGGGTTGACCTTGGCGAACGCGTAACCGACGTTGCTCAGCGTGTTGGTGATCGCATCGGAGGTGTACTCCAGCAACGCACGCGAGAAGATGTCGCCGGCCTTGGGGATCACCAGGCGCTCGATGTCGGCCTGCGGCAGGATGGTGTCGCCGGTGACCTTGATCTCGGAAATCTTGTACTGCTCACCCTCCGTGACGCCGGCGCTGATGAACATGTCGCGCTTGTCGGGGCTGATCGAGACCTGGGTGGAATCGATGCTGAAGTCGACATAGCCGCGGTCCAGGTACCAGGAGTTGAGCTTTTCCAGGTCGCCGGACATCTTTTCCTTGGAGTACTGGTCGTCGCGGCGGTACCACGAGGCCCAGTTGTGCTCCTTGGATTCCCAGTTGTCCAGGATGTCCTCGTTGGCGAACTTTTCCGTACCGATCAGGTTGACGTGGCGGATCTTGGCCGCCTTGCCTTCCTTGATCGCAATCGCCACGTCGACGCGGTTGCGGTCCAGCGGGCTCACCGTCGGGGTGATTTCCACGTTGTACTTGCCGCGGTTGTTGTACTGTCGGGTCAGTTCCTGGGTCACGCGGTCCAGGCTCAGGCGATCGAAGGTGCCGCCCTCGGACAGGCCGATGTCACCCAGGCCCTTGAGCAGTTCCTCGGACTTGATGTCCTTGTTGCCGGTCACGGTGAGCTTGTTGATCGCCGGGCGCTCCTTGACCGTGATGACCAGGATGTTGCCCTGGCGGTCCAGCTGCACGTCCTCGAAGAAGCCGGTGCGATAGAGCGCACGGATCGCGTCGGCCACCTTCGCATCGTCCACGGTATCGCCGCGGTTCACCAGCAGATAGGTGAATACGGTGCCGGAAGCGATGCGCTGCAGGCCGTCGACGCGGATGTCGTTGGCAACGAACGGCTCGACGGCCAGAGCAACGGCCGGCAGGCTGAGACCGGCGGCAAGAGCGAGGGCAAGCAGGCGGCGAGTGGGAAGACGCGTCATGTCACATCCGGTTGGAGTCGTATTCGGGTGTTGCTGGATGCCGGCGTATGACGACGACAACAGGCGGAAAGAGTGGAGCAGCTTCATCGTGGAACCAGGCCGAGGATGTCGTTGTAGAACGCCAGTCCCATCAACCCGGCCAGGACCGCCAGGCCGACGTATTGTCCGGCAATCATGGCCCGTTCGCTGATCGGGCTGCCCTTGATCAACTCGATAAGGTAATACAGCAGATGCCCACCGTCCAAGATCGGGATGGGCATCAGGTTGATGATCGCCAGGCTCAGCGACAGCAACCCGAGGAAATACAGGAACCAGTCGAGCCCGCGTTCGGCCGAGGCATTGGCGGCGCGCGCGATGGTGATCGGGCCGGAGATGTTCTTGACCGAGGCCTGGCCGGTCAGCATGCGCTTCATCATGCCCAGCGAATCGGCAGTCATCCGGCCGGTTTCGCGGATCGCGGCCGGCACGGCGGCGAACAGCCCGTACTGCTGGCGGCTGTCGTATTCCGGCGCCGGGGCGGCGGCCGGACGCACGCCGATCATCCATTGGCCCTGCGGCGACTTGCGCGGGGCGATTTCCAGCGCCAGCCGGTCCTCGCCGCGTGCCACCTCGATCATGCCCGGCCCGCCGTGGGCGCCCAGCGCCTGCACCTGCGGAATGATGTCTTCGGCCGAGAGGATCGGCTGGCCGTCGATGGCCACGATGCGGTCGCCCGGCTTGAGCAGGCCATCGGCCACCGAGCCCTTCACCACGTCGGCAATCACCGGTGGCTGCAGCATGAACTGCCAACCGATGCCGGCCAGCGAAGCCACGCGGCGCTCGTCGAAGCCGACCGGCAACTGCGACAGGCGCAAGGTGTGTTCGCTGCTGCTCGCAGCGTTGGAGTCGGTCAGCACGCGCACATCGCGCCTGTCCATTGCCGCGGTGGTGAGCTGCATGCTGGCGTCGCTCCAACTGCTCACGCTGCGGCCGTCGATGCGCACGATGCGCTCGCCCGGGGTCAGCCCGGCTTCGGCGGCAAGGCCGTCGACGCGGCCGACGGTGGCCGAATAATCCTGCTTGCCGACCACGAACATCGCCCACAGCATCGCCATGCACAGCAACAGGTTGGCGATGGGGCCTGCCGCGACGATCGCGATGCGCTGCCACACGGTCTTGCGATTGAAGGCCTGGTCCTGCTCGGCCGGATGCACGTCGCCTTCGCGCTCGTCGAGCATTTTGATGTAGCCGCCCAGCGGGATCGCGGCAACCACGAACTCGGTGCCGTGACGGTCGCGGCGCATCCACAGCGGTTTGCCGAAGCCCACCGAAAAGCGCAGCACCTTGACGCCGCAGCGCCGCGCGACCCAGAAATGCCCGAATTCGTGAAAGGTCACCAGCACGCCCAGGCTGACGATCATCCACCAGACCGAACCGATGAAATCACCCATGTGTGCAGCTCGCGTGCGTGGAACGATCAGGCATGAAGGGCGTGGTGGGCGAGGGCGCGTTCAGTGATTTGCCGGGCTTGCGCATCGGCAAAAAGCAGTGTGTCGAGGGAATCGGCATTGTGCCGCTGGAGCGTTGTCAGCGTGTGTTCGACCAACGCAGGGATCGCTAGGAAACCCACCTGGCCCTGAAGAAACGCTGAAACAGCCACTTCATTGGCCGCGTTCAGGATCGCCGGGGCGGTGCCGCCAGCACGTAACGCGTCCCAGGCCAGGCGCAGACACGGGAAGGCGGCGGTGTCGGGTGCCTCGAAATCCAGCCGGCCCTGGGTCAGCAGGTCCAGTCCGGCGACACCGGATTCGACCCGCTCCGGCCAGGCAAGGCCCACCGCCAGGGTGGTGCGCATGTCCGGCAGGCCCAACTGGGCAAGGGTGGAGCCGTCTACGAATTCCACCAGCGAATGCACCAGGCTCTGCGGATGCACCAGCACATCGATCTGCTCGCCCGTCAGGCCGAACAGATGGTGCGCCTCGATGACTTCCAGGCCCTTGTTCATCAAAGTGGCCGAATCCACCGAGATCTTTGGACCCATCGACCATTTGGGATGCGCTACCGCCTGCGCAGGCGTGACCGCGGCCAGCGCGGCGCGGTCCCAGCCGCGGAACGGCCCACCCGAGGCAGTCAGGATGACCCGCCGCACGCCGCGGCTGCCGTCGCACGAGCGCAGGCATTGGAAGATGGCGCTGTGTTCGCTGTCGATCGGGATGATTTCAGCGCCGGCGGCGGCTGCGGTGCGGGTCAGCAGCTCGCCGGCCAGCACCAGGGATTCCTTGTTGGCCAGCAACAGGCGCTTGCCGGCGCGCGCCGCCGCCAGGGTGGACGGCAGCCCGGCCGCACCCACGATCGCCGCCACCACGGTGTCGCACGCATCGCCGCTCGCCAGTGCGTCCAACGCCTCGGCGCCGGCATGCGCCCGGGTCGCCAGGCCCAGTGTGTGCAGGCCATCGCGCAGCGCCGGGTACAGCGCCGTATCGGCAATCACTGCATGCGCGGGCCGGTAGGTGGCGCACAGCGCCAGCAGCGCATCGACCTTGCTGCCGGCCGACAGCACGCTGGCGCGCAGCCGCTCGGGGTGGCGCGCGATCACGTCCAGTGCCGATGCGCCGATCGAGCCGGTGGCGCCGAAGACGGCGACCTGACAGGGAGAAGAGCCACTCATGCCTAGAATCCGAGAATTTCCTTGCCAAGTGCGAACACCGGCAGCGCAGCGAGCACACCATCGATGCGGTCCAGCACGCCGCCATGGCCCGGAATCAGCGTGCCCGAGTCCTTGGCGCCGGCATGGCGCTTGAGCAGGCTTTCGAACAGGTCGCCCAGCACCGACGCCAGCACCGCCAGCGCGGAAACTAGTACCAGTTGCGGCACATGCGCCAGCGTCAGCCCGGCCAGCCAGCCGAACGCGCAGGCAACCGCAATCCCGGCGAGCAGGCCTCCAAGCAACCCTTCGATCGTCTTGTTGGGACTGACCCGCGGCGCCAGCTTGTGCTTGCCGAACGCGCGGCCGGCGAAATAGGCGCCGGAGTCGGCCGCCCACACCATGGTCAGCGCGGTCAGCAACCACAGGTTGCCCTTGTCCGGGCTGGCATGCAGCAACACCAGCGCCGCCCATGCCGGCAGCACCGCCAGGGTGCCGGCGGCCAGCTTGAGTGCGCGCGCCTGGCCGTTGCCATGATCGGCGCCGAAGGTGAAAAAGCGCAGCCACAGCAGCGCCAACAGCCACCACGCCACGCCCATCAGCGACGCAATCTGGAACAGCACCATAGAACCGGCCGAGGCCCACACCATCAGCACCATCAGCAGCAGATTGAGCATCAGCAACACGGTGCGCGGCAGGCTGTCGTCGATGCCGGAGAGCTTGAGCCACTCCCACAGACCGGTCAGGAACAGGACCGCTGCCAGCGCTGCCAGCCATTGGGTGGGCAGCAGCACGATCGCGCAAATCGCGAGCGGCGCCATGATCAGCGCAGCAATCACGCGAGTCTTAGTCATGCGGAGGAGCTCTCCGTCGCCTTGTTGGCGATCTGTGTGCTGGTCAGGCCGAAGCGGCGTTCACGCCCGGCATAGTCGTCCAGCGCTTGCTGCAGCACGCCGGCATCGAACTCCGGCCACAGGGTTTCGGTGAACCACAGCTCGGTGTAAGCCAGTTGCCACAACAGGAAATTACTGATGCGGGTGTCGCCACCGGTGCGGATGAATAGATCCGGCGCGGGCAGGTCGGCCAGAGCGACCCGGCTGGACAGCAGCGCTTCGTCGATCTGCTCTGGCTGCAGGCGGCCGGCAGCGACGTCTTCGGCCAACGCGCGGGCAGCCGCAGCGATGTCCTGGCGGCCGCCGTAACTGGCTGCGATGCTCAGCACCAGTCGCGAGTTCGCTGCGGTGCTGCGCTCGGCGCCGGCCATGCGATCGCGCAATGGTGCGGCAAAGCGGCTGCGGTCGCCGATGAAGCGCACCTGCACGCCACGGCGCTGCAATTCTTCGACCTCGCGGTCGAGCGCATGCAGGAACAGCTTCATCAGCGCATCGACCTCATCCTGCGGACGGCCCCAGTTTTCACTGGAAAACGCGAACAGGGTCAGCGCCGACACGCCTTTTTCCAGGCAGAAATCGATCGTGCGATTGACCGCGCGCGCACCGGCACGGTGGCCGATGACGCGCGGACGACGCCGACGCTGCGCCCAACGCCCATTGCCATCCATGATGATGGCAATGTGGCGCGGCGCAGCAGCAGAGGGGACGGGATGCATGGCAGGCGATGCCACGATCAGACCGTCATCAATTCCTGTTCCTTGCCCTTGACGATCTCATCCACGTCCTTGATGGCCTTGTCGGTCAGTTTCTGGATGTCGTCTTCGGCGCTGCGGGCTTCGTCTTCGGTGACGGCCTTGTCCTTGAGCAGATCCTTGACCTGCTGGTTGGCATCGCGGCGGATGTTGCGGATCGCCACCTTGCTGTCTTCGCCCTCGCCATGCACGGACTTGCTGAGCTCCTTGCGGCGCTCCTCGGTCAGCGGCGGCAGGTTCAGGCGGATCACGGTGCCGACCACGGTCGGCGTCAGACCCAGATCCGAGGCATAAATGGCTTTTTCCACGTCCTTGATCATGCCCTTGTCGAACAGGCTGATGACCAGCGAGCGGCCTTCGGACACGCTGATGCTGGCAACCTGATTCAGGGGCGTGTCGGCGCCGTAGGCCTTGACCTTGATACCTTCCAGCAGCGCCGGCGAGGCACGGCCGGTGCGGATGGTGGTGAGGGAATGGCGCAGAGCATCGATGCTCTTGGTCATGCGCGTCTGCGCGTCTTGTTTGATGTGGGTGAGCATCGCCGGAATCCGTGTGGAGCTGAATCCGGAGATTATAGCCGGGACTGAGGTTTCACGACTCGCGGGCCGTCAGCACCCGCGCAGCTGGTTCACTTGCCAGCGTCGCTTGCCGCTGAAGGCGCTCGACGGACAGGCATCAACGCAGGCGTCAGCACTGCGCTTTGACGATTCCCGATTCCCCAATCCCGATTCCCGGCCTCAGCTACGGCCCTGCACCAACGTGCCGATCTGCTCGCCATGCAGGATGCGCAGCAGCACGCCCGGTTCGCTCATGCCGAAGATGCGCAGCGGCAGGTCGCTGTCGCGCGCCAGTGCGAAGGCGGCGGTATCCATCACTTCCAGGCCCTGCAGGATCACCTGGTCGTAGGTCAGGCTGTCGTAGCGCACCGCATCGGTGTGTTTCTTCGGGTCCTTGTCGTACACGCCGTCGACCTTGGTTGCCTTGAGCAGCAGGTCGGCACCGATCTCGATCGCGCGCAGCGCTGCGCCCGAGTCGGTGGTGAAGAACGGGTTGCCGGTGCCGGCGGCGAAGATCGCGATGCGGCCCTTTTCGAGGTGACGGATCGCGCGGCGACGGATGAAGTCTTCGCAGACATCGTTGATCTTGATCGCGCTCATCACGCGCACCTTGGCGCCAAGCTTTTCCAGCGCATCCTGCATCGCCAGCGCGTTGATCACCGTGGCCAGCATACCCATGTGATCGCCGGTGACGCGGTCCATGCCGCTGGCAGCCAGGCCGGCGCCGCGGAAGATGTTGCCACCGCCGATCACCAGCGCCACCTGCGCGCCGGCCTGCTGGGCTTCGATCACTTCATGCGCCAGACGATTGATGACCTTGGGGTCGATGCCGTAATCCCCGTCCCCCATCAGCGCCTCCCCGGAAAGCTTGAGAAGAATGCGGCGATAGGAAAGTTCGGACATGGGGAAACCTCGGGGGTGGGGGATCGGCAAACGCCGACAATTCTAGCGGAAGCCTGTCACCTGACGTGGTAAAAATTTCCTTTGTTGGCAGTGGCGTGACTGGTTGCTCAGTGCGCGCGCGGGTTCGGCGGCGTTGGTACATCGGTCGCATCGTAAGCGGTGACGCGGTTGCGGCCGCGATGCTTGGAGCGATACAGCGTGCTGTCGGCGGCCTGCAACAAATGGTCGATGCTGTCGAACTGGCGCTCGGCACCGCCGTGCGTGGCAAGACCCGCCGAGAAAGTGATATGCAGTGGGCCGCCCTGCAGTTGCGCCATCGGCGTGCGCGCGGTTTCGGCCAGGATGCGTTCGATCACCATCAGCGCCGCATCGGCAGGCGTATTGGGCAGGATCACCAGGAATTCTTCGCCGCCGTAGCGCGCCACCAGTTCGCTGGTGCGTACCATGCGTTGCAGCGTCTGCGCGAAATTGCGCAACACTTCATCGCCGACCAGATGTCCGTGCGCATCGTTGACGCGTTTGAAGTCGTCCAGGTCGATGAAGGCGATCGACAGCGGCCAGCCCTGGCGCGAGGCCAGTTCGAACTCATGCGTCAGCGTAGTACCGAGCTGATGCCGATTGAATACCCCGGTCAACGCATCGCGGCTGGCCTGTTCGGCCAGGTGACGCATGCGGTTTTCCGATTCGTCGGCATGCCGGCGCGCTTCGGCAACGTCGTGCAATTCGCGCAGGCTACGCAGCATCGCCAGTTCACGCGCCTGCTCGAAGATCATCTGGATGAGCTCGGGCTGCGGCACGCGGATGTCGAACAGCGCCTCCAGTTCCGGCAGCGATTCGGCGATGCGTTCAATCACTTTCTCGAAGCGTTCGGCATCGAGCTCCAGCACGTCCTGGGCCTGTTGCTGCGCATGCTCGGTTGCAGTGGCCGCACTGGCCGAGAGCCAGATATCGGCCAGGCGCCCGGACAGCGCCACGCAGGCCATGAACGGTTCCAGGCCTGCCGGCTCTTCTTCGCTCTGCGCAATCGCATTCTGCAGATAAGGCGGCAACTGCCACTGATGCGCCAGCCAGGCGCCGACTTCGGCATGCGTGGCGCCCAGCTGTTCGCGTTCGGCATCCAGCAGCGCGGTGTTGTCGGCGGCCTGTTCCAGCAGCGGCCCGTAGAGATCGGGTGCGCCTTGCAGTAACGCCAGCTTGCCGATGTCCTGCAGCAGGCCAGCCAGCATCAATTCTTCGGGTTTGCGGATGCCGTATGCCTGGCCGAGGATGCGACTGGCCAGCGCGCACAGGCCGGCGCGGCGCCAGATGCGCTCATGCAAGGGGTGGGCGATGAAGGTGCTGCGCACGCCGTGCACCATCGAAAAGCCCAGCGCCAGGCTCAAGGTCGCGTTGAGGCCGAGCATGGTCAGCGCCTGGCCGAGATTGTCGATGTGGCGGCGAGTGGCGTAGAGCGGCGAATTGGCCACCCGCAGCATGCGTGCGCTCAATGCCATGTCCATGCCGATGACTTTGGTGGTGGTGGTCATGTCCACGTCCGGATCCTGCGCAAGTTCGATGATGCGCAGCGCAACGCCGGGCGGCGAGGGCAGGTTGCGGCAGTAGTGCAGGGCGGCCTGGAGATCTGGTTGCATGAGTCATCGCCAACAGTGGCCACAAGCATACAGCTGCGGTCGTTGAGTGAGGCGCGCCATGCTCCGCCATCGCCGCGCCAAAAAAAAACATGCGTGATGGAACGCCAAGCCTGGTCGGCATCTTCAGGTAACGGCAATGCCGAGGACATTTGTAGAGTTGAGGCCGCTTGCCGCTGTGCCGGATGCGTTCGCTGCAGGGGCGCTCCAGTGTGCGAATGCGCGACCGACAGACAAAAAAAGCCGCGGCATGCCGCGGCTTTTTTCGAGCGTGGAAGATCAGGCCAGGCCGGCCTGCTTCATCACTTCGGCGGCATAGTCTTCCACCACCTTCTCGATGCCTTCGCCAACGGCCAGGCGCTGGAAGCCGATCACGTCGGCGCCGGCAGCCTTGACTGCCTGCTCGACGGTCTGGTCGGTGTTAAGCACGTAAGGCTGGCCGTACAGCGTCACTTCGTTGACGATCTTGCTGATCTTGCCGCTGATGATCTTTTCCAGGATCTCGACCGGCTTGGCCTTGTCCTTTTCGGACATCTTGGCCAGTTCGATTTCCTTTTCCTTGGCAACGAATTGGGCCGGAACGTCGGACGCCTTGACGTGCGGCGGGTTCATCGCCGCGATGTGCATGGCGATGCCGCGCGCCAGCTCGATGTCGCCACCCTTCAGTTCGACCAGCACGCCGATACGGCCGCCGTGCACATAGGCGGCGACGTTGTTGGCGCTGTCGATTCGGACCAGACGACGCACCTGCAGGTTTTCGCCGACCTTGGCGATCACTGCAGCGCGACGCTCTTCGATGGTCTCGCCGCTGTCGAGCTTGACGCTCTTGAGCGCTTCGGCATCGGTAGCGTCCGAGTTCAGTGCGGCATTGGCCACCACCTCGGTGAAGGCGAGGAAGTTCTCGTCCTTGGCCACGAAGTCGGTCTCGGAGTTGACTTCGACCAGCACGGCCTTGCCGCCGGCCCGGGCGGTTGCAATGCGGCCTTCGGCGGCAACGCGGTCAGCCTTCTTGTCGGCCTTGGCCAGGCCCGACTTGCGCAGCCACTCGGCCGCGGCGTCGATGTCGCCTGCGTTTTCGACGAGTGCCTTCTTGCACTCCATCATGCCGGCGCCGGTGCGCTCGCGCAGTTCCTTGACCAGGGAAGCAGTGATTTCCATGGAATTACCTCATATGGACGAATGCGTGCGGCGGAAGTGATTCCGCCAGTAGGAGACGGTGCAGCATGCCGCCGCCCCCGTAGATGTATTCAGTCGCCTCGGCGACGGAGCGCGAGGGCGCCGTCGGGGCTGCGGCCGCACAGCATGGTGCGGCCGCATTGCACACCGATTACTCGGCGGCGTCAGCCTTCTTGTCGCCCTTCTTGGCCGGAGCGCGACGGCCCTTGCCTTCGTCAGCGGCGTCGGCCGAGAACTCTTCTTCGCGCACCGAAGCGGAGTTCGGCGCAGCAGCCTTCCCTTCCAGCACGGCATCGGCAGCGGCGCGTGCATACAGCTGCACGGCGCGGATGGCGTCGTCGTTGCCCGGGATGGCGTAGTCGACCAGGGCCGGATCGTAGTTGGTGTCGACCACGGCGATCACCGGAATGCCGAGCTTCTTGGCTTCCTTGATGGCGATGTCTTCATGGCCGATATCGATCACGAAGATCGCGTCGGGCAGGCGGTTCATTTCCTTGATGCCGCCGAGCGAGGCGTCCAGCTTCTCGCGCTCGCGACGCAGGCCCAGCACTTCGTGCTTGACCAGCTTGTCGAAGGTGCCGTCGGTCTCGGCCGCTTCCAGTTCCTTCAGGCGGGCAACCGACTGTTTGACGGTGCGGAAGTTGGTCAGCGTGCCGCCCAGCCAGCGCTGGGTCATGAACGGCATGTTGCAACGCTCGGCTTCTTCCTTGATGGACTCGCGCGCGCTGCGCTTGGTGCCCAGGAACAGCACGGTGCCGCGCTTCTGCGCAACCGAGGAGAGGAAATTCATCGCGTCGTTGAAGAGCGGAACGGTCTTCTCGAGGTTGATGATGTGGATCTTGCCGCGCGCGCCGAAGATGTACGGCGCCATCTTGGGGTTCCAGTAGCGGGTCTGATGGCCGAAATGGACGCCGGCTTCCAGCATCTGACGCATGGTGACTTGGGGCATTGCAGTAACTCCGTAAGAGCGGAATCGCCGTGCGCGGCTTGTTGTTGAAAAGTCCGCACATGGATGTGCGGGCTGTTGCGAGGGACTCGCATCAAATCGCACAAGATTCCGGGGTTGGGCTTCCCTGTTGCCTCCGCGACGAACCCCTTGTGAGGGCACCCCGGCGCGGATGGCGGCAGCAGGTGTGAATTCGTCGGTGACGTCCGACGTGGACGACGCAATGCGCAAGAGACGCAAAACAGCTGGGGGAGTATAGCTGGCGAGTTGGCGCGGTGCAATCGGTGGGGATTGGGGAGCCTAGTGCGCTCGAGCGTTCACCAGCCCGCGATCAGCTAGCGCAATCCGCTTGACCCATTCCCGATTCTCAATTCCCCACTCCCGGCTCCAGCGCCAACGTGCTTTCGATGTCGCTGTTGATACGCGCCACGAAGCGGCCGCTTCCTGCGGGCAGGTTGGCGGGCAGGGCCCATTGGCGGGTCTGGCCGGGCAGGACGTAGCCGGCCAGGTCGTCGCGGATGTTGCGGCGGGTGCCGCCGGTATCGATATAGGCCAGATCGGCCAGACGCGCATGGCTTGGGCCGGAATTGTAGATACGCAAGGCGCGCTGGCTGCCGTGCCCGGCCAGGCTGGCGTGCAGCGTCGGCTGCGCTGGGCTGGTCTGGCTGGGCTGTGCAAACACGGGGGTGGAATAACGCAGCAGGTCGGTCTCGTTGTCGATCGCGTGCTGGGTCACGACAAGCCGGTAGCTGTCTTCGGCCTGGGTGGGGCTTGGGCCGAGGCGGATCACGCGCAGCAGTTGCCGGCCTTGCGACGGAATTTCGAAGTGCGACGGGCTGACGGTGGCGCCGGTGGCCGGCTCGAGGAGTTCGCGCTCACCGTCCTGGCGCCAGCGGTAGAGCTTGGCCTCGGCACGCCATGGCTGCGCGGCCTGGTTGTAAAGCCAGACTGTGGCCTGGTCGCTGTCGGCCGGGATATGCGCGGTGGTCGGCGCGATGGCAACCTCGGCAGCACTGGCGGCGCCGCTTGCTGCCACGCAGCCCAGGATCAGGGCCGAGGCCATCAGATCGCGAAGGTAGCGGGCAGTGGCCATGCTCAGAACGCGATGGTGGTGATGCGCGCGGCGCCGGCGGGCATCGGCCCGGCAAGTGCGCTGGCCTCCTGGTCGCTGCTGGTGACAGCGGCTGCCTCGTTGCTGCTGGGCGGCTCGGCGATCGCCATCGGCGTGCCCCTGGAGCAACTGGCGCGCGGCGGCGCGGTACGCAGTTCGCAACCGCTGAGCAGGCGCAGGCCGATGTGCAGGGTGGAGTTTTCCGGCCCCCGCGCGGTGGCTGCGTTCGCCGCGGCAGAGGGCGTGGCGAAGGCGAGCGCAACTAGAGCCAGTCGTTTCAGGAGGGTGACCAGCGTCATGGAAGCAATCGTTTGCATTGGAGACGCAAGAAATAGCGACGCGCCCGATACGAACTTTATTAACTGTCAGTAAGTGATGGAGACGGTCACCGTGTCAGTGTAGGCGCCGGCAATCGGCAGCTGTGGGGCCGGCGCGCGTCCATAGACCATGACCGTCTGGGTGGTGCCATTGCCGGTGCCGGACAGCGTGTCCACCCCGATGACGGTGCCCCACCGGTTAGTGCGGCCGGTATTGCTGTAGAGCTCGTAGTTGATGTAACTGGCGCTGCTGGCGTGACGCATTCGACGCACGCTGCCGCTGGCATTGCTGCCATTGTCCAGCCCAATATTCCAGGCGGTGCGGTTGGTGCAGGCCAGGCTGATGGTGGAGGTGCGATCGATGGCGGTGTCGATGCTGCCGGCGATGCTGCCGAAGTCCAGATCGGTGGTGACATAGGTATTGCAGCGTGCCGGCACAGTGGCCGAGGCAGTGAACGGGAAGGCGTTGCTGGCAGTCTTGGAGCCGGTGCCGCCCGCCGTGCAGCTGCTCGGCAGCGTGGGCATCCCGGTGATGCTTTCGTTGTAGGAGTAGCGCAGCACGGTGTCGGCGCCGCCAAAGCTGCTGGTGTGGTTGCCGACCGAGAGGATCTGGTTGGCGGGAATCCGCCCATACACGTTGATGGTGGCGGTCTGCGAGCCGCCGGTGATCACCGGGACGTTGTAGGACAGTGTCAATGTCCGCGGCGAGGGGGCCGCCGACCCGGTGGCGCCCCAGATCTGCGTGCGGGTTGCCTCGCTGTAGATCTGGAAATCCAGGCTGTCGCCGGTGGAGTTGAGCATGCGACGAGGCGCATACACGCCGCTGCTGGCACTGCCGGGGCCAAGGTCCAGGCAGAGGCTGACTTGTGCATAGCCCAGTACGCTGAGCGCGGCGGTCGCGCAGGACACGTTGAGTGTTGCCACCGCATCGGTGGTGCCGTTGGCCGCCACGTTCCCAAATGCCAACGGAGTGCCGAGGGTGACGGTGCAGGTGGTGTCCGCGTGCGCTCGCTCGCTGGGCGCAAGCCACAACATCGCGATCGTCAGCGCGAGCATCAGGCGCCAAAGCGTGGACATGCTCATGGCGCGGTCTGCTCAAGGATGCACTGCAGCGGCCCCACGCGCGGAATGCCGCCGGGGTCGGCTGGATACGCGAACTGCGCCACGCAACGGCCCTGGGGCAGGTCGACCAGGATGCGGTTGTCGCGTTGCAGATTGTCCAGATAGGTCTCGCCGTCGTAGCCGACCACCACGCGTTCGGCACTGCCGTCGCGTTGCACCACGCTGCCGACGGGCAGTGGTGCACCACGCGCATCGTGCAGCACGATGATGGCGGCGCGCACGCGGGTAATGCCAAAGCGCACCGCCACACCGGATTGCTGGCGCGGTGTCACTGTGGTGTCCACACGGTCCACGCGCAGGTCTGCCGGCAAGCTCAGGGTGTCGATGGAGAGCTGGTTGCGCTGCCACGATTGCAGTGGCGTCACCAGCAGGGTGCCGCGCGCGTCGGTGACGCCGATCAAGCGGTTTTCCAACCGTACCGGAATGCCGGGCTGGCCGTCGGTGGAGACCACCGCGAACGCGTCCTGGATATCGCGCGCGGCGAAGGTGCGGCCATTCATCCGCACCAGGCTGCCGCTGGCGCTGGCATAGCCGAAACTGTCGCCGTCTTGGGTTGCTGCGCCGATGTTGTAACGGCCGACCCGGTTCAACCAGCCCAGTTCGGCCAGCCCGCCGCTGGCGTCGTCGCCGGCACGTCCTTGCAGGCGCCAGCCGATGCCGCCCAGATCGCCATCGCCAGGCAGCGGCTGGCTGATATCGGCCACCAAGCCGGTGCGGTCGCCGTTGCGCTGCATCGATGCGCTGGCCTGGCGTACTTCGCCGAAGGTGGTCGACAGCGACAGGTACAGGCTGCGATCGCTGGAGACATCCAGATTCTGATTGCCCGATAGATTGGCCGCCCAGTTGCGCCCGAAGCTGCGTGACCAGAACACGCTGGCATAGCGCGAGGTATCGCCCTGCGGATAGCTCAGCCGCACATAGCTGGTGCCGAGCGAACCGATCGGGTCGACGTTGACGCCGAATGCTGCGCGGTCGCTGACGCGCGCTGGCAGGGCGCCTTGCAGCGCGCCCAGGTCGCGATAATCGCCATGGGTGCGCTGGCTGCCCAGATTGACGTTGAACCGCCGGTTGTTCCAGGCATAGCCCAGCACGTACTGGCCGCCACGCAGCGCGTCCATCTGGCTGTGCGCATAGGCGGCGTTGAACACACCGCCCACGCCAAGCAACCAAACGCCGCCTGCGCCCGCATTGACCACGCCGCCGCCAGTTTCGGCATGCGCTTCGATCGTGACATCGTCGCGCAGGCCTTTGCGGAACGTGGCGCTGGCCACACGACGTTGGTCATAGGAAAACGAGCGCACGCCGTAGTCGCTGCGCAAATGGCCGATGCCGGCCGACCATTCGGAAATGCCGCGTGCCAGCAGCTGCGGTGTGCCATAGAACGCAAAATCCAGCCGACGCACGCGTCCGAACGCATCGGTCACCACGATCTGCGCCTGGCCGGTGCCGCTGATGCCCGGTTGCGCGGCCAGCTGAAAGGGGCCGGCCGGCACCTGGCCGCTGTACTGGCGCAAGCCGTCCACATACAGCTCAACGGTGGAAGGCACCGCCGCTTCGCCGAGAAAGCTCGGCGTGGGCGTCAGCACCCGATACGGTTGCAAGGCGTAATTGCGGCCGATTTGGACCCCGCCCAGGCGGATCGAGCGGCTCCAGTCGACAAAGCCGCTATAGAAATCGCCCACGCTCAGGCTGGTGGCACTGTCCGGGAAATCCATCTGCCAGGCACTGTCCAGACGCACCGCTTCGCTGCGCCAGCGTTTGTCCTTGGGGCGGTCGTAGGCCAGAAAGACCGCGGTGGTATCGACCATGCCGCGCCCGATGCCGAAGGCGCGCACTTCGGTGGCCAGCGACGCGCTGCTGACGCCGGCGTTGCGGGTGGCATACAGGTCGTAATTGAGCAGCATGCCTGGCGATGCGGTGGCGCTGGGCGGGGCCACTTGTTCGGCTTTCAGCACGGTAGTGGACAACGACAGCTGCGCCAGCGGTGCCTGCAGCGCCAGCCGCTGCAGCGCGGCGTCGTAGCGCACTTCCACGTCGGGCAGGCGGTCCAGATCGACCAATTCGCCAGGGACGCGGTCGGCCAGGATGAAGCCGAGCTTGCGCAGGGTTTCCACCGAGCCGCGCAGCCGCCCGTCGACCAGTTCGAACGGCGCCAAGCCACGGTCGGCTTGGTTCAAGGTCACGTCCAGATACAGCGTTTGCGGTTGTGGCGTGGCGCTGGGCGGCGGCTGCTCGGGAAGCGACGCCACATCGGCCAGATCGCCGGCTGCGGCGCTGCCCAGGCAGGGGGCGGTCGCAAGCAGCGTCATCGCCAGCCGCACCGCATCACGGCGCCGTCGGCGCGGCCAACAGAGTACGTTCGTCAGCCTCACCATTGATCCTTGCGATGATGGTGCCGCGGCCGAACTGCGCCAGCGGCGCACCCAGCGACCAACGCATGGTCTGCCCGGGCAGTACATAACCGACCAAGCCGTTCAATGCGGTCTTGGTTGCGCCATCGACCTGGTGCCGCAGGTCGGCGACCTGCGCATGGCCGGTGCCGGTGTTGCTGATCTGGATCTGCGCCTTGCCATCGCTGCCGGCAACCACTTGCGCGCTCAATGTTGGTTTGGGTTCGGCCGCGCCGGGTGGCAGCAGGAAGATCGGCACCGAGTAACGCAGCACGAACTGCATGCCCTTGCGGTTGGCATCGGCGCTGGGCAGCTCGTCGACGATGATGCGGTAACACTGCTCCTGCCCGCTCGGGGCAGGCCCGGCGCGGATGACCCGGATCAACTGGCGCTCGCCGGCGGCCAGGGTGCGCATCGGCGGGCTGACCAGCAGATCCTGGGTGGGATCGAGTTGATCCTGCCCATCGCGTTGGGTCCAGCGATAGGCGCGGGTCTGCACCTGGACCGGCGCGCTGCCGCTATTGCTCAGCCACAGGCCGTCGGCGGTCTGCTGGGCGCTCAGGCTCAGCGATGTGGGCGCCAACTGCAGGCTGGCTGCACGTGCCGGCGTCGGCAAGCCACCGCTGGCCGTGACCAGCGTCATCGCCAGTCCGGCCGACATCAGCCAGGCAGGTAAGCGTGACAACGGTCGGTGATGCACGGGCATGCGCGGGCTCAATAGACGATCGTGGCAGTGATCGTGTCCTGGTAACTACCGGTTGCAGGATTGTTGGCCGACGGGTTGGTCACGCGACCGTAGACCGGGTAGACCTGATTCAGGCCGGTGGCGGTGCGGCTGAGCGTGTTGGTGCCGGTGGTGCTGCCCCAGACCGTACTGCGGCCCAGATCCTGGTAGAGCTGGTAGGCGATGTAGTTGTTGGTGGTCACCAGCGCGTCGGTATTTTTCATGCGGCGGGTGGTGACGTCGTTGGCAGTCCCGGCATTGCTGCCCGCGCTCAATGCGATGTTGTACGGCGTCAACGCGGTGCACTGGGCCGTCACGCTGCCGTTGGCGTCCGCATTGGCGGTCGAGGTCGAGAGTACCGAGCCGAAGTCGACGTCCGTGGCGGACGCGGCGGTGATCGTGCAGGCCTTGGTGACCGCGATCTTGACGTTGAAGGTGGTCGTGTCTGCCGCGCTCGCCAGGCCAATGGTCGAGAACAGGGCGATGGACAGTAGGACAGGGCGGACAATACGCATGGACATTTCCTTGACCGTTCTGGTCATTGATGACGCGACGAGTCGTCGCCTTTCCTGCAATGCATCAGCTGTGCCAAACGTAACGCCGAATTCACATGCTATCTAGCTGTCTTCACAGGGTTTAATCGCAAAAGTGCGATGTCCTGCGGATGACTTTGTTAAGCCAAGTTTTGACGCTGGGCGCACTGCGTCACGCATGAATGGGCGGGCCCGACGGTTTTTTGCTGTGCGGCTCGCTTGAGGCCAGCTGTGGCGTCCGCAAAAAACGCGGGCGCAGTCGTTCAGATTCAGCCCGAATCGGCGATAATTGCGGCCATGAGCGTCAATCTGAAAACCAGAGAAGAAATCGAACTGATGCGCGTCGCCGGCCGCCTGGCCGCCGAGGTGCTCGATGTGGTGGCACCGCACGTGAAGCCGGGCGTGACCACTGCCGAGCTGGACCGCATCTGCCACGACCACATCGTCAACGTGCAGGGCACCATCCCCGCCAATGTCGGCTATCGCGGCTTCCCCAAGAGCGTGTGTACCTCGGTCAACAACGTGATCTGTCACGGCATCCCGAGTGCAGCCAAGGTGTTGAAAGACGGCGACATCGTCAATATCGACGTTACCGTCATCAAGGACGGCTGGCACGGCGACACCAGCCGCATGTACTACGTCGGCACCCCGTCGGTGATGGCCAAGCGCTTGGTCGAAACCACCTATGAAGCGATGTGGCGCGGCATCCGGGCGGTCAAGCCGGGCGCCACGCTGGGCGATGTGGGCCATGCCATCCAGAAGTTCGCCGAAGCCGAGCGTTTCAGCGTGGTACGCGATTACTGCGGCCACGGCATCGGCAAGGTCTATCACGACGAGCCGCAGGTCATGCATTACGGCCGTCCGGGCGAAGGGCTGGTGCTCAAGCCGGGCATGACCTTCACCATCGAGCCGATGATCAACGAAGGCACCTACCACCATAAGACGCTGCCGGACGGCTGGACCGTAGTCACCAAGGACCGCAAATTGTCTGCGCAATGGGAACACATGGTTGCGGTCACCGAAGACGGCGTGGATGTGTTGACGCTGTCGGCCAATTCGCCCGCGCCGGTATGACGGACACGCCGGCGGAGCGACCCGACCCGGGCGTCGCCAGCGACGCGGACTGGGCCGCGCAGGCCCGTCCGCTGCTGGTGCATGCGGACATGCGCCTGTGCAAACGCTTCGATCAGGGCGAGCCGATCGAGCGCCTGGTCGCGCTGCGCGCACGCGCGGTCGACCAACTGATGCGCAATGCCTGGACCCGCTGTATACCGGCCGATAGCGGTTTGTCGCTGCATGCGGTCGGCGGCTATGGACGTGGCGAATTGTTTCCGCGTTCGGATGTGGATGTGCTGGTGCTGGGCGACACCGCCGCGCAACAGCAGCACGAGCAGGCCCTGGCGCGCTTGTTCGCGCTGCTCTGGGATGTGGGCCTGCCGATCAGTCACGCGGTGCGCTCGCCGGCGCAGTGCACCGCTGCGGCGGCCGACCAGACCGTGCTCACTGCCTTGATCGAATCGCGCGCACTGGTGGCCGATGCCGCCGCGCGCGCTGCGCTGGCGACGGCGATCGCGCCGCCGCAGGTGTGGCCGCAGCGCGACTTCTTCCAGGCCAAGCGCGAGGAATTGCTCGCGCGCCATCAGCGCTTCGGCGACACCGCCGACAATCTCGAACCCGATATCAAGGACGGCCCCGGCGGTCTGCGCGATCTGCAGACGCTGGGCTGGATGGCGCTGCGTGCGTTCGGAGTCAAGGACCTGGAGGCCCTGGTCGGGCTGGGCCATGTCGGCTTCGACGAAGCCGCCGCGTTGCGTCGCGAGCGCGAAGAGCTTGCCAGGCTGCGTTTCGGTCTGCACATCGTGGCCAACCGGCCGGAAGAGCGCCTGCGGTTCGATTATCAAAAGACCCTTGCCGAACGGTTGGGGTTTGTCGACGACCCGGAAAGCCTGGGCGTGGAAAAAATGATGCAGCGCTTTTATCGCAGCGCTGCATTGATCCGCCGCATTAGCGACCGCTTGTTGCAGCGCTTCGAAGAACAGTTCGATGGCGAAGCGACGCCGGAGCCTTTGGGCGGCGGCTTTAGCCTGCGCCGCGGCTATCTGGCTGCCGACGCCGAGAGCTGGCCGGACGGCGATGTGCTGCAGGTGTTCGCGCTGTTTGCGCAATGGGCCGCGCATCGCGAGGTGCGCGGACTGCATTCGCTGACCGCGCGCGCGCTGGCCGAGGTCCTGCGCGATCTGCCGGCATACGACATTGCCGATGCAACGGCCCGGGAACGCTTCATGGCATTGCTGCGCGGCCCGCGTGCGGTGGAAACGCTCAATCGCATGGCGCGGCTGGGCGTGCTGGGCCAGTGGATTCCGGCATTCGCCAGCGTTTCCGGGCGCATGCAGTTCGACCTGTTCCATGTCTATACGGTGGACCAGCACACCTTGATGGTGCTGCGGAACATCGCACTGTTTGCCGCCGGCCGCGCCGACGAGCGTTTCTCGATCGCGCACGAAGTCTGGCCGCGTCTGCGCAAGCCGGAACTGCTGTTGCTGGCGGGCCTGTTCCACGACATCGCCAAGGGCCGCGGCGGCGATCACTCGGAACTGGGCGCAGTGGATGCACGCGCGTTCTGCCTGGCGCATCGCTTGAGCGAGGGCGATACCGAGCTGGTGACCTGGCTGGTGGAACAGCACTTGCGCATGTCGGTCACCGCGCAGAAGCAGGACATTTCCGACCCGGAGGTGATTCACCGTTTCGCGACGTTGGTCGGCACACGCGAGCGTCTGGATTATCTGTACCTGCTCACCTGCGCCGATATTGCCGGCACCAGTCCCAAGTTGTGGAACGCGTGGAAAGATCGGCTGTTGGCGGATCTGTATTTCGCCGCGCGTCGCGCGTTGCGCGAAGGCCTGGAACACCCGCCGCCGCGCGAGGAGCGCCTGCGCGAAGCGCGCGAATCGGCGCGCGCGTTGATGCAGGCGCAAGGGCATGACGATGTCACCATCGACCGGCAATTCGCTGGCATGCCGGACGAGAACTTCCTGCGCTTCCGTCCCGAGCAGCTGGCGTGGCAGGCGGCCTCGTTGATTGAAGTGGAGATCGGCCAGACCCTGGTCAAGGCGCGTCGCGCGGTGCCGGACAACGACGCGCTGGAAGTGTTCGTGTATTCGCCGGACCGCGATGGGCTGTTTGCGACTATCGTGGCCACGCTCGATCGCAAGGGCTACGGTATCCATCGCGCACGCGTACTGGATGCGCCGCACGATGCGATCTTCGACGTGTTCGAAGTGCTGCCGCAGGAACACTATGCCGACGGCGATCCGCAGCGGCTGGCGGCAACGCTGCGTCAGGTGCTGGCCGGCGACCTGCAGAAGGTGCGCCCGGCACGCCGCGCAGTGCCGCGCCAGTTGCGGCATTTCCGCTTCGCACCGCGGGTGGAGTTCAGCGAAAGCGCCGGCGGCCGCCGCACCCGCATCAGTCTGGTCGCACCCGACCGTCCCGGTCTGCTCGCCGATGTCGCGCACGTGTTGCGCATGCAGCACCTGCGTGTGCACGACGCGCGTATCGCCACCTTCGGCGAGCGTGCCGAAGACCAGTTCCAGATCACCGACGAGCACGACCGCCCGTTGTCCGAATCCGCCCGGCAGGCGCTGCGCGATGCGCTGTGCGCCTGCCTTGACCCTGTCTAGCTAGCAACTCCGGAGACCCCCATGGCCACCAGCAAGAAGACCGCGCGCAAGCAGAGCGCGACCACCACCGACGCAGCATCCAATTGCGCGACTGCAACGCGCGGCAAGGCCGCCAAGGTGCCGGCGGTTGCCGCCTCCAGGCCAGGTGTTGGCGTCGGCAAGCAGGGCGCGGCAGCTGGTGCTGCCGGCAAAAAGGCTGCATCCGATGCAGCAAGTCCGAAAACCGCTGCAAAGAAGCCTGCCGGCAAGACCGCGACTTCCGCTGCACCGCGCGTGGCCAAGCAGCCGACCAAGGTGGTGTCTGCACCGGCCGCCAAGAAGGCCGCTGCGGCAAAGAAACTGCCGATTGCCGAGCAGGCCGTGCACAGCGCCGCAACGCAGGTCGGCAGCGACGAACTCAAATTCGGCATCGAAAGCGCGTTCGAACGGCGCGCCACGCTGACCATCGACGAGATCGACGGTTCCACCCGTGCCATTGTCAACCGCGTGATCGACGGACTGGAAAACGGGCATTTCCGCGTCGCCGAGCCGGACGGGCAGGGCGGCTGGACCGTCAACGAGTGGCTGAAAAAAGCGGTGCTGCTGTATTTCCGCGTCAACGAAATGGCAGTGATCGACGCCCAGCCGGCGCCGTTCTGGGACAAGGTGGAATCGCGCTTTGCCGGCTTCCATGAGGCCGAATTCCGCAAGGCCGGCGTGCGCGTCGTGCCGGGCGCGGTGGCGCGTCGCGGCAGTTACTTCGGCAAGGACGTGGTGCTGATGCCGAGTTTCACCAACATCGGTGCCTATGTCGGCGAAGGCACCATGGTCGATACCTGGGCCACGGTGGGGTCGTGCGCGCAGATCGGCAAGCATTGCCATTTGTCGGGCGGCGCCGGCATCGGCGGCGTGCTCGAGCCGCTGCAGGCCAGCCCCACCATCATTGAAGATCACTGCTTTATCGGCGCACGCTCTGAAGTGGTGGAAGGCGTGGTCATCGGGCACCACAGCGTGATCGGCATGGGCGTGTTCATCGGCCAGAGCACACGCATCTACAACCGCGCCACCGGCGAGATTTCCTACGGCTATGTGCCGCCGTACAGCGTGGTGGTATCAGGGCAGTTGCCCTCCAAGGACGGCTCGCACTCGCTGTACTGCGCGGTGATCGTCAAACAGGTGGATGCCAAGACGCGCAGCAAGACCAGCGTCAACGAGCTGCTGCGCGGGCTGGCGGATTGATTCGCACTTACCCTCACCCCGACCCCTCTCCCGCAGGGAGAGGGGCTTTATAGGCCGATTTACCGGGACACAGAGATGACCACGCTCTACGGATTGAAGAACTGCGACACCTGCAAGAAGGCCACCAAATGGCTGGACCGCTTCGGTGTGGCCTATGCGTTTGTGGATTACCGGGACAACAAACCGTCGCCGGAAACACTGCTGGAGTGGGCCGGCAAGGTCGGCGGATTCGACGCCTTGATCAACAAGTCCTCCACCACCTGGCGGCAGTTGCCCGACAACAAGAAGACGCCCGGTTCTGAGGCGGAGTGGAAGTTGCTGTTGCGCGAGTACCCGCAGCTGATCCGCCGCCCGTTGGTAGTGACCGACGACGGCGTCGTCAGCCAGGGCTTCTCCGACAACGGCTTCAAGAAGCTGTTTGGTACCAAGTGAACGTGCGGCCGTACCGTAGTGAGGACTGGCCGCATCTGTGCGCGATTCATGATGCTGCGCGGGAACAGGAGCTGCGGACAGCGGGGTTGCTCGCAGCGTTCCTGCCCTTGCCGATCGCAGCCGAACGCGAGGCATTGTTCGACTACACGTTGCGCGTCGCCGAGCTTGACGGGCGCGTGGCCGGATTCGTGGCCTACGACGCGCAGGAACTGGCCTGGTTGTATATTGCGCCGGACGCGCAACGGCTTGGCGTTGGCATGGCGCTGGCCGCGGCGGTCAAGCAGGACCGCCCCGGCGGCCTGTCGCTGGAATTGCTGGACGGAAACGCCGCGGCACAAGCGTTCTACCAACGCTGTGGCTTTGTCGTCACCGGCAGCCACGGCGGACGCATGCCGGGAAATGAGCGCTTCGCGGTGCGCGTGCAGGCGATGCACTGGCCTGGACCGGATGCCGCGCAGCGGCGCGCGTAAGTCAATCGTGTGATGAAACAAGGCCTGACGCTATGAACGATGTGCTGGATCTTGCCTGCGACCTGATCGCGCGCGTGTCGGTGACTCCCGACGATGCCGGTTGCCAGGCGCTGCTTGCCGAGCGCCTGGCTGTCGCAGGTTTCGCCTGCGAGCACCTACGCCTGGGCGAAGTCGACAACCTGTGGGCGACGCATGGCAGCGGTGCGCCGTTGCTGGTGTTGCTTGGGCATACCGATGTGGTGCCGCCGGGTCCGCACGAGGCCTGGACCAGCGATCCGTTCGATCCGCAGATCCGCGATGGCGTGCTGTACGGGCGTGGTGCGGCGGACATGAAAGGCAGCGTCGCAGCGTTCGTGGTCGCCGCAGAGCAGTTTGTTGCCCGGCACCCGCAGCACCCCGGCACGCTGGCGGTGCTGTTGACTTCGGACGAAGAGGGCGACGCCATCGATGGCGTGCGCCGGGTCGCCAATATATTTCGCGAACGCGGTCAAACGATCGATTGGTGCATCACCGGCGAGCCGTCGTCCACCGAGCGCCTGGGAGATCTGTTGCGCGTCGGTCGTCGCGGCAGCCTGTCCGGCACGTTGACCGTGAAGGGCGTGCAGGGGCATGTGGCGTATCCGCACAAGGCGCGCAACCCGATCCATCTGGCAGCGCCTGCGCTGGCCGAACTGGTGGCGCGGCAATGGGACGACGGCTTCGAAAGCTTTCCGCCCACCAGCCTGCAAGTTTCCAACATCCACGCCGGCACCGGCGCCAATAACGTGATTCCTGGCGAGCTGCAGGTGGCCTTCAATCTGCGCTATACGCCGCACTGGGATGCGCCGCGCCTGGAGGCCGAAATCACCGCGCTGCTCGATCGGCATGCGCTGGACTACACGCTGCGCTGGCACCGTAGCGGCGAGCCGTTCTACACACCGGAAGGGAAGCTGCGCAGCGTCGCGCGCGAGGTGTTGGGCGAGTTCGCCGGCGCGCCGCCGGAAGAAAGCACCGGTGGCGGCACCTCCGACGCGCGCTTCATTGCGCCATTGGGCGCGCAATGCATCGAAGTGGGCCCGGTCAATGCCAGCATCCACCAGGTCGACGAGCATGTGCGCGTGGCCGACCTGCAGGCGCTACCGGCGCTGTATCGCACGTTGATCGAACGCCTGCTGGTCGGTTGAGCGGGCCACGCAGACGCCGTTGTTGCCGCTGAAACAGTTGCGCCGGTACAACCGAACCGTTAGCGTCGGCGACATGGTCATTGGCCTCGCCAACCTCAATTACGCCAACCGCAACAATCTGCGCACGAATAATTGTGCGCGGCCGATGCGGGTCTGCGACTAGGCGACGTCTACCAGAACGCCCAGGAACCAGAAAAACCCGCATTGGCCGATGCGGGTTTTTTTATGGGTGTCAATCCGCGCCGCACGCTCTCACCGACCGCCAACCCCCGCAGTTCTTCAGGAGTGTTTCCATGTGTTCCATCTTCGGTATTTTCGGCCTGCAACCCGGTGACGACCTGCAGGCACTGCGCCGGCAGGCGCTGGAATGTTCGCAGCGGCAGCGCCATCGCGGGCCCGACTGGAGCGGCGTCTACGTCGACAACGGCGCCATCCTGGTGCACGAGCGCCTGGCCATCGTTGATCCGGCGGGCGGCTCGCAACCGCTGCTCTCCGAAGACGGGCAGCTCGCCTTGGCGGTCAATGGCGAGATCTACAACCACCGCGAACTCAAGGCGGAGCTGCTGCAGCCGTACGCATTCCAGACCGGCTCCGACTGCGAGGTGATCAATGCGCTGTATCGCGAAGATACGCCTGCCTCGTATCTCAACCGCCTCAACGGCATCTTTGCATTCGCGCTATGGGACAAGACGGAAGGGCGCGTCATCATCGCGCGCGACCCGATCGGCGTGGTGCCGCTGTACTGGGGACACGACCGCGAAGGCCGTTTGCGTGTGGCGTCGGAACTGAAATCGCTGGTGGACGATTGCGCCGATGCGGCGCAGTTTCCGCCGGGCCATTGGTACGACAGCGCCACCGGCGCACTGAGCCGTTACTACGAGCGCGCCTGGCGCCAATACGACGCGGTGGAAGGTGTACAGGTGCACCTGCATGAATTGCGCGAAGCATTCGAGCGCGCCGTGCACCGTCAGCTCATGACCGATGTGCCGTACGGTGTGTTGCTGTCCGGTGGACTGGATTCTTCGCTGGTTGCGGCTGTGGCCGCGCGCTACGCCTGTCACCGCATCGAAGAAAACGACACGACCGAAGCCTGGTGGCCGCGCTTGCATTCGTTCGCAATCGGCTTGAAAGGCTCGCCGGACCTGGCAGCGGCCGAAGTGGCCGCCGCGGCGCTCGGCACCGTGCATCACGGTTTCGAATACACCTTCGACGAAGGCCTGGATGCATTGCCCGACGTCATTCGCCACATCGAAACCTATGACGTCACCACCATTCGCGCCTCCACACCGATGTTCTTGCTGGCGCGGCGGATCAAGGCAATGGGCGTCAAGATGGTGCTTTCCGGCGAAGGCAGCGACGAGATCTTCGGGGGCTACCTGTATTTCCATAAGGCACCGAACGCGCGCGAATTTCACGAAGAGCTGGTACGCAAGCTCGACGCGCTCAACAACTACGATTGCCTGCGCGCGAACAAGTCGATGATGGCCTGGGGCGTAGAGCCGCGCGTGCCGTTCCTGGACCGCGAATTTCTGGATGTGGCGATGCGCATGGATGCCAGGTTCAAGATGATCGACAAGACCAACAGCGGGGCCACGCGCATGGAGAAGGGCGTACTGCGCGAGGCATTCGCCGGCTACCTGCCCGAATCGATCCTGTGGCGTCAGAAAGAGCAGTTCAGCGACGGCGTGGGCTACGGCTGGATCGACGGGCTGAAGGCGCATGCACAGGCGCAGGTGAGCGACCGCGAACTCGCCGCCGCCGACCGACGCTACCCGGTCAACCCGCCGCAGACCAAGGAGGCGTATTTCTATCGCAGCTTGTTCGAGCAGTTTTTCCCCGGTCAGGCGGCGGCGGAAACCGTGCCGGGCGGCAAGTCGATTGCCTGTTCGTCGCCAACGGCGATTGCCTGGGATGCGAGTTTTGCCGCGATGGCCGACCCGTCGGGCCGCGCGATTGCCGGGGTGCACGCGCAGGCGCTGGCTTCGTAGGGCCGCAGTCACTGCAGCGGCCGGCGTGCATCGCTGCACCGCCGGCCGCCGTATTGATTGCCGCGTCTTATTGCTCGTGACGCACGCAGTACCCATAGCGCTGCGGATCGATATCCACACCGGCCATGTCGGCCTGGTTATTGCGCCACAGGTTCGGCTTGAAGTCGGCCGACGTGCAGTTGGCCGCGCGGTCCACGCCGATGGTGTAGGTAAACGGCGTGTTGGCGAAACGGTTGTTCTCGAAGACGTTGTCCTGGCTCATGCTGTTGTCCCAGCACAAGATTTCCGGTGTGCGATAACGAATCGCGCAGGCCAGAAACACGCCGGCCACCTTGTTGCCGTCGAATTGATTGTTGCTGAAGCGATTGCGCCGCGCATCGGAGAGATAGATGCCCTGGCTGCCGTTGCGCTCGAAACGGTTGTTGCGGATCTCGCTGTCTTCCAGGTGCTCGGTGGTCAAGCCGGCGGCCACGTTGTCGTGGATGTAGTTGTTGACCATCGTGACCTTGGCGGTGCGGTTGAATGAAACGCCGTCCCAGATTGCGCCGGACACGTCGTTGTTTTCGATGGTGATCTCGCGGGTGTCGTACTCGCTCAGCAGGCACGCGCTGCGGCACTTGTTGACCTGCAGGCCGGCAAGCCGGATGCCTTGCCCGGACCGCACGACCACCGCGCTATTGCTCAGGTAGGGGCGCTCGGGCATGAACTCCTTGTCGCCTGTGCTCGCGACGATCTGCATGTCTTCGATGCTGACGTTGCGGATTACCCCGGTGGGCTGCTGGTTTTCGTAATCGCCGACCACCAGCACCGGCTGCTGCACACCGTCGGCCATGCGCACGACGGTGCTCGGGCCCTGGCCGCGCAGGGTGAAGTTGCCGCGATGGATCGATACCAAGCCATTGAGCGGGAACTCGCCTTTTTCCAGGCAAAGCACCGTCGGCTTGTCACTCTGCGGCAGTTTGTCGATGGCTTTTTGCAGGTCCTGGCCAGGACGTACCTTGGCGGTGCATGCAGCCACAGGCGCATCCGGCGGGCCGGATTTGGCTGGCGGCGCGGCCGAGTAGGCAGTGGCAAACATCAGTGGCAACAGGGCGGAAACGGAGCGGGCAAGCAAAGGCATGCGGATTCCGGTCAGTGGGGGGGAAGAGGGCGATGTGCGGAGCAAGACTCCACATCGCGATGGGCTCTAGTGTGTCCCACCGAACGTTAAGTTCCAGCCCATGCGCAGCCGCGCGATTCGGCGCAGGTTCATTACGTTGCTGCAGTCGAGGTTGTATTTCCTATCCTTAGACGCCGCTTTGCTGACCAGCATCACATTGCGAACGCTGTCGTCAGCGCTCGATGTGTCTTGCATTGAACAGGTTCGCAGTTCCACGCCACGACGTGCGCCCGTCCTCCGCGATGTTGCGCATGCAGTTGGTAGAGCGAGGTCAGACGCCGTCTCCCTTTCAAACACGAGCAACATGCATTTGGAGCAGGTGGCAGCCGCATGTGCGATGCGCTGTGTACGTTGATAGCCCAGCTTGCCGGTGGCGTGCCACATACCAGCTGCGCGCTGGTCAGAAGCTGTACGCCAGCTGCGCGTAAATGCGACGTGGCTCGCCGGGGAAGTGCCCGGCGCGCGTATTGAAACCGCTCGCCGCATACACCTTGTCGAACAGGTTCTTGACGTTGACCTGCAGCTTCCACGCGTCCCACTGCGTCTGCCAGCTGATGTCGTAAATGGCATACGGTTTGACGCGTTGGCCATCCAGGCTGACGCGTTCGCCCACGTAGTCGGCACCGAAGGCGATCGCCGAGCGCCACATGGGTAGGTCGTAGCGCGTCCACAGGCCGAAGGTGTTGCGCGGTGCATTGGCGAAGCGATCCCCAGAGGCATTGGTGATGCCGTCGGTGCCTGCATCGAGCACGCGTGCATCGTTGTAGGCATAAGTGAGATTGAGCACCCAGCGCTCGGTCAGGTCGGCCAGCAGGTCGACTTCCATCCCTTCGCTGCGCACCAAGCCAAGCGCAGAGAGTTGATTAACGCCGTCGACGACGCGCCCGTTCGCCTGCACGATATTGCTGCGCTCGATGCGGTACAGCGCCGTGTTGAGGGTGAGTCCGCCATCGTTGAGCGCAGTCTTCAGGCCCACTTCCCATTGCGTGCTACGTTCCGGTGCGAACGGGCCGCCCACGCTGCTGCCCTGATTGGCCGCGTCCTGCGGCAGGAAACCGCTGGCATAGCTTGCGTAGGCATTGATGCCGTCGCGTAACACCACGGTGCTGCCGACGCGCCAACTGAGATCGTTGCCGGTGACGCGCGAGCCGCTCAGCAGGTTGTCGTCCTTGAAGCCGTCCCAGCGTAGCCCCGCCATTGCATACCAGCGCGGCGTCAGCGTGAGTTCGTCCTGCAGATAGGCGCCATCGCGTTGACTGCGCGTGCTGGTGGCACGCCAGGGCAGGGCATCCAAGCCGTAATCGTAGAAGCCACTGCGGCCGTACACCGGGTTGAACAAGTCGATACCGGGCACCGGGCCACGCACGCGTCCGCTGTCGGCGGTGTTGGCGGTTTGCGCGCGGAAGTCCGCGTCCAGGCGGTAGTAGTCCGCGCCCATCAGCAACTTGTGGTCGATCGCCCCGGTACTGGTGCGGAATATCGCGTTGACGTTGCTGGCGATCGCGTCGTTGTTGCGGTATTGATTGCGCAGCTGCCGGGTCATCCACTCGGCGGTGCCGTCGCGATCGCGATCGATCAAGCCCATCGGCTCGTGGTAGATCTGATGCTCCTGGTTCTTGAACCAGCGCAGCGCCATGTCCACTTCCCACGCGCTGGACGGTGCAAACCGATACTGCGAAAGCGCCACTTTGGCACGCATGTCCAGGAAATCGGTGGGTTCGTTGTGGGACCAGCGCCGGTCGGTGAGAAAGTTGCCATCGTTATCGACCGGCACGCCGCGCAAGCGGTTGCCGCCCAGGTTTTGGGTGATGTCGGTGTACTGCAGGGTGAGCTCGCCGGTGTCGCCGAGATCGAAGGCCACCGATGCATCGCCGATCTGGCTCTGGCTGTCGGTATTACAACGAAACCCGTCTTCGCCATCGGCATAGGCACCGATGCGGTAACGGATGCGGCCATCTTCGCGCGCAGGGCCGGTTGCTTCGAACGAGGCTGCACCGAAGGATTGATTGCCCAGCTGCAGTTCGATGCGGCGCGCCGCCTGATGACCGGGTTTGCGCGTGACATAGTTGATCACGCCCCCGGGCTCGCCACCGCCGTACAACGCACCGGCCGGACCCTTGAGCACTTCCACGCGTTCGATGTTGAACAGCTGCGGCACCGAGAACCCGGCGTACGGGTCGCCGCGCAGGCCGTCGTACAGCACGTTTTCCTGGCGGAAACCGCGCAAGGTCACGCCGGCATAGCTGAAGAAGCTGATGCCGCTGATGCTGCGATACAGATCGGTGATCTGCCGCGCAGCCTGGTCGTCGATCAACTCGCGCGGCAGCACCTGCACCGACTGCGGCACCAGCGCCAGCGGGGTATCGGTGCGCGTGGTAACAGCTGCGTCTTCGGACTTGTAGAGCGTCTGCGCACGGCCGACGACATCCACGCCATCCAGTTCGGTCAAGGCCGGCGAGGTGGTGTGTTGAGCCAAGGCGGGCAGGGCGTGCAGAGCGAGCGCAGCGGCGAGCGCGGTGACAAGAAGCGTGGGACGCATTGGTTACTAATGGGAATGGTTATCAAATGCATCTTAGCATGATGTGATAGCTTGATCACGGAGGTCGCTGAGGTGCTGGGCGCCATGATTGGTGCCGCATGCATGTGCAGACATGCGAGACACGAAGGATGCAGAACGCGCAAATGCAGGAGACATGAGTGCACAGCTTTCCTTCTCCGGCCCGGATATTGCCCACACATGGGGAGAAGATGTCCGAAGGGCGGAGGAGGGGACGTACCAAGCCTCATGCGCTCGCGCGCGAAGGGCCACATCACGCACTCATCCACTATTGCGTGATGGCCGTACCCTTACCCCAACCCCTCTCCCGAGGGGGGAGGGGCTTGAAGCGGCGATGCCGTTAACGTCTTCGTCCTACTTGGCTGGACGCGGCGCGGCAACGTTGCCGCCCGCTGTTACTGCGGACGCAATTGCAGCGTGTAACGCGTGGCAGTTGGTAAAAATGGTGTGGGTCTGCCATGCACCCAATCGTCGTGCCCTGCGCCCCAGAACGGCGAGAGCGGGTGGCCGCTCTGGCCGCCGGGCATGTGCACGATGCCGTCCTGCTCGTGGCCGGGCGAGACCACCATGCGCTCGGAGGCACCAAAGGCCGGGCCTTGCACACGTGGCATGTCGCGGTCGCCCGGTAGTTGATCGGGCGGCATGCAGAGCCAGCGCTTGGCCATGGCGGGCAGTGCACGCGCGATGGGGTGGCAGATGACGGCGGTGTTGCGCTGGCCCCAGGTGTGCTGGCCGCGCGGTTCGCTGTGTGCGTCTTGAGCAATCACGTCTGACTGCGCACTGCGTGCAGCATCCTCGAGCAACTGCTCCCAGCTTGCGGCGGCGGGCGGTAACAGGTTGGCCGGGCGCTGTTGCAGCAACGGCCAGACGATGCCCTCCAGTTGCGCACGACGTGGCGGCAGGAACTGCTCGCCAAGTGCGGCTTTTGCCGGCGCCAGCAGGCCGGCTTCCACCGCCTCGATGGTCTTGCTGCGGAATTCGCGCACGATGCGATAGCTGGCCGAGTCAGTCGATGCGCGCCCATCCCAGTCGCGCGTGGCGTATGCGATCCGTTGCAGTGCCGGGTCCTTGCTGTGCTCGACCACGCTACGCAGCAATTGCCACCAGCGCGTGAGCAGCACGGCGCGATCGTCGAGCTGGATGGCGAGCAGATCGCGTTCGTTGAAGCGCTGCTTTGCGAAAAGGTCATCGCGAATCTGCTGCGCGCGTGCGCCAAGGTCGTAACCTGCGTTGCCAAGCGTTGCCAGTTGCTGCATATCGACAATACGGTTGTTGGCGGTCCAGAGCCGGTGCGATGGCGGATCGATCAACGCAGGTGCAGCATCGCTGCGCAGCGACCATGGCAGGCAGGGGCCAGACATCGAACGCGCTGCAGCCGCCGCTGCAGGTGCGCTGTAGGCTGCCTCAGGGGCGGGCGTCGATGTCGCCAGTTCGGCAATCCCGCTCGGGCCGCACCCGGCATTGCGCGCGGGGCGTGCGCCGATCAGGCGCCAGGCGATGCGCCCGCTGCGATCGGCAAGCAGCAGGTTCTGCGCCGGAATGCCGGAGCGGTCTGCCACCGCGAATGCAGCATGCAGATCGCCCGCTGTGCTCATCTGGGCGAAGTCCAGCCGGATCGCACCGGGCAGCTGCGCCGCCCAGCGCAATGCCAGCGCGCTGCCGTCGGCGTTGACGTGCAGCAGCGGTCCCCACGCCGCTTCACGAACCTCGAACTGTACCGGTGCTGCGCCCGCCACGCGGATGGTTTCCACATGCGTGGTCAGTGCTTGCGGGTGAGCCGGTGTAGGTGCAGGAATGCGTGCGAAATCCGCTGTATCGATATAGCTGTTGGTAAATGCCCAGGCCACATGCCCGTTGCTGCCCACGACCACCACCGGCAGGCCCGGCAGGGTGAATCCGGTGACATCCACCTTGCCCTCGGGCGCATTGCTGTCTGCATAGCGCAGGCGTGCGCGGAACCAGATGTTGGGTGCGCGCAGGCCCAGGTGCATGTCGTCGGCAACGATGGCGCGGCCGTCGGCGGTGAGGCTGCCGTCCACCGCGAAGTTGTTGCTGCCCGGCGTCGGCGTTTCCGCGTGTGGCGCGACAGGCGGGTGCGGTAGACGTCGTAGGTCCAGCGCGGCCGCATCCGGCAAGCTGGCGTCGCCTTGTGGCGGCCCGAACAATGGCGCGTCCCAACTTGAGCCCTGATGGTCGAGCAGCGCCGCCAGCGCAGGTGGCACCACGGCCCGGATGCGCGCGGCGGCCAGCTCGGTCTGGTTGTCGCTGTCCTGCAGGTCCGCGTACATCGCAAGGCCGGTGAGGATGGAGTCGTCCAGCGTCCATGCGCGCGGTGCCTGGCGCAGCAGCAGATAGGGCCAGGGCCGTACGCGCAATGTCGCCAGTCCTGCGTTGACGCCATCGGTATACGCTTGCAATGCGGCGCGCTGGCTGCCGGTGGCGATACCCAGGCTGGCCTGCACACGCGCGCGCAGGCGGTGCACGCGGTTGCGCTTGTCCAGGTCCACGGCCTTGGCGCCAAACAGCTCGGACAACTCGCCGGCCGGTGCGCGGCGCATCAGATCCATCTCGAAATAGCGTTCTTGCGCATGCACGTAGCCAAGCGCACGCATCGCATCGAGCTGGTTTGCTGCATCGATGGTGACCACACCCAGCCGGTCGCGCTGCACGCTGACCGGCGCAGCCAGTCCGCTGAGCGCGCTGTCGCCATCCAACTGCGGCAGGCTGCCGCGCATCAACAGATACAGCCCCAAGCTGGGCGCCAGGACCAGCAACACCATTCCCAGCAGCAGCCGGCCCAGCCATTTACGCATTGTCGGTTCCTTGGAGCCCGCGAGAAGTGTGGCCGGCGTACATGACCGTGGCAGGTCTGGCCGCAAGCGCAACTGAAAGTGATTCCGATTAGATCATAGCCTGTCTGCTTAGGGCACCATGCGCGCATTGCGTCGCTGGAGCACACCATGAAAGGCCATCCCGAAGTCGTCGATTACCTCAAGCAGCTGCTGCGCGGCGAATTGGCGGCCCGCGATCAATATTTCCTGCATTCGCGCCGGTACGAGGATCAGGGCCTGATGGCGCTGTACGAGCGCATCAACCATGAGATGGAAGAGGAAACCGAGCACGCCGATGCGCTGTTGCGGCGCATCCTGTTCCTGGAAGGCGACCCGGACATGCGCCCGGCCGAATTCACTCCCGGCAAGACCGTGGTCGAAATGCTGGAGCGCGACCTGGTTGTCGAGTACGAAGTGCGCGCTGCGCTCGCTGCCGGCATGAAGCTGTGCGAAGAGCATGGCGACTATGTCAGCCGCGACGTGCTGCTCAAGCAACTGCAGGACACCGAAGAAGATCATGCGTGGTGGCTGGGGCAGCAGCTTGGCCTGATCAAGCGCATCGGGCTGGAGCTGTACCAGACCTCGAAGATCGACAAGGGCCACCTCGCCGGTTGAGCCGGCAACCGACGCTGCGCAGTCGCCTGGCTGACGAAGCGTGAACCGGCTCGGCATGGAGTATGAGTGCCTTGCCATTCCCGACGATGGTCTGTGCGAGTAGGCAGCCACTTCTGCAGCTGACTGCCGAGTGGGTTTGTCGCGTTTTGCTGCAGAACCACCACATGGCGTAACACCAGCTGTCCTGATCGGCCAGCGGCGCTCCGCCGCATGCAAGGCATGCGATTGCGACATGATGGCTATGCAGCGTCCGGCGGCCGTTTCAGCGGCGTTGCAGGCGATAGACAGCAGTCGATAACCCAGTGACGCCCTCATCGCGGAAGCGTGGTTCCTGATCGAGGATGTCGCGATGTTCCAGCTGGTCCACCTGCCAGGCGGCATCGAACAGTGCATGCACGTGTGTTGCGTCCACCGAGAACGGTGGGCCGGCCTTTTCTGCCTGCGGATATTCCAGGGTGATCAGCAGGCCGCGGCAGTGTGTCGGCAACTGCGCGTACACCGTTTGCAGATAACGCTGGCGCAGCTCGAACGGTAGCGCGACCAGTGCGGCACGATCGTAGACGGCCGCGCAGCCGGCCAGCACGCTGGCGTCCACCGCGAATGCATCGCCGCAGATGATCTCGATCGGGCCGGCGATGAAATGCTCGCCAGCAGCGCTGCTGTGACGTTGCGGTTGAAGGCCTGCCTCATCGAAGAATTGCGTCACCGCCAGTGACGACAGCTCCACGCCAAGCACGCGATGGCCTTGCGCCGTGAGCCAATGGATGTCCAGCGTCTTGCCGCACAGGGGCACCAGCACGCGCGATTGCTTGGGCAAATCCAGCGCGTGCCAGTGCTTTTTGCAGCAGCGGCAACACCTCTTGCTGATGAAAGCCGGTATGTCCGAGCTGCCAACGTTCCAACCAGAAGTTCGTGTCCATGCATCGCCTTGCCAGTGGCTGTCTCCACTGTGGTCATGTGAGAGTGCGGCATCGCGTCTTCTGAAGCGAAGCGCTGCGCCACGCCACCTCGGCAGCCTGAGGCGTCCGCAATCCTAGCCGCGCCGCGGCGCGCCGCATGGGTGAACAAGCGTTACTGCATCTCCAACCCATCTGCCTTCGAGCGCGCCCCAGCAGCCTGTGACGGCTGCGGTTATCGATCGCGCCGCTGCCGCGCCGCGCCTCAACAGCTTGAGGCGCACCACTTCCAGCCGCGCTGCTGCGTGCCAGGCGAGTGACCGTTACTGCACTTCCAGTCCGTCCACCTTTTGCCACCCGCGCGGCAACAACGATCCACGGCTCGCACGCGCACCCACGTACGTGTCCAGGTCCTTGAACGACAGGCTCATGGTGCGTGCGCCGCTGCGTACCAGCAGCGTGTTGCCCGGGGCGACCGCGACCACCGCCACCACGCGTTCGGTGCCGAGCTTGGCCTTGGGGATCTCGATGATCTTGTTGCCTTTGCCCTTGTCCAGCTCGGGCACGTCGGTCGCCGGCACCGCGAGCAGATTGCCGGCGCTGGTCACCGCCACGATGCGATCGGTTTGCGGGTTGCTCACTTGGGCTGGCGTCAGCACATGCGAGCCGGTGGTCAGGTTGAGCATCGCCTTGCCGGCCTTGTTGCGGCCGGTGAGGTTTTCGAAACGGGTGACGAAGCCGTAGCCGTGCGAGGACGCCAGCACGAAGCGGGTGGCGTTGTCGGCACTGGCCATGACCTGGAACGCCGCGCCCGACGCCGGTGAGAACCGCCCGGTCAAGGGTTCGCCGTTGCCACGCGCCGAGGGCAGGGTGTGCACGGCGGTGGAGTAGGCGCGGCCTTCCGAATCCAGGAACGCCACCTGGTGCGTGCTGCGGCTGCGGACCGCCGCCAGCAGGCCGTCGCCATCGCGGTAGGACATGCCGGCCGGATCGACCTCGTGCCCCTTGCCCGCGCGGACCCAGCCCTTTTGCGACAGCACCACGGTCATTGGTTCGCTGGCCACCATTTCGGTTTCGTCGATGGCCTGCGCGGCGCCACGTTGCACCAGCGGCGAACGACGCGCATCGCCGAACTTCTTGGCGTCGGCGGTCAGTTCGTCCTTGATCAGCTTCTTCAGCTTGGTCTTGCTTTCCAGGATCGCCATGATCTGCGCGCGCTCCTTGGCAAGCGCTTCCTGTTCGCTGCGGATCTTCATTTCTTCCAGGCGCGCCAGTTGGCGCAGCTTGGTTTCCAGGATGTATTCGGCCTGCTCTTCGCTCAGCGCGAAGCGCGCGATCAGCACCGGCTTGGGTTCGTCTTCGCTGCGGACGATGCGGATCACTTCGTCCAGGTTGAGGAAGGCGATCAACAAGCCTTCCAACAGGTGCAGACGACGTTCGACCTTCTGCAGGCGGTGGTTGAGGCGGCGGGTCACCGTATCGCTGCGGAAGCTCAACCATTCGCTCAGCAGGTGCTTGAGATTCTTGACCTGCGGGCGGCCATCCAGGCCGATCACGTTGAGGTTGACGCGGTAGCTGCGCTCCAGGTCGGTGGTGACGAACAGGTGGCCCATCAGCTGCTCGGCATCCACGCGATTTGAGCGCGGCACCAGCACCACCCGCACCGGGCTGGTGTGGTCGGACTCGTCGCGGATGTCTTCCAGCCACGGCAGCTTCTTTGCACGCATCTGCTGGGCGATCTGCTCGATCACCTTGGATGGGGAGACCTGGTAGGGCAGCGCATCGATGACGATGTTGGCGTGCTCTTTCTTGTAGGTGGCGCGCGAACGCACGCTGCCGTGGCCGGTTTCGTAGATGTTCCGCAGGTCCGCAGCCGGCGTGATGATTTCGGCGGTGGTCGGATAATCCGGGCCCAGCACGTGCTCGCACAGGTCGGCGACGCTGGCATCGGGGTCGTCGAGCAGCCGCAGCAGTGCGCTGACGATCTCGTTGAGATTGTGCGGCGGCACGTCGGTGGCCATGCCGACCGCGATACCGGTGGTGCCGTTGAGCAGCAGGTGCGGCAGGCGTGCCGGCAACCAGGTGGGTTCTTCCAGGGTGCCGTCGAAGTTGGGCGCCCAGTCGGTGGTGCCCTGGCCGAGTTCGCCCAGCAGCACTTCGGCGATCGGGGTCAGCTTGGACTCGGTATAACGCATCGCGGCGAACGACTTGGGGTCGTCGGTGGAGCCGAAGTTGCCCTGGCCTTCGATCAGCGGGTAACGGTACGAGAACGGCTGCGCCATCAGCACCAGCGCCTCATAGCAGGCGCTGTCGCCGTGCGGGTGGTACTTACCGATCACATCGCCCACGGTACGCGCGGATTTCTTCGGCTTGGCGGCGGCATTCAGGCCCAGCTCGCTCATCGCATAGACGATGCGCCGCTGCACCGGCTTCAGGCCGTCGCCCAGGAACGGCAGGGCGCGGTCGAGCACCACGTACATCGAGTAGTCGAGATAGGCGCGTTCGGCGTACTCGCGCAGCGGCAGCTGTTCAAAGCCGTGGAAGGTGGGGCGGGTCAGATCGGTCATGTAAAGCCAGGTCCTGCGTGAAGAGGAACCCGCACCGGGGTGCGGGCTCGAAGAGCGCCGATTATCCGGATGCGGCGGGGGATGCCAAGCCGCGCGCATGCGAGCCGGCCAGATAACGGGTGGGCGGGGCGCCGAAATGGCGGTGAAACACGCTGACGAAGGCGCTGGGGCTGCTGTAGCCAAGCTGATCGGCCACCTGCGCCACTGCGTGGCCCTGGCTTAGCCGCCGCAGGCCTTCGGTCAGGCGGGCCTGCTGCCGCCACTGCGCAAAACTCAGGCCGGTTTCGTCGCGGAAATGCCGGCTCAAGCTGCGCGGCGACAATCCGCCCCAGTCGGCCCAGGCGTCGAGCGGGCGCGGGTCGGCGGGCGTGTCGAGCAACTGGCGGGCGATCCGCAGCAGTCGGCGGTCGGCCGGCATCGGCAGGTGCAGGTGGTCGATCTGCACCTGGCATAGCTCGTCCAGCAGCACCGCAGCCAGGCGTTGCTGGGCGGTATCCAGCGGCTGTTCCAGTGGCCAGCTGGCCGCCCGCATGATCGCCTCGCGGGCCAGCCCGGTCAGCCGGATCACCCCGCCTTGCGCAGGCAGGGCGGCGCAGGCATCCGGCCGCACAACTACGCCCCAGCCGCGCATCGGCCCGGCCAGCTTCACGGCGTGCTGCTGCCCGGGCGGCAGCCAGCCGGCGCAGCCGGGCGGCAGCGACAAGGCGCCTTGTTCGGTGTGCACGGTGAGCACGCCGTGTTCTACATACATCAGCTGGCCGCGGACATGCGCGTGCCAGGCGGTTTCCGGCGCCCACACCTCGCGCAGCTCTGCAAGGAACGCGATCAGCACCGGCCCATCGGCCTTTTCGAAACTGGCGCGTACGCCTGGCGGCAACGCATCGATCTGGGTTGGCGCATTCTCGATACTCATTGGCCGAATTGTATTACCGAGCCAGCACATGCGCCGCGTAAGGTGGCGATCCTTGCGTTCGGTTTAATCCCTGTCGGTATAATTGATTTGACAAATATATTTTTAAGAACAAAATGTGCGGCATGAATGTCTCGTCTTCCGCCACACCGTCGTTCGGCCTGCTGCTGCGTCAGGTGCGTGACGCGCTGATGCGCCAGCTCGACGCCGAGATGAAGGGCGAACTGCCCGATTTCGGCTTCAGCCACTACGTGGGCCTGAAGATTTTGGCGGTACGCTCGCCGTGTACGGCCAACGAACTGGCGCTGGCGCTGGACCAGACCCCGAGCGCGGTGACCCGCCTGCTCGACAAGCTTGAAGCGCTGGGCGCGGTGCGGCGTGAGCCGCATGCACAGGACCGGCGCGCGCTGCAGATCGTCATGACCGAACAGGGCGTGGCGCTGTGGGAGCGCCTGCGCCTGCGCGGCGAACGCGCCATCGAGCACGGCCTGCGCGACCTGTCCGCGGCCGAGCGCGAACTTCTCACCTCACTTCTTATCCGTGTCCGCGATGCACTCAACTCATGAACGCTGCTAGTTCCCCGACCCAGACGCTGCGCCCGCGCTCGATGCGCCTGGCGCGGCCGCTCGTTATCTCCGCCCTGGCACTGGCGTTGGCCGCGTGTGCCAGCAGCCGTGGTCTGAATCCGCAAGGCGCCGTGCTGGATCCCGGCACGCTGCATGCAGAGCGCACCTTGGCGCAGCCCACCGCGCTGAGCCCGGCCGCGTGGCCGGCCAGCGATTGGTGGCGCGCGCTGGGCGATGCGCAGCTGGATGCGCTGATTGCCGAAGGCCTGCAGCACAGCCCCAGCCTTGCTGCTGCGGATGCGCGGTTGCAACAGGCGCAGGCGCGTATCGGCAGTGCACAGGCCGAACGCGGTCCCAGCCTCTCGGTGTCCGGTGGCTACGCCGGCCTGCAGTTGCCTGAATCCATGGTCGGCGAAGAGCTTGGCGGCAGCTACGGCGGCAGCGCGCAGGTCGTGCTGGATTTTCGCTATGGCATCGATCTGTGGGGCGGCAAGCGTAGCGCGTGGGAAGCGGCAGTGGACCAGGCGCATGCGGCCGAAGTGGATGCGCAGGTGGCACGATTGAACCTGTCGTCGGCGATTGCCGAAGGCTATGCACAGCTCGCGTACGCGTGGAGCCTGCACGACCTGGCCAACGACGAATTGAGCCGTGCGCAGAAGACCCTTGAGCTGACCCGGCAACGCCGCAGCGCCGGCATCGACAGCGAGTTGCAGGTGCGTCAGGCGCAAGCGCGGGTGCCGGCTGCGCAGCAGCAGCTGCAATCTGCGCAGCAGCAGATCGACGAAGCCCGCACTGCCTTGGCAGCCTTGGTCGGGCAGGGCCCGGATCGCGGTCTGGACATCGCCCGTCCAGCACTCGGTGGCGGCATCGCCACGCAGTTGCCGAGCATGCTGCCGGCCGACCTGCTGGGTCGTCGCCCCGACGTGGTGGCGGCGCGCTGGCGCGTGGAGGCGGCCGACAAGGACATCGCGGTCGCCAAGACCCGCTTCTATCCCAGCCTCAACCTCACCGCCTTGGGCGGTGTGATCAACCCGGATGTCGGCAAGCTGCTGGAAAGCGGCTCGGTGTTCGGTCTGGTCGCGCCGGCGCTGAGCCTGCCGATCTTCGACGGCGGCAAGCTGCACGCCAATCTGGCCGGCAGCGATGCGCAGTACGACCTGGCCGTGGCCGACTACAACCAGAAAGTGATCGCTGCGCTACGCGAAGTGGCCGACCAGGTCACCGCCGTGCGTTCGTTGGAGCAACGCGCGCAGGCGCAGAACGACGCCGTGCAGACCGCCACGGCCGCCTTCGACCTGGCCCAGCAGCGTTACCGCGCCGGCATTGGCAGCTATCTGGAAGTGCTCAGCGTGCAGGAGCAGTTGCTCGTCGCACGCCAACGCATGGCCGGGCTGCAGTCGCAACAACTTCTGGCCTCGGTGAGGTTGCAGCGTGCGCTGGGCGGCGGATTCACGCCGCAGCCCGCACGCGATACCGCACACACCGCGCCCACTTCTGCATAACCGAATTCCTGAGACATCGACGATGAGCCAGACGACTTCAACTTCTTCTCAACCCGCACCGGCCGCGCCCAGCAAGCGCCGTGCTGCGCTGCGCATCGTGGCCATTGTGGTGATCCTGGTGATCATCGGCCTGGTGGTGTGGTACTTGCTGGTCGGCCGTTGGCACGAAGACACCGACAATGCGTATGTGCAGGGCAACCAGGTGCAGATCACCCCGATGGTGGGCGGTACCGTGGTCAGCATCGGCGCCGAAGACGGCATGCGCGTGGAGCGCGGCCAGTTGCTGGTGCAGCTGGATCCGGCCGACACCGAGGTCGCCTTTCAGCAGGCCGAAGCCAACCTGGCCAAGACCGTGCGCCAGGTGCGCGGTCTGTATCGCACCGTGGAAGGTGCGCAAGCCGAATTGTCGGCACGCGAAGTCACGCTGCGCAGTGCACGCTCGGACTTTGCGCGGCGTAAGGATCTGGCTGCCACCGGCGCAATCTCCAACGAAGAACTGGCGCATGCCCGCGACGAACTGGCTGCCGCCGAAGCAGCCGTGAGCGGCTCGCGCGAGAGCCTGGAGCGTAACCGTGCGTTGGTTGACGACAGCGCGGTGGCCAAGCAGCCTGACGTGCAGGCCGCCGTCGCACAGCTGCGTCAGGCGTATTTGAATCATGCGCGCACCGGCGTGGTGGCGCCGGTGTCCGGCTATGTTGCACGGCGCTCGGCGCAGGTTGGTCAGCGCGTGCAGCCGGGCAGCGTGTTGATGGCAGTGGTGCCGTTGGAGCAGGTGTGGGTGGAAGCCAATTTCAAAGAAACCCAGCTCAAGCACATGCGCCTGGGCCAGGAAGTGGAACTGCATTCTGATCTGTACGGCGGTGGCGTGGATTACACCGGTCGCATCGAGAGCCTGGGCCTGGGCACCGGCAGCGCGTTTTCGCTGTTGCCGGCGCAAAACGCCAGCGGTAACTGGATCAAGATCGTGCAGCGCGTGCCGGTGCGCATTGCGGTGGATTCCAAGCAGCTGGCCAGCAATCCGCTGCGGATTGGTCTGTCGATGAAGGTCGATGTGAACCTGCACGATCAGCAAGGCAGCGTGCTGCCGACCAAGGTCGCCAACGGCGCGGTGTTTTCCACCGACGTGTATGCGCAGCAGCTCAAGGCTGCCGACGCCGACATCCAACGCATCATCCAGGACAACCTGCCATCGCAGGCTGCCAGCAAGGCGGGCTAAGCCACCATGTCTTCGCAAGCTCCCACCGCACCGGGCGGCCCGGCGGCACCGGCGCCCGCCGCCGGTTTTCGCCCGGCCAGCGTGGCGTTGTGCACCGTGGGCCTGGCCATGGCCTCGTTCATGCAGGTGCTGGACACCACCATCGCCAACGTTTCGCTGCCGACCATCGCCGGTAATCTCGGCGCCAGTTCGCAGCAGGCCACCTGGGTGATCACCTCGTTCGCCGTCAGCACTGCCATTGCGCTGCCGCTGACCGGTTGGTTGAGTCGCCGGTTGGGCGAAACCAAGCTGTTCGTGTGGTCCACGCTGGCGTTCACCATCGCCTCGCTGCTGTGCGGTCTGGCGCAGAGCATGGGGATGCTGGTGGTGGCGCGCGCGCTGCAAGGGTTTGTTGCCGGCCCGATGTATCCCATCACCCAGAGTCTGCTGGTGTCGATTTATCCGCGCGAAAAACGCGGGCAGGCGCTGGCGTTGCTGGCGATGATCACCGTGGTGGCCCCGATCGCCGGGCCGATTCTCGGCGGTTGGATCACCGACAACTACAGCTGGGAATGGATCTTCCTGATCAACGTGCCGCTGGGCGTGATTGCCAGCAGCATCGTGGGTTCGCAGTTGCGGCATCGCCCCGAGCAGCTCGAAAAGCCGCGCATGGATTACATCGGCTTGATTCTGCTGGTGGTTGGCGTGGGCGCCCTGCAGCTGGTGCTGGATCTGGGCAATGACGAAGATTGGTTCTCTTCGGACAAGATCGTGGTGTTGGCCTGCATCGCAGCAGTGGCGTTGGTGGTGTTCGTGATCTGGGAACTGACCGACAAGGATCCCATCGTCGATCTCAAGCTGTTCCGGCATCGCAATTTCCGCGCCGGCACGCTGGCAATGGTGGTCGCATATGCCGCGTTCTTCAGCGTGAGCCTGCTGATCCCGCAATGGCTGCAGCGCGACATGGGCTACACCGCGATCTGGGCCGGCCTTGCCACCGCACCAATCGGCATCCTGCCGGTGCTGATGACGCCGTTCGTGGGCAAATATGCGCTGCGCTTCGACCTGCGCATGCTGGCCACCATCGCCTTTATCTTCATGTCGTTCACCAGTTTCTTCCGCTCCAATTTCAACTTGCAGGTGGACTTCGGCCATGTGGCCACGATCCAGTTGGTGATGGGTGTAGGCGTGGCGTTGTTCTTCATGCCGGTGTTGCAGATCCTGTTGTCGGATCTGGACGGCCGCGAGATCGCGGCGGGCTCGGGCCTGGCCACATTCCTGCGCACGCTGGGCGGTAGCTTCGCCGCATCGTTGACCACGTATCTGTGGGTGCGCCGTACCCAGGTGCACCACGCGCACATCACCGAGCACATTTCGGTGTACACGCCCGGTATGCAGGAGCAGGTCACCGCGATGGGGCAAGGCGACCCGCAACGTGGCGCCGCCTTCCTCAACAACACCATCAACCACCAGGCATCTCAGATGGGTTTCAACGACATCTTCTATCTGCTTGGATGGACCTTCCTGGCGATCATCTTCTTCCTGTGGCTGGCAAAACCGCCGTTCGGTACCGGGGCCGGGAGTGCGGCGGCAGCAGGGGGGCACTGAGCACCCTATTGAGGGCGTGACAGCATCGTCGGTCAGGCGATGGCTGTGGCGTACAGCGGAAAGGGGCTCTTTGGCGGCGTCGATGGGCTTGCCGATCACTGAACAGCCGGTCACGCCAGGGCAGCTCTTTGCCGCGTTTTCGGTGAGCAGGCTGCTCGTCAGTACGCTGTCTGTAGGCAATCGACGCCGCGACCACGCTCTGGAAGCGATGTGCGTCGGGAGGTGGCGGGCAAGGCAACGCTACAGCGGCTCTGGCAGCCGCAGGTATTGGCGAACGGGCAGCGCGGCTGGTGTGCCAGCGGCTGGGAGGTAGGGCAGCACAACGCGCACCGGCATGTCGGTCACGACGGAAGGGCGCGGGTGAGAGTGCGCATCGTGTTTCATCAGGCCCTCGATGGCGACGGCTACAGCATCGTCTGTCTGACCAATAGCTGTGCACGCAATGTGTGGAACAGGGGGCCGGTGGAGAGCGTCATGGGCAGCGTTTCTCCCGATACGTTTGCGCCGAAGCCATCTCGGAAACACTCATCGCCTTTGCGCTGCGCACGCCGGCTGATGGCGACATGCGGGTATCTGCCACTGCGCTGTGCGCCGAGACTGCCGTACCTGCCGACCAACTTGAGCAAGTCGTCAATACGGCCGGCTACACGCTGCTGTCCAACCCCGGCGTAGCCGCGGCGATTTGCGTTTTTACGCTCAGTACGCTGCTTTCGCTGCATCCACAAATGCGCCGGATAGTCTTGCAGAAGCCGACGAGGCCGATGGAGATTTCGTTCGATCCAAGGCGGTGAGGCAGCGCATCGATGCCCTGCATGCCACGCACGAAGTGGCGTGAGGCAACTCTCCGCCCAAGATTGGTTGGCAGTGTGAGGGCCGCTCTTATGTACGCGCGATGGGCAGCTAGTGCAGGTAAGGGGCCAAGCGATCTTGCAAGGCTTGGGGTAGCATGCGCCGCTGTCGCCGCGCAGTCCTGTTTTTTCCGAGAGGACCACAAGCGGTGTCTTGCGCGGGCATGCCGCCTGCGTTTTTCATCACACAAGGAAGCTTCGATGATGTTTCGATCCTCATGGCGTCGCGTCTGTGCGACCGCACTGCTCATTCCCTTTCTTGCCTTCGCTGCCGTTGTGCAAGCGCAGGCCGCGACCGCACGTCCGGAGGTTGCCAAGCAAGCCAAAGCGTATAGCTCCAACGATGGCGTCAAGGTGTCGACCTTGCGCTACGGCCCGCGCGAAAAAAATCAGGCACTGGTGCAGGTAACCGGTGCCGACAGCGAGATCGACGACAAGATCCTGCTGGCAACAACGGCCGCCACGCAGAAGGACACCCGCTATACGGTTCAGCGGAAAGGCCGTCCGTACGTGCTGCTGATCCTAGACGAAGGTGGCGGCGAGTTGTACGTGCCAGGTGCGCCGAAGCCGGCGCGCGTCGGCTATGACGCCGGTGTCTCGGAGCAGATCAATCCCGAGCATTATCTGACCGATTATCTTGAGCAGATGGCCGGCAGCAAATAAGAGTGGCTAACAAAACGTAGCGAGCGGTCGTCAGGTGGGCGTGGACGGCGCACAGGAACCGGAGTGTACGAGGGGTACATTAGGATTCCGAGCACCGGCCGCGCCCGCCTGGCGGCTGCGCAGTAGTTTTGTTAGCCGCTCTTATTCCATGCGGCCTCTTATCTGCCGCAGTGCGCGCTTATTTGCCTGGAAGTCCGTGCGTATCACCAACCTTGCCGTGTGCCTGACGCGGCG
>NZ_JFAQ01000052.1 GCF_001304695.1 Xanthomonas axonopodis
GTTGCCCACATGAAGCACAGAGGCCTCCCAACAGAGGCCTCGATCACCGGGATTGCCCTGAATGGGCAAAGCGATCTACGCGCCCCATCGTCTATGTGCATCCAACCTCCCGCGAAACGCGGGAACGGGGCTTGATCAGCGTTGCCCTAAAGTACCAGCGCCGACTTGCGCCGGGCGGTCCAGCACTTGATCTCTTCTTCCATCACTTCGCTCATCGGTGTCTCCTTCGGGGAAAGTAACACCTGAGCTGGAAATCAGTGGGTCATTACATTTCAGGCATCCACTCGCCGAATCTCTTCGCTGCTGTTGTTGATCAATCCGCTTCACCTGCACTGGCGGCTCCACTGCACCAAACAAAAAGCCCGGAAAGTCCCGGGCTTTTTGTTTCTCCACGCAACTGGTCAGCCCTTCTGTTTCTTCAACCAGGCCGCAATCTGCGGCACGCGCCGCTCGCGCAACGTCACCCGCGTCTGGATGGTGCTGATGGCGGTTTGGGCATCGCGGCGTGAGGTGGGGGCCAGGTACTTGTCGGCATAGGCCTTGATCTTGTCGATGGTCTGCAGCTTGCTCGAGCCTGCGGCCAGGTGTGGGTAGTAGCGGGCGCGCGAGGTGGAGTCGATCAGCGGGTCCACCTGGGTGCGATGCGCCAGTGCGAAGTCGAATGCCAGCTCGGGGTGCGCGCTGGCGACATCGCCGATCATGCTGGCACCGGTGGTGGCGCCGGGTTCGTCGGTAAGCGCCAGGGCCAGGGCGCGCTGCGCCAACGCCGGGTCCTTGGCGAAGGACAGCAGGGCGTAAAACTGGTCGCGCAGCATCGACGAGGTTTCCTTTTTTGCCATGGCATGCAATGCGTCCCACGTGGTCGCGTCGGCATGGCGGGCGACGATGCGCAGCACCGTGCTACGCAACTCCGGCGACAACGTGCCCGGGTCGACCTGGAACGCAGCGAAGCGACGCCGTGCTTCGGCAATCACCTGTGCATCGTCCAGCGCGCTCAGGCTGTTGAGCAGGCTGGCACGCAACTGCTTGGTCTGTGCACTGTCGTCCTTGCGCTCGTCCCAGCCGAGCGTGGCGAACTCGGGCGCAAGCCGCGCACGCGCGAAGCGCCGCCAGCCGGCCTGCGCCTTGAGATCGTCGTCGAATAGGCGATCGATGCTGGAATACGTATCGGACACCACTTTCCACAGATCCGGCGAGCCACCCAGCGGCACCTTGGCGGTGAGCTCAAGCAGGTCCGCTTCGGGCTGCAGGCCCACCGGTGCCAGTGCAGCGGCATCCATCAGCACACCCAGCTGATCGACCACCGGCAACGCGTCGAACCCCTTGGTGAGTGCGGCGAATTGCGCCGGTGCATACAGCGTGCGGAAGTAGCCCTTCTGCCCGGCATTGACCACGACAGGAGCATCGCAGCCGGGTAGCTGCACCTGCGCACTGCCATCCACCAAGACGCGCACCGGCGTGCCGCCGGCGCCACGCACCGTCACTGGCACATGCCAGCGCAATGGCTGTTTGTCGGGGCGATCGACGGTGTGTTCGCCTTGTTTCAGCTGCACGGTCGTGGTGCCTGCCGTGCAGCTGGCGCTGACCTGGATCAACGGCACACCCGGCTGCAACGTGAAGTCGTGCGCCACCTGGGTGAACTGCTTGCCCGGTGCCACCGCATCGATCTGCTGCCACAACGCATCGGTAACGGCATTGCCGTATTGATGCTGCTTTATGTAACTGCGCACACCGCTGCGCCAGTTGTCCGCGCCCACATAGTCTTCGAGCATGGCGATCACCGCTTCGCCCTTGTCGTAGGTGATCTGGTCGAATGCCTGGCTGGCCTGCTCCACGGTGGCGACGTGCTGCACCACCGGGTGGGTCGTGACATACGCATCGCGTTGCATCGCGGCGCGGCTTTTGAAGGCTGCGCCGGTGTTGTCGATGTCCCACTCCGGGTGCAGCTTGTGCGTGGTGCGCGCCTCCATCCAGTTGGCAAACCCTTCGTTGAGCCACAGGTCGTCCCACCATGCCATGGTCACCAGGTTGCCGAACCACTGATGCGCGATCTCGTGCGCGGCAACGGTGAAAACCCCCTGTTTGTCGTCGATGTTGGAGGTGGCCGGGTCGAGCAGTAGCGAGTATTCGAAGGTAAAGATCGCCCCCCAGTTTTCCATTGCACTGAAGAACTGGCTTTGCCCAGGTGCGGCGATGTTGTCCAGCTTTGGCAACGGATATGGAATGCCGAAATAGGCGTTGTATTCGTGCAGCACATCACGGCCCGAATCCAGTGCGAACTGCGCCTGGTCCACCTTGCCCTTCTGCGCGATCACGCCGATCTCGGTGCCGTTGTCGGCCTTGCGCGTTGCCCGCTCGAAGTCGCCAACACTCAGGAACAACAGGTACGTGGACATCTTGGGCGTGGTCTGGAAGGCCACACGCTTCATGCCGCCAGCGCCATTGCTGGACGAGGCAACCGGCATATTGCTCACTGCCATCTGCGCGGCCGGCGCATTGACTGCCAGGTCGAACGTGGCCTTGAAATTGGGCTCGTCCCAGGACGGAATGAAGCGGCGTGCATCGGAGTTTTCGAACTGGGTGAACAACGCGCGACGCTGGCCTTGCGGGGTGGCGTAATCCAGTGCGAACAGGCCGTTGGCCTGAATATTGATCACACCGCTGTAGTCGATGGACAACACGTAGTTGCCCCGCGCCAGCGGCTTGTCGAAAGCGAAGGTGGCGGTCTGCGCCTGTTCATCGGTGCTGACCTTGGCCGCCTGCAGCGTGCCCCCCTTGCGCTGCGCCAATGTACTGCGCGCGAAGGTGAGATTGGCCGCCTGCAACACGATGCGGTCGGTGGCTTGTAGCACCACGACATCGATGGCCACCTTGCCGTCGAAGGTCATCTTGTCGGCATGCGGGGTGATCTCCACCGCGTAGTGGGTGGGCCTGGCCGTGCGCGGCAACTGGCTGGTGACCTGCGCGGCCGATGCGCTGACCGCCTCCGGTGCAGCCGCGTGAGCCGACGTAATGGCGCAGGTGCTGGCCAGGGCCAGCGCGATAGCAGTCACCAGGATCTGGCGCATGACATTCCTAATAAAGAGTAATGAAGTAAACGACGTCGTGCAGCGGCCAGCATCATGGCGCCGGCACGCAAGACCACACACGGCCGAAAGTCATGCGCCTGCCTGCCAGACACGAAGACACACACGTCAAAGAGAAGCCACGACAACGACAGGGCACGCATGCATCAAACCAGGGCAATGCAATGCCGACTGGCGCGAGCATGCTACACGCCCATGCTGAACATGCCCGGCATCGATCAGGCGTGGGCGTCCAACAACACCGCATCAGCAGCGGTCAGACGGGTGCGGCGCGAGGGCGAGGCAATCGCATTGTTCAAACAAAAGCCCCCATTTAGCAGGGCTTTTGTCGATTCAATCGCGCATCAGCCGATCAGGCGAACGGGTCCTGCAGCACCATGGTGTGGTCGCGGTCCGGGCCGGTGGAGACGATCGAGATGGGGCAGCCGGCCAGTTCTTCCAGCGCGCGCAGGTAGGCGCGGGCGGCGGGCGGCAGTTCGTCCCACACGGTGATGCCGTGGGTGTTCTCGCTCCAGCCCGGGAACTCCAGGTACACGGGGGTGCACTCTTCCCAGCCCTGCGCGTCCAGCGGCGCGTACTCGGTGCGCTTGCCGTGATATTCGTAGGCGATGCAGATCTTCAGCTTCTCCATGCCGTCGAGCACGTCGAGCTTGGTGATGCACAGGCCGGAAATACCGTTGATGGCCACCGCGCGCTTGAGCGCCACGATGTCCATCCAGCCGCAGCGACGCGGGCGACCGGTGGACGCGCCGTACTCGGCACCGCGGTCGCGGATGCCCTGGCCCACTTCGTCGTCCAGTTCGGTCGGGAACGGGCCGCCGCCGACACGGGTGGCGTACGCCTTGGCAATGCCGAGCACGTAGTCGATCGCATCGGCGCCAACACCGGTACCGGCCAGTGCGCCGCCCACGGTGGTGTTGGAGCTGGTGACGTAGGGATAGGTGCCATGGTCGATGTCCAGCAACGCACCCTGCGCGCCCTCGAACAGCACACGCTTACCCTGCTTGCGCAGGTCGTGCAGGATGCCGGCCACGTCCGACTTCATCGGCTGCACGTACTCGCCGAAGGCCAGCGCTTCGTCGTAGGTCTTCTGGAAATCGACCGCTTCCACGCCCAGGTACTTGGTGAGCACGAAGTTATGGTAATCCAGCGCGGTGCGCAGCAGCTCTTCCAGCTGCGGCGGGTAATGCAGGTCGGCGATGCGGATGCCACGACGCGCCACCTTGTCTTCATAGGCCGGGCCGATGCCGCGGCCGGTGGTGCCGATGGCCTTACCGCCGGCCGCCTTTTCACGCGCCTGATCCAACGCGATGTGGTAAGGCATGATCAACGGCGCGGCCGGAGAGATCTTCAGGCGCGAACGCACTTCCACGCCGGCGTCTTCCAGCTCGCTGATTTCCTTGATCAACGCGGCCGGGGAGATCACCACGCCATTGCCGATCAGGCACAGCGCGTCGTCGCGCAGGATGCCGGACGGAATCAGATGCAAGACGGTTTTCTTGCCGTTGATGACAAGCGTGTGGCCGGCGTTGTGGCCGCCCTGGAAGCGCACCACCGCACCGATTTCCTCGGTGAGCAGATCGACGATCTTGCCTTTGCCTTCATCGCCCCACTGGGCACCGAGCACGACAACTGACTGACCCATGACGGGTGGACTCCTAAGTTTTTCTGCGGCCATCGGGGCCGCGGGATGGGACCGCTGCAGGGCTGGCCGCGACACCTTGCGCGCGGCTCCATCGGGGAGCGTTGCAGCGGCGCGAGAGCCCTGACACGGAAAAAGCCGGACCGAGTGCTCTGGTTGGAGCGTGCCCGGCCGGCTTTTGTGCATTATCCGGGTTTCCGGTGGCCTACACTACCTCTGGCGGGGTGGCGGATGGGGGTTGGTCAGATTGCGGCGAACCGTGGGTTACTCGGTGCTGTGACCGCGCCTGTTTCTACCTGGCCGCATCACCGCCATAGCAATCCACCACTGCCCGGGTCGTAGGAGCGCACCTACGTGGAGGTACTCATCGCGGGCATCGGTTGTTCAGCGGTGACGAGCACATACGAAAAAGCCCGCATTGCGCGGGCGATTTCAGTTCAGCATTAAGCGATTAGCTACAGAGCGATCAACGATCGCTCTTGAGGTACTGCAGGAACGGGTCGTTCTTGTCCAGCACCACCACGCCGTTGCCGTCGGTCATGGAGCTGCGGTAGGCCTCCAGGCTGCGGTAGAACGCATAGAACGACGGGTCCTTGGAACCGGCCTGACCGTAGATGCGGGCCGCTTCGGCATCGCCTTCACCACGCAGCTTCTGCGCGTCACGTTCGGCATCGGCCACAATCACGGTGGACTCGCGGTCGGCTTGCGCGCGGATGGTCAGGGCCTGCTCTTCGCCTTCGGCGCGCAGCTTGCTGGCTTCCTGTTTGCGCTGGGCGCGCATGCGCTCGTAGACGTCGGTGATCACCTGGCTGTCGGTTGGCAGGTCGATCTGCTTGATGCGCAGGTCGGTGATCTGCATCCCCAGGCCCTTGATGGCGCCATTGATGCCCTTGAGCTGGTTGGCAATCAGCTCGCTGCGATCGCCGGAGACCAGCTGCTGCAAGGTGCGCGAGTTGATCTGGTTGCGCAGCGAGTCGGTGATGATCGGGGCCAGTCGCGAGTTGGCCACCGATTCCTCACCGCCGGTCGCACGATAGAACGCACGCACATCGGAGATGTAACCGATGGCGAAAAAATCCACGCTCACGTCTTTCTGCTCGGCGGTGAAGTAGCGCGCCGGCGCGGTGTCCAGCACCTGGAAGCGGCGGTCGAACACGCGCACCGATTCCACCATCGGAATCTTGAAGTGCAGGCCGGGCTTGAGATCGGCACGCACGACACGGCCCAGGTTGAGCACCATGGCGGTCTGGTCTTCGCGCACCACCAATACCGAGCCCATCAGGGTCAGCAACACGGCGACGATCAGGCCGATGACTAGCGAACTCTTCATTATTCGGTTCCCTCACGGCCGGTCGGGCGCGGGCCACGCTCCGGGTTGCGGATGGCCTCGCTACTGGCGCTTTGCGGCGGATTCAACAGCACGTCCTGCGGCACCATCGACGGCATGCCGGCATTGCTAGCGGAAGTGGCCGGCTTGCTGGCATCGGCCGGCAGCGGCACATAGATGACCTGGCGGCCATCGCTACCGATGACCTTGCGGTTCTCCGACAGCACCTTCTGCACGGTCTCCAGCCACAGTCGCTTGCGGGTGACCTCCGGCGCGCCGGCGTACTGGGCCTGCAACAGCGTGAAGCGATCGGCGTCGCCTTCTGCCTTGGAAATGGTGGCCTGCTTGTAGCCTTCAGCGCCGGTACGGGTGCGAGCCCCCTGGCCGCGCGCTTCGGGCACTACCTTGGCGGCGTATGCCTGGGCTTCGTTGATCAGGCGCTCGCGCACCTGCTGGGCACCGTTGACCTCGTCGAAGGCCGGCTTCACTTCTTCCGGCGGGCGCGCATCCGGCAAGGTCACGCCAGTGACGGCCAGGCCGGTGTTGTAGGCATCAAGCGCCGCCTGCAGACGGTCCTTGGAGGCGACCGCCAGCGGGCCGCGATTGTTGAGCACGGTATTAAGGTCCGAACGCCCCACCTGTTCTCGCACGGCACTTTGCGCGGCCTGCTCCAGCACCAGATCGGCGTTGCGCGAACCGAACAGGTATTTGCGCGGATCGCTGATCTGGTACTGCACGTTGAGCGAGACGTTGACGATGTTCTCGTCGCGCGTCAGCACCGGAACCTGGTTGCTGAAGGTCTTGATCTCGGTGGCATTGACCTTGCGCACCGATTCGATCGGCCAGGGCAGCTTGAAGTTCGGGCCGGGCTGCAGGATGCGCGAGAACTGGCCGAAGCGCAGCACCACGCCACGCTGCTGCTCGCCGATGAGCTGGAAGCTGGAGAACAGCACCATCAGCACCACCGCGACCAGGATCCAGCGCCCCACGCCGCCGTCGAACAGCTCCTTCAACGGAGCGGGCAGATTGCCCCAACCGCCACCGTTGCCACCACCGCGCGGACCCCAGGACCTGCGACGGTTGGGGTCCGGGCCGTCTCCGCCCTTGTTGCCGGGTGTGTTCCAGGCCATGCACGCTCCATGATCGAGGGGCTGTGCGGGCCAGTCCCGCAGTGCCGCCATGTTGTTTGATTCGCCGATTCTACTAGATGGGGCAGACCTGCCGTTTTGAAAGGCCCGGTGCGATGCATGGTTGGTTTAGCCGGCGGGGCGGATCGGGCTGCCTGGGACACATGCAATGGTCGTCCGGCGGGGCCTTGCCGCTGAAGACCTGCGGACAAGGAGGCACTGTGCCGGCGGCAGGCACGGGTTGTGCCTGCCGAGCGTTGCACACGTTTGTTGGGCGCAGCCGGGTATTTAATTCGTCTTGGCCGGCTGGAATCTGCTTACCGGGCGCACGCCTGCCTGGCAGGGTGTCGAGCGCGGACGGTGATGGGAGGTCGCACGCGTGCGGGCCAAGCGGCGATTGCGTCCTTGGCACCCATCCTTTCAACCGCACGTTGTTCCCAGGCAACAACGGCTGCGCCGCGCGCTTCGCCCCAACTGCGCTCCCCTGGCCTATCGGCAGAAGGTGGCGCTCGGCACAGCCTGAAGGTGCAACTGCGATGCAGTGGCGCACGACGACGTGGACTTCCGCATCGCCGGACTGCCGAACCCTCACCGGGCTCCTCAGCGCGCAAGAGAGGGTTGGCCCGTCTTACGCTAATCCCCCATCTGCGTTGCCGAAATCCGACTTCGATCACGCCTGGCCGGCGCGCTTACGCTTTCGGTGGCTCGTCTTTCTGGTTGAACACACGCTCCATCACTTCAAGTAGCTCGTCTTCGGAAAACGGCTTGGTGATGTAGGCGCGGGCCCCCTGGCGCATGCCCCACATGCGGTCGGTGTCCTGATCCTTGGTGGTGACCAAGATGACCGGAATATGCTGGGTGGTGGGCTCGCGCTTGAGCGTGCGCGTGGCCTGGAACCCGTTGAGGTTGGGCATCACCACGTCCATCAGCACCAGATCCGGCAACGATTCCTTGGCAGCTTCCACGCCGGCGGCCCCATCGGTGGCGGTGATGGTTTCGTGCCCCAGTTTCTCGACGATGCGCTGAATCCCCAGCAGCTGCGACGGCGAGTCGTCGACGATCAAAATACGGGCCATGTGTTTCCCCTAGTGTGCGCGGCGAGTGTAGTGCGCCCGCCGCACTTTCGATAGCTCGGCCAGGTGAGTTGCCGGAGGGTTCGTGGTCGGTGAGCGTGGCAAGACGTGATGGAGCGACGCGCTGTTTTTCCGCGTCGCTGGAGCTGTTACGTCGAACAGCATAGGCTGGATTCAATACAGGACGCACCGAGCGACACCGTTGATTTGCGTCTCCTGCTTTCCCCTTTCACGCGGAAGGTGGCGCGTAGCGCCGGATGAGGGCAGGTCCTGACGCGAGGGCGCAGAGCGAGGCAAATATCACGTCGCAGGGCAACCGAACCCTCACCCCAATCCCTCTTCCAAAGGAGAGGGGCTAGCTCCCCCTCCCAGTGCCGGGTGAGGGTGCGGCCAAGATTGTGACGATGCGGGTCGACATCAACTGCCGCATCGCTGGGCGAGCGTCGTCTCACCCAACCCTCGCGCGCGCGAAGCTCACTCTGGTCCGCGCCGATCAGCTCAGCTCACAGTCTCGCCGAATGCCTTGGCCAGATTGCGGTAGGCCTTCTTCTGCGCCTCGTCGGTCGGGGCGGGGGCGAGGATTTCCAGCTCCACGATCTGGTCGCCCGGGGTGGCCCCCGGCAGGCCGCGGCCGCGCAGGCGCAGCTTGCGTCCGGCGTCGGAGTCGGCCGGCACCTTCAGTTCGACCGAGCCGCCCAGGGTGGGCACGCTGATGGTGGTGCCCAGCGCGGCCTGCCAGGGCATGACCTGCAAGGTGTACAGGATGTTGCGCCCGTCCACTTCGAAGTGCGGATGCGCCGCATATTCGATCTCCAGCAACAGGTTGCCACCGCCATTGCCCTGCCCGCTCAGGCGGATCACCTGGCCGGGTTGCACGCCCTTGGGCACGCGCACGTCCAGCTGCTTGCCATTGATGGTGATGCGCACGCTGTCGCCCGAATGCACCGCCTCCAGCGGCACCGCAAGCTTGGCGCGGGTGTCGCCGCGCGCCTGCGGGCCGGCACCTGCACCGGGCCCGGCGCCCGGGCCGCGCGGACGGCCACCGCGCTGGCCGGCGAACAGGCTCTCGAAGAAATCGCTGAAGCCCCCACCGGCGCCGCCATTGCCGAACACCTCTTCGAAATCAAAACCTTGCCCGCCGCCGTAATTGGGCGGGGCCTGGAACTCGTCGCCCGGCCGGAACCCCTGCGCCTTCAACTGGTCGTAGGCCTTGCGCTTGGCCGGGTCGCGCAGCGCTTCGTAGGCTTCGTTGATCGCCTTGAACTTGTCTTCGGCGCCGGCTTCCTTGCTGACGTCGGGGTGATACTTGCGCGCGAGCCGGCGGTAGGCGGTCTTGATCTCCGCATCGCCTGCACTGGGCTCCACGCCGAGCGTTGCGTAGTAATCCTTGAATTCCATCTAATCACCTCTGGAAAAAAAACGGCCCGCAGCCGAGGCCACGAGCCAGTTCGAACGGCCAGCACACCGGCGGACAGCGCGTGAGCGGCGTGGAAGGCGTGCAAGCCAGCACCGTACGGGCGTACGTGCCGAGTTCGCATGCCAGCCGCTTCCGCAAGCGGTCACGCCAGGGCGCTGTGGCCAATCTATTCGCAGCCGGGCGGGCAACCGCGCCTATTCTACGGCGCGACTGTCGCCGGAGAGCGAAGCGGTGGCTTCGCTCCAGGTCTAACGTCCTGCAGCAGGCAGTTCCGGCTGGCGGAGGTGCCGGTCGGAACTGCCGGTCGCTGGGCCAGCCTGCACGCACCGTACAGGCCGGCCCAGCGAACATCGCGCGCCTGCACAGCGCGCCGCCGAGACGTTTATTGCGCTTACTGCACCGTGCTGCCGTTGGTGTTCTGACCGTTGCCAACCTGGATACGGCGCGGCGTGGCGGCCGGGCGCTTGGGAATGCGGATTTCCAGCACACCGTTATGGCCCGCGGCCGTGATGCCATCGGCATCGGCGCTGTCGGGCAGCGCGAAGCGGCGATGGAAGCTGCCGTGGCGGCGCTCAATGCGCGAGAAGCGCTCGGTCTCGGTACTGGATTCGCTCTTGCGCTCCCCCTTGATAGACAGGATGCCCTTGTCCATCTGCACCTCGATCTGGCTTGGATCGATGCCCGGCAAATCGGCGTACAGCACGAAGTGATTTGGCTCTTCCTTGATGTCAACGCGCGGCACCCACTGCGCGGTCACCACGGCCGATTCGTCGGTGTCGCCGTTCTGCTCGAAGAAGCGGTCGAACACATGCTTGATCTCGTTCTGCAGCGCGTGGGTGGAAAATTGGGGATAACGAACGATGTTCATTGAAAGCCTCCAAAAAAAGGTTGATGACGGGGCCGGCGACTGCGGCTGCGCAGTTGCGCCGGCCATGTGCGTCAGATAGGCGTGGCCGGACGGATTTCAAGCGCGTTGACGCGCTTTTCCCCTGCCCCTTTCTAGAATCCGTTCAGCCACAGGAGCCCGCCGCATGACCATCCACGTTGGTGACCGCATTCCCGAAGTCGTGCTCAAGCGCCTGCGCGACGGCATCGAGGCCGTCGACACTCACAGTCTGTTCGCAGGCCGCAAGGTGCTGCTGTTTGCGGTGCCGGGGGCCTTTACCCCCACCTGCTCGGCCAAGCACCTGCCAGGCTATGTGGAACACTTCGAGCAATTCCGCAAGCGCGGTATCGACGTGCTGTGCACCGCGGTCAACGACCCGTTCGTGATGCAGGCATGGGGACGCAGCCAGCTGATTCCTGATGGCCTGCACCTGTTACCCGACGGCAACGCCGAATTGGCGCGTGCCCTGGGCCTTGAAATCGACGCCAGCGGCTCGGGCATGGGCCTGCGCTCGCGCCGCTACGCGCTGTATGCGGACGACGCGGTAGTCAAGGCGTTGTTTGTCGAAGAACCCGGCGAATTCAAAGTCTCTGCAGCCGATTACGTGCTGCAGCACCTGCCGGATTGAGCACCCATTGCTCCCATCCGCTCAGAAGGAAAACGGCCAGCCATGTCTGATCGGCCAGCCACCAAAACGGCCGCCGGTATCACCGACACTGCCACCTTGCGCGCCCGCGCGCGCCAGAGCATCGAAGACGGCGCCATCACCGAGAGCTACCACGCCGATCGCGAGAAGGTGATCGAATTGCTCAATACCGCGCTCGCTACCGAATACGTGTGCACCTTGCGCTACTACCGCCACTACTTCATGGCCAAGGGCATGCTTGCCGACGCAGTGAAGGGCGAGTTCCTGGAACACGCGCAACAGGAACAAGAGCACGCACACAAGCTTGCCGAGCGCATCGTGCAGCTGGGCGGCGAACCGGATCTCAATCCGGACACCCTGACCAAGCGCTCGCATGCCGAATACAAGGAAGGCACCGACCTGCGCGACATGGTCAAGGAAAATCTCATCGCCGAACGCATCGCCATCGATAGCTATCGGGAAATGATCGATTTCATCGGCGACAAGGACACCACCACCAAGCGCATTCTGGAAAGCATCCTGGCCCAGGAAGAAAAGCATGCCGATGAATTCGCCGACATGCTGAAGGGCTGGATCGGCGAGTGAGCTGAGTTTGCGATGTAGCGATACGTTGCGATCGAGGATTGCATCGAGTAGACATTAAGGCAACGCTGATCAAGCCCCGTTCCCGCGTTTCGCGGGAGGTTGGATGCACATAGACGATGGGGCGCGTAGATCGCTTTGCCCATTCAGGGCAATCCCGGTGATCGAGGCCTCTGTTGGGAGGCCTCTGTGCTTTA
>NZ_JFAQ01000053.1 GCF_001304695.1 Xanthomonas axonopodis
AAAATCGGGGGGACGTCGCTGGGACATCTCGTGCACCAGACCACCTCCGTGGGCCCAACCACGTTCGCGCGCGAATTGCTAGGCGAAGGACTGTTTGCCGCGCTTCGCCACTTTCCACCCGAAGCGGTCGTCGCCCTGCAGGCGGTATTGGGCACGCTGCATCTGGCGCTGCATACGCTGCGGCGCAACCGCGAGAACCGTAATCCAGACGCCGCTGCCCGTGGCTTTCACAATATCAATCTCGAACAGTGGGAAGCGCTGTCCGATGACGAGCGTGATCACAAAAGGAGCGAGCAGCACCATTATTCGGATCTGGTCACCCGGCTCGCGCTGGCTGGCATTTTGAGCAATATCGCCATAGGCGCTGCAGGCAAGGCCTCTGGCCGACCGGAGATGGCGGCCAGGCTGCTGGCCAGTGAGCTCAAGGTTGCCCCTTATGCTGCGGCCCGCGATGCCATCCAGGCGACGTTCCGCATGGTGGGAATGCGGGCGCCTACCAATGGTGGCGTCAGCAATCCCCACGTCACCAGTGCAGGCAGGTTTTACGGCATGGCCAACGTCCTGATTAACCTGGCATCCAATGAGTTGGAGGCAGCAGACTTCGCCTCGGCCAGGCAGCGCTGGGCAGGACTAATGTCGCCCTTCAACATGGGAGAAGCAACCAAGGTGGTCTTTCAGCAAGCGGGGATAAACACGGCTTTGAATGTCGCTCTGGAGACAGCTGACTGGCTAAATGTCACCCAACACGAGGCCGACGAAGCCGGCACGCAGCAAATTGGGGAACCGACCTTGAAGGCCAGGCGCGAAGACTATGAGCGGGTCATGGATCACTCGGTAGCACGCACAGCCGCCATCAATTCCAACATCGCATTTGGTACGGCAGTCAACATGATTGCCACTTGGCTCGGTTTGTCGCCAGCACGCAGCGCACTGCTCTCCAATACGTTATCGGGCATGGCCGCCGGAATGCAGTACAAGATCATCGCCGGCACTTGGCAGGCTGCAGCGGCAGTTCGCGAAGCCGAGGCAGCTCGCGCGTAAGCTGAGTAAGCGTGACCGTGCGCCGCGCTGGCTCTCGAGCCTCCCCCTCGTTAGGCCAGCATCTGACGGGCGCACACGCACTGCCGGCTCACCGGCAGTGCGTGATGCGGCAGCTATGTCACCACTCTGAGCACAGCCCCGCAGTTCGTACCCCGACCATTGGTAGCGACGTGCGGCAGGAATTAACTGCAAACTACGCCTGCCAGTTCCTGGCGCAGGTCGCATCTACCTAGTCTCTGCACAGCAGCTATTCGCTAAGCTACGCGCATTGTCGACACTTGTGAGGAATACAGCTGGGCAGTTGTCATTTCAATCACTGCGAGCGCGACGAAAATCAACTTCACTATTGGCGCAGAGAATATTAGATCAGCGTGCCACCGCTTTGCACAATCCTGCACCACCTCAGACCGGGCGCCTCCATACAAGGGGGGCTGCACCCTCGAACTCCTACAGTTGCACCTATTCTATTCAACAATCACACCGCGCCTGAGAAGAATCGAATGAATGGCATGCGCATATTTATCGCGCTCCCCCGGCGTTTCGGAATGGTAGGCCCCTACCGCGACCCAAGTATTTCCATATTTGTTGGTCATTTCTCGCAAGCGCCACGCCGCTACATAGACACTGATACACGGATGCATCAACGCATCTCTGGAGATTCCATAGCTGGATAATCGCCGCAGATGGATTGAGTTGATCTGCATCTTGCCGTAATCGATCGTGCCGTTGTGATTTCGGTGGATTGCGTCGGCACGACCGCGCGATTCCTGCCAGGCAATGGCGCGCAGCACCCAAGGGTTGACGTGCTGATATCCTGCGGCCTCTTCAAAGCAATCGGCGCGTGCGAACGGTGACGCACACGCCAGCACTGCTGCAAATAAAATGCGCTGCGGCCCTGCGCCTGCTCGACGATGACGTCCGGACCATTGCGGGCGCAAGCTTGGCTTTGGCAAAGGCCCGGACGAAGACTCCAACTGCCAATTGGATACTTTATCGAAATGCTGGCATGCGATCGTTGAACCGATCATTTGTCGTTACCTCGATCTTGGTTGAATACAGCTCTCCAGGTGAGTAGAGCGTCGGCACATAACGACCCACGACGCTCGACGGCGGCAACATAACGCCACCTGTACGTGTTTTACTCAGGACCAACGAAACGCTTAACAGGCAAGCGAAAAAACGTTCTTCAACCATGCGCTCGGCATTTTCTTATCGATGCTAAAACTTTTTTTCACTCGCTCTCTTCGCCCTTGCAAGCGCAATTTCGCAAAGTTTCTGGCCACGACGGGTTGCCGCTTCTACTGTTGGATCGGGGCGGAAAACCCGCTCCGCAACGGCCGTTGCTCAAGCATGACCGTTGAGCGAAACAAATTCCCAGCCAATTCAGAGAGGAATCGTCATGATAAATTCTGTGAACCCACAGGGCGGCACGTCCTTCTTCCAGGTTGACCAAGGCCAGAACACGCAGCTGCAGCTTGTTCCGAACCAGGGCAATCAAGGCATTTCGGAAAAGCAGCTGGACCAGCTACTGACCCAGCTGATCATGGCCCTGCTTCAGCAGAGCAACAAGGCTGAGCAGGGTCAGGGCCAGGGTCAGCAGGGTGGTGACCCTGGTGGCCAGGGCGGCAGCCAGCAACCTGGAAAGTCCAATGGCTCCCCTTCGCCATACACCCAGATGCTGATGAATATCATCGGAGACATTCTCCAGTCACAGAATGGTGGTGGCTCGGGCGGTGGCTTCGGCGGCGGATACGGCGGTAGCTTTGCTGGCGACCTCGTCGGCGTCAGCCTTGGGAGCAGCAACAGCGGATCGATGCAGTAACGCACTGGTGGTCGTCCCTACCGGCCATGGCCTGCAGGTTGTCGCTTCATGCGCCAGCCTGCAGGCGCTCTCATTACTATAACCACGAACACTTGCTGCCAATTCAGGCGCGCGATTGTCTCTTCCGCGCAGCAGGTACCTGACGTACACCCTTCGGGGTGCGAGCAGAGCCGTTCCGGCTCGACGCGGCACGACATTGCCGAATTTCGTGCTCTATTGCCGAATTTTTTGTCTCGGTACACGCCTTCTCAAGTGGCTGTTCGCTGCGCTTCAACGTGCAATCGCAAACCGTCACGCCATTGTCGCTCGCCTAGAGCTTGCTGTGCCCACACACCGGCCATGCGCACTACTGCCGGCCAGGCCATCGATATGCGCCCGCTCGCAGTCGCGTCCAGTTCAAGGCATAGACAGCCCTCTTACCGTCCACCGCAGATACTGAGCTGACTGCTAGGAACTCGTCGTTCGCAGGTGACACGCCTGCCACGTGGTCGCTCAGGCAGGCTCGGGCAACGCATAAGGATCAGTATGTGCGAGTGACACATACTGATCTCCAGCGCGGCCCGATTATCATCCAGCTAGCGGTCTTAGGCATTTTGAGTCAACGCACATACACGCCGATTGCATGGCCCGCCGAGATTTATTAAACACTCCAGGCATTATTCGGCCTTTGGTATTCACCGAGGATCAGGCACTCGCAGCAATGTCATCATCTGCCACCGATGGCTTTTCGCAGACCATCAGGGGGACACCACATGCGGGGTCAGCAGGAACAGCCGTTGCATGCGCGACCCACTTTTTTGGCGGTGTTTGAACAGATTGCCGAGCAGCGGAATCTTCGACAGCCCCGGCACCGCGTTCAGATCTGTCTCGTCGGCATCGTAGGCGTATCCTGCTATCAGCAGGCTTTGCCCTTCGTTGACGAAGGCCTGGGTCGTGATCTCGCTGGAGGTGATGACCGGGATCCCGTCCACGGTGTTGGAGCCAAGCTGGCCATCCTCAATACGTACGTCCAGGCGCATCTGGCCGTTCGGCGAGCCTGGTACCACGCTGGGCAATACCCGCAACGACACCCCGGCGGAGAGGTTGTAGAGATCTGCCGATGCGTACCCGCTGACACGGACGAATGCCTGTTGTTTGTGGTCCATGACCGCCTCGACGTTGTCCAGCGTCGCAACCTGGGGCGAAGACACGATCTTGGCCTTGTTCGTCGTCTCCAACGCCGACACGCGCGTCATCAGATAGCGTCCGGCATCTCCCAACACGGCCGTTAAGGCGCCGCCAGACGGCGTGGTCGCGCCATCTGTGACCGCGCCGCTCAAAGCGCCGTTGAAGCCCAGCTGACCGCCACGGCCGTCTCCGGTCTGTATGTCCGTGTGCTGGCTGTGGAAGCGCCAGTCGACACCGAGATCCTGCATGGCGCCATCACGGATTTCGATGATGGTGGCATCGATCTGCAGCAACTTGGGCCGGTTGTCCAACTGTTGGATCAGGGTGCCATAGCTCTGCATCCGCTCCGGTCGATCGCGGATCAGGATGGCGTTCGTACGCGGATCGGCTTCGATCACCGGCGCATCGGAGGCCAGCTCTGCTCCACCACCGGCGTCGATCGGAATGGATTCATCGCGCCGCCCCTTGCTGAGCTCCGGCCATACGCTGGCGGGCGACCCCGCTACGGCAGCAGTTCCGCTACCGGGCAACGGCGGACTGACCGGCACGCGATCGGACGGCGATGCGCCCCCGAACCAGGACGAAGGCAGCCCGAGAATGCCGCTGGCTCCGCCGCCCTGCCCCTGTACGGCATTGCCGAATGTGTTGGAGGACCCACCGCCGATCGGCTGTACCCGTCCAAAGCTGGCGCCAGGCCCGGGTATGGCCGTAACAGGCGCGCCACGGGCGCCGTACATGCTGCGCAACAGGCTGGCCATGCCCGGAATCTGCACATCCTGGCCACCGATGCGGGTCGTGTGGTCGGCTGCCTGCGCATAGTGCAGCTGAAACACCTGCACTTCGGTGGCATCGCGCTGACGCGCGCCCTGCTCGACCTGCCTGGCAATCGCCGCCACGGTATCCACATACCCTGGCGGTCCGGAGACCACTGCCACATGCGCGGCCTCGTCGTAACGCACCGGAAAGCGCGGATCGTCCAGACGCATGCGCGCAAGAGCGTCGCGCAGCGACTTCGTCGACGCGATGCCCAGACTCAAGGTCGCGCTCTTGGATTCGTTTGCACCCCAGATCCTGAGCACGGCGCCGTCGTAGTACCAGACAAAGCCATAGGTGGCGGCCAGATCGTCTAGGAATTTCTGCGGAGATGTTTCAAATTTGCCGCTCAGCGTGCCGGTCACCTCCGGCGAGATCCAGGTGGCGATAGACTGGCTGGCGGACAAATCGCGCAGCACCTCCTTGAGATCCTTGTTGTCGGCGACGTATTTGAACGTGCGCGAATGCCACGGGACCTGGGCGGCGTCGGCATGTGGCGACAGCAGCGGCAGCAGGCTGAGCATCAGGACGGCGGCCAATGGAGCACGTCGGCGGTGGGCGGTGGTACAGGCAGGAGCCATGGCGTTCCCTCTGCTAGGCAAGTAAAGTAGTCGGTAGCGACCAGTTTAGGAAGTGCAAAGCCGGGAATGTCTCAATAAAGATCAGTGCGACGCGCCTCCCTTGCCGCTCACGTTGGCGGCATCGTGCAATTGCTGCTGGAAATGCAGGAACCCAAGTGCTTCGCCAAATTGCGCGATGAAGACGCTGGTCAGCAAGGCGAGCAGCAACAACGCCAGCACCCCACGGATGGGCTGACTCAAGTTCGACGGTTCGAGCTTGTCGGCCGCCCGCGCCACCAGGCCGATCGCAAGATCCACCAGCACAAGCACCAACATCACCGGTGCGGACAGTTTGACGACGGCGGCCATCATGCTGTCGGATTGCTGGATCACGAACGATTCGGCAACCGCGCTCATGTTCGGCCCAAGCTGGCTCAGCGGCCACCAGCGAAACGATTCGAACAACGCGCCCAGCAACATCAACATGCCGCCCAATGCGTAGAACGACACGATGGCCAGTTGCAGCAACACCGTGGATACCGGCGTGCTTTGCTGGCCGCTGAGCGGGTTGGTCATTTGCACGTTGTTATAACCGGACAGGTCGTCGATCAGCAGGCCAACGCTCTCGGCGATCCAGAAGACCGTCGATGCTGCAAACCCGATCACCAGACCGATGAACGCCTCTTTCAACGCCACCCCGACCAGGCCAGCCGTCTGGATCTTCGCCAGCGCATCGGCCGGCTGCCCGTAGGCGATGAACGAGCTCAGCACGTAGATCACGCCGTTGCGCGCAATTCCGGGAAGGCTGTCCTGCGCCGTTGCCGGCAGCACCGTGAACATCACGAACACACGCACCCCGCACAGCGCCAGCAGGGTCAACAGCGACACACCCTGCGAGGAGATGGCCAGCAAGGCCTCGGTGGCGTCGTTCATCGTTCGCACCCCTGCGCGGCGCGGTGCGAACGCAGCGCGACCAGCGCTTCGATCGCGTCTTCTTCTTCTGCTGCGTCGCGTTGCGCCTGTCGGGCGCGGCGTGCACTGGCGGCTTTGTCTGCATACACCTGCGCCTGTGCCTGCAGCTTGCTCAGTGCCTGTTGCGCGGACGCCAGCTCATCGCGGGCGCTCTGCAATGACTGGCTCGCCGCTGCCTGCGCCTGCTCGGCAGCGCGGCAGGCCTCCACCAGCACGGTGCGGAAGCGTTCGTGCTGCAGAATCGTGTCGATATCGATCGAACCACCCACACCGGCCTTGTCCATCAACGCGGCATCGCAATTGGCCAAGCGTGTGGCACAAGCCTCCGTCTCCTGTCTGCAGCTGGCGAGCTCACGGTCGCAGTGTTCCACTGCACGCCTGTAATCGCTCAGGCGTTCCTCCATGCGCTCGCAACGGCGCGCCTTGAGCTGATGCAGTACCGACCAGGTGTGGGCAGGCTCACGCATCGTCGATCACGCTGATCAGCTGTTCCAGCGTACTGTCGTACGCACTGAGCTGGTCGGTCGGTTGGGCGAGAAAGTCACGAATCGCATCGATCCTCTCGATCGCCTCGTCGGCAACGGCGTCGCTCCCTTCGCGGTATTCGCCCACCTGCACCAGGGTTTCCACTTCGTTGTACTTGGCGAGCAGGCGCCGCAGCCGGCCGGCGGCCTGGGAGTGGTCTGCCGGGACGATCTGGCTCATCACCCGGCTCAGGCTGGCCAACACGTCGATCGCCGGGTACTGGTTCTTGGCCGCGATCTCGCGAGAGAGAATCAGGTGCCCATCGAGGATGCCGCGTACTTCTTCGGCAATCGGGTCACTGCCGGTGTCGTCCTCGGCCAGCACGGTGTAGAACGCGGTGATCGATCCGTTCTCGCCCATGCCCGCACGTTCGAGCAGGCGCGGCAGCTCGGCGAAGACCGAAGGCGGAAAACCCCTGCGCGTGGGCGGCTCGCCGGCAGCCAGACCGATCTCGCGTTGCGCGCGGGCAAAGCGCGTCAGCGAGTCCATCATCAGCAGGACGCGCAGGCCCCGATCCCGGAAGTACTCGGCGATGGCGGTGCCGACATAGGCGGCCTTCGCGCGCTCGATCGATGAGCGATCGGAGGTTGCGCACACCACGACGCTGCGTGCCAGACCATCCTCGCCAAGAATCAGCTCGATGAACTCCCGCACCTCACGTCCGCGCTCGCCGATCAGCACGATCACGTTGACATCGCACTGCGTTCCGCGCGCGAACATTCCCATCAAGGTGCTCTTGCCGACGCCTGCTGCGGCGAAGATGCCCATGCGTTGACCCTCGCCCAGCGTCATCAGGCCATCCACGATCCGCACGCCGGTCGGCATGGGGTGTTCAATCAGCCGCCGACGCATCGGGTCCGGTGCCTGCGCCTGAATCGGTACCCAGGTGTCGCAGGCGATTGCTCCCTGCCCGTCCGACGGCTCGCCCAGGCCATCGAGCACGCGCCCCAGCAACGCCGGTCCGACCGGCACCGCCAACGGGCGTCCCAATCCGATCACGCGCGTCTCGCGCGACAGCCCGATCAGCTCCCCGAATGGCGCCAGCAACGCGAGATCGCGACTGAAGCCCACCACTTCGGCACGCTGCAACAAGCTGCCATCGCGCTGCCGCAACTCGCACACCTCGCCCAGGCTGACCTGCACGCCAGCCACCTTGAGCATGGTGCCGACGACTTCGACCACCTTGCCATAGCGACGACCGAACGCGAGCGTGGCCAGCTCGCGCTCGAGCGTTGTCTCCAGCAGCGGCGTCTCAGCCAGCATCCGCGGGCTCCTGGGGTGCGGCCAACACGCGGCGAATGACGCGCCGCAGACTGCGCAGCTGATCGCGCAGATCGGTCTCGAACACGCCCGTATCCCATTCGCACACGCAGGCGCCCTCGGCCAGATCGGCATCGCCGCACAGCTCTACCTGCAAGGTCCAGCCTGCCTCGGCGGCGGCGGCATCGAAGGCGCGCCGCGCAGCGTCCACCGCGTCGGGATGCACGCTGACCCGCAGGGCCTTGGCCTCGTCCAGCGCACTTTCCAGGGCCTGCGCCGCACGTGCATACAGCGCTGCAGGATCGTGTCCGAGGATGATGTGCTCGCAGGTGCGCGCCACAATCTCAGCCAGGCGCTCGCGTGCCCGCTGCGCGGCCGTTTCGGCGGCAAAGGCATGACGCAGGCCGGATTCGTTCCACTCATCAAGCTGGCGTCGCAGGCCGGCTGCATATCCCAAGCGTGCGCTGCGCTCGGCCTTTTGACGCGCATCGTCAAGGATCGCCTCGGCCTGCTGTTGGGCCTGGTCGATCAGCGTCTGTGCCCGTGCCTGCGCCTGGCTCAGGGTTTGCTCGCAGCGTGCGTGCACCTCGGTAGCGGCATCATCCAGTGCCAGCACCGAGGCCAGCGCCTCGCGCGGGATGACATCGCAATCCAGCCCGATCGCGTCGGGCGTCGACCTCAACCACAGACGCATGACGCCTCCGGCATCAGGGTGGGAAGCGCGGTCAGGAATGCATCGCTCGCACCGTCTGCTGCGAGAGTCGCCACCTGCGCGGCGCCCAATGGCAACGACAACGCCAGCAGCTTGGCAATAACCGGGTTGGACCAGACGCTATCGGCCTGCATCCGACGCCAACCGTCGCCGACCCACGCGGCTTGATCGGCATCGCGCGGCAGCAGGGGCACGGGCAGGCCGGCGGACGCGTTCTGGCGCACATGCTCAAGCACGGCAGGCCCCACGCACTGTTCGAGCCAGTCCAGACGTTCGCGCTCGATACACCGACGCACGGCCAACCCGCGCGAGAACAGCGCGCGCGCGACCAGAACCTTGGCGAGTAGCTCGGGCATCAGGACGGCGAGTTGATTCGCATGCAGGCCAAGTGCGGACGGCGACAATCCCGACCACCCTGACCACGCCTGGATCACCCGCATACGATGGTAGACGGGCGCCGCTGCCCAGCCCGACGCTGCCACCGGCCCAAGCCAATGCGCCACCCGTGCGGCGTCCAATGATTCGGCCAATTGCGCCAACGCGTCCGTCCAGCGCTGAATCCATCGTGCCGCATTGTCGATCCGCGTGTTGTCCATGCCGCGCTCACCCGGCTTTGCCTTTGGCCAACTCGCGCAGGCGCTGCCAGCCACCCCAACGACCCGCCTGCGGATTTGGCCACCAATACAGCGCCGCCGCAACCGCCAAACACAACGCCAACGCACACCCGCCCAACCACGGCCACGGTGAGGGTTTCGGCGGCGCCGATGCGGTGAACTGCGCATCGCTCTCCGCTCCGCCCGGTACCAGCGTGACACTGACATTTTCGTAGGTGAGTCCCTCCACGCTGTGCATGACCAACGTCTTGATGTTTGGTACCAAGCTGGTCAGATCGCTACCGACGCGGAACTTGATGAACACCGCAGCGCTGGAGGGTTTGACCGAGGTGGAAAGCGGGTCGTTGTTGGGCAGCACGATTTCCACATCGGCCGAGATCACCCCATCGATATTCGACAAGGTCTGCGACAGCTGCTGCGATACGCCATAGATGAAACGTACGCGTTCTTCGGTGGGTGTCGAGATCAGCCCGTCCTTCTTGAACATCTCGCCGAGGTTGACGTGCCGCTCATGCGGCAAGCCGTGCGCGCGCAGCACCTCCAGCGAATAGGACACCTGATCGTGCGGTGCGTTCACTGCCCAGGTTTTGCCGTCGTCCGGCGTGACCTTGGACGCGTCCACGCCCGCATGCAGCAGCACCTCGAGCATGTCGTTCGCATCATTTTCGGTGAGCCCGGAATACAGCTGCTGACTGCACGCAGACAGCAGCAGCGCCACCAGCAGCACCACCAGGTATCTCAACGCGCGCATGCTATTGGTTCTTGACCAGCGTCTGCACGGCGTTCTTTCCCGATTGCGCCACGCCGACGCTGACGTTGAGGTTGAAGCCGACCATGGTCAGCTCGTGCATCAACTTGATCTGCTGCGCTGCCATTTCCTGCAGCCCCATGGTCGGTGCCTGCATGCTGAAGGCATCGATATGCTCGGCGATGGTGCGCACGCCATCGTTCTGCACATCGACCACCCGGCTCATCATGCTCGGGTTGCCCACCCGCTGCATCGCTGGCGGCAAGGGGCTGGCGGACTGCATCAGCGCTTGAAAGCGGTTCATCAGCGCCTGGTTGGGCGCTGCCACCGGCGACAGCGCTTGGGTGGCGGCAGCACTGGTGCTGGCAATCGCTTGGACAGGAGGAATGAGCGTCATCGCATACTCCTATGGGGTCGGGACTGGCGTCACTCAGGCGCGCAGGTACTGCGAATTTGGAACTTCCATCGGTGCTGCAGATTCAACCGGCGCTTCCGCCGGCGCGGACGTTGGGGTGCGACGTCCGGACAGCGCCTTGACCAAGGCCACGGCGTCGGCGTCGGCGTCCTCTTCGATCAGCCCCTCCGCAACGCCATGCCACGACTGGTCGCCCATGGCGAACAGGCAGCAGGCGTACAAGGCCCTGCACAGCGGCTTCGATCCAGCGTCGCCCTCCAGCTCGCGCAACAGGCGCGCGCCTTCCAAGTAATTGCCGCGCTTGATGGAAATCCATGCATCGAACGTGTCCAGCGCCTTCAGCTCTGGCCGCAGTACTCGGACTGCAGCCAGGACAGCGGCAGCGTCCTGAATCTTGTCATGGGTAAGTCCGACCGTGATCAGTTCGATGAGCCCACTCACGACCGACCCGGGACACTGAATCTTCTCCACACTGCACCTCGTTTTTTATGGCATGCGGACGGCACACGTGGGGGAAGCTACGCGCGCCAGGGGGGGACAGATCCTTTCAGAAGCGAATATCGGAAGTCGCTGGCGAACAAATCATTCCGGCTTCGCCAGGCCACCCACACATTCGCCTGGCAAACGGATCGTTCCACCACAGCTCACCACAATCGGGGGCGCAGCGATCGCGGAAGGAGAGGGCAATGTCGGAAGAAAAAACCGAGGAGCCGACCGAGAAGAAACTGCGGGATGCGCGCAGGGACGGGGAAGTGCCGGTCAGCCCTGACGTCACTGCAGCCGCGGTGCTCTTTGGCGCGTTATTGGTGATGAAATCGGCCGGCGATTACTTCTCCGAGCATATGCGCGCATTGATGACGATCGGGTTCGATTTTCCAGAGAATACACGCGACGCAGCCGCAATAAACCGCGCACTCGGCCATATCGGCATCCAGGGATTGCTGTTGATGCTGCCGTTTCTTGCTGCTTGCCTGGTTGCTGGCGTGGCAGGCGGCGCTTTTCAGACCGGTCTGAATGCCTCGCTCAAGCCGGTGGCGCCAAAGTTCGATTCCCTCAATCCCGCGGCCGGGGTCAAGAAACTCTTTTCGTTGCGAAGTCTCATCAATTTACTGAAGTTAATCATCAAGGCCATCTTGATTGGCGTGGTGCTGTGGGTCGGTATCCGCACCCTCATGCCCACGATCATTGGCCTTGCCTACCAGACACCACTTGACATTGCCCAGATTGCCTGGCGGACGCTGGGGATACTACTTGCATTGGGCGTGCTGCTGTTCGTACTGGTCGGCGCTGCAGACTGGAGCGTGCAGCACTGGCTTTTCATCCGCGACAAACGGATGAGCAAGGACGAGCAGAAGCGCGAATTCAAGGAGAGCGAAGGCGACCCCGAAATCAAGGGAAAGCGCAAGGAATTCGCCAAGGAGCTGGTCTTCGGCGACCCGCGCGAGCGCGTCGCCAAGGCCAAGGTAATGGTGGTCAACCCGACCCATTACGCGGTGGCACTGGCCTACGAGCCGGACGACTTCGGCTTGCCACAGGTCGTTGCCAAGGGCGTGGACGACGGCGCGCTGGAACTGCGCGCCCTTGCCCATAACCAGGGCATTCCGATCGTTGCCAATCCGCCGCTGGCGCGTGCGCTGTATCAGGTTGAATTGGGCGATGCAGTGCCCGAGCCGCTGTTCGAGACGGTTGCGGTGGTGTTGCGCTGGGTCGATGACCTCGGCCGCGAGCATGGCGACGGCGACGGTAATGGAGGTCTGCCATGCTAGGCGATCGCGTGCGAGCCACACGGTATTTCGCTTATAGCGGCGAAGTGGCGATCGCCGCCCTGGTGGTGGCGGTCATCGGGCTGATGATCCTGCCGCTGCCAACGCCGCTGATCGATACGCTGCTGGGCATCAACATCACCCTGAGCGTGGTGCTGTTGATGGTCACGATGTATGTGCCCGACTCGATCTCGCTCTCGTCGTTTCCTTCCCTGCTGCTGTTCACCACGCTGCTGCGGTTATCACTGAATATCGCCTCGACGAAGTCGATTCTGCTGCACGCCGAGGCGGGCCATATCATCGAGAGCTTTGGCGAGTTGGTGGTCGGCGGCAATCTGGTGGTGGGCCTGGTCGTTTTTCTGATCATCACCACCGTGCAGTTCATCGTGATCGCAAAGGGCTCCGAACGCGTTGCCGAGGTCGGTGCGCGCTTTACGCTGGACGCCATGCCCGGCAAGCAGATGAGTATCGATGCCGACCTGCGTGGCGGCAACCTGACCGCAGACGAGGCACGCCGCAAACGCGCGCGGCTGGCCATGGAGAGCCAGCTGCACGGCGGCATGGACGGCGCCATGAAATTCGTCAAGGGTGATGCGATCGCCGGCCTGGTCATTACCATGGTCAACATCCTGGCCGGCATCGTGGTCGGCGTGACGTACCACGGCATGACCGCGGGCGAAGCCGCCAACCGCTTTGCGATTCTGTCGGTGGGCGATGCCATGGTGTCGCAGATCGCCTCACTGCTGATATCGGTGGCTGCCGGCGTCATGATCACCCGCGTCGCCAACGAGAACGAGACCAGGCTCAGCTCGCTCGGGCTCGATATCGGCCGCCAGCTCACCAGCAACGCGCGGGCTCTGATGGCAGCGAGCGTGCTGCTGGCCTGCTTTGCGTTCGTCCCTGGCTTTCCAGCCATGCTGTTCCTGCTGCTGGCAGCGGCCGTCGGCGCCGGCGGCTATACGATTTGGCGCAAGCAGCGCGATCTCAGCGGCACCGATCAGCGCAAGTTGCCTTCGGCGAGCCGTAAAGGTGCCAAAGGCGAGGCGCCACATATTCGCAAAAACGCACCTGATTTCGCTTCACCCTTGTCGATGCGGCTGTCGCCGCAGCTGGCCGATCTACTCGACCCCGCGCGGCTGGATCAGGCGATCGAAAGCGAGCGCCGGCAATTGGTCGAGTTGCTGGGCCTGCCGTTTCCCGGAATTGCGATATGGCAGAGCGAGTCCCTGCAGGACATGCAATACGAGGTGCTGATTCACGATGTCCCCGAAACACGCGCCGAATTGCAGGACACCGACGACATGCAAGTGGCCCTGGCCCGGCAGGCCATCGCACCCCTGCATGCACGCGCACACCTGTTCGTCGGCATCCAGGAAACCCAGTGGATGCTGGAGCAGGTGGCCGTGGACTATCCCGGGCTAGTTGCGGAGGTCAACAAGGCGATGCCCGCACAGCGCATTGCCGATGTGCTGCGGCGCCTGCTGGAAGAACGGATTCCAGTGCGCAATATCAAGAGCATTCTGGAAAGCCTGGTGGTATGGGGGCCGAAGGAGAAGGATCTTTTGATGTTGACCGAATATGTGCGCTGCGATCTCAGCCGTTATCTTGCGCATACCGCAACCGCAGGCACCGGGCAGCTGCCCGCGGTAATGCTCGACCATGCTGTGGAACAGCTGATCAGGCAATCGATTCGCGCGACCGCGGCCGGCAATTTCCTGGCACTGCCGCCCGAGCAGGCGAACCAGCTTGTCGAACAGGTGGAACGCATCGTGGGCGATCAGGCGCAGCATCCGCTGGCGGTGGTCGCGTCGATGGACGTACGCCGCTATGTGCGCCGCATGATCGAAGCACGGCTGAGTTGGCTGCAGGTCTATTCGTTCCAGGAGCTGGGTTCGGAGGTGCAGCTGCAGCCGATCGGTAGAGTGGTAGTGTGATGCGCAAGCCGCCGCTCCGCCATGTGCGCATCCTGCCGATCAGCGGCGCACTGCAGCGGCCGGCGGCTCCAGCCACGCCGGCTCGGTCGGCCCAGCGCTCCAGCTTCCTGCAACTGCGCCAGCGTCTGCGCAGCGCGCAGCTGGCGCTTCCCTGCATGGTGTTGCCACCGCAGTGCGACGAGGACCGACCGGAACCTGATGACGAAGACAGGTTCACCGAAGCGCATGACGGTGCCCCCGTATCAACGGACCCGGCATTACCTGTCGATGGCACGAAATACCAAGAGCCGCCCCAAGGCACCGACAATGGCGCAGTGGGACGACAGATCGCAACCGAGTGGATACGCACGCAACGCGCCCAGATGGCGATCGACCACATCGCGCTGCGTGTGGCCGAGTTCTGCAACGCCGAACCAGTGCGCAGCGCAGGTAGCTGGGAAGCGTGGCTGGATATCGATCAAGGGGTCGTCGCACAGACGACGTTGTTTTTGCGGCTTTCGCCGGACCAGCTATCGCTTCGCTTCAATACCAGTTCGCCGGACGCCCGCGAGGTACTTTGGTGCGGAAGGCAGCGTCTGGAGGCTGCACTGACGTCCACACTGAGTAGCGCGCTGCAGATCAGCATCGAGGTTGTCTAACGCGGCACTGGCGACAGAAAGCCATTTGGAGGAATTCCATCTTGCTAACCGAGCAGAGCCAGGCTCCACCGGCACGTGCACTGTCTCAGGCGTTGACGCGCATTGCGGCCGAGCGCGCACAGCTGAGCAGGGTGCTCGGCGATCCACGCGCCGCACGCCGATGCGGCTTCGCCACGCATTGCCGTCGCATCTCACCGAATGATGCGGCCCGCCTGCGCCTGCAGTTGGACACCGGCCAGATGGATTTGCGGATTGCCGCACGCGACGGCCTGGCGCTGCTCTTGAACGAGGAGGACGACGCACTGCGTGTTTCGATCGCGGGAATGTTACTGGCCGATCGCCTGGGCGCTTTTGCGCCGCTCGGCCTGGGCGCGGCCGAGGTCATCGCCTTCGAGCGCGATGCAGATGCAGATGCAGATCCCGCCGACTGTCACGGCATCGGCGTGACAGTCGGCGATCTCGATGCGATTCCGCTGACGGCAAGCGCGTCGCTGCTGGCTACCCTGCAGAGCGCCGTTACCGGACTGGCGGCACCCGCGCAGCTACCAGCCTGGCTGGCTGCACTACGCGTCAACACGCGCCTGCGCATCGGCGGGCGCACCGCATCGGCAGCATTGCTGCAGTCGCTGCGGCCTGGCGATGTCTTGCTGCATTGCACCGCCTCGGCTGCGGTCACCAGCGGCGAAATGCTCTGGGGTATCGCCGGAGGCGCTCTATTGCGCGCTCCGGTGCGCTTGAACCTGCAACAGATGATTCTGGAGGCCAGCCCCACCATGCAGCAAGATACGTTTGAGCCCGAAGTCGCGCCGTCCACCAGCAACGTGGCGGAACTGGAACTGCCGGTGCAGCTGGAAGTGGATCAACTCGCATTGTCTCTATCGACCTTGTCGGGTTTGCAGCCCGGGCAGATCCTGGAGTTGTCGGTGCCGGTGGATCAAGCCGACATCCGCCTGGTCGTTTACGGCCAGACCATCGGCACCGGCAGGCTACTGGCAGTGGGCGAACATCTTGGTGTGCAGATTCTCAGCATGTCGGAGAGCACGCATGCAGATGCCTGACGTTGGCTCACTGCTGCTGGTGGTCATCATGCTGGGCTTGCTGCCTTTCGTAGCGATGGTGGTCACCTCCTACACCAAGATCGTGGTCGTGCTCGGCCTGTTGCGCAATGCGATCGGGGTACAGCAGGTGCCGCCGAACATGGTCCTCAATGGCGTCGCACTGCTGGTGTCGTGTTTTGTGATGGCACCGGTCGGCATGGAGGCATTCAAGGCCGCACAGAACTACGGCGCCGGGTCGGATAACAGCCGCGTCGTGGTGCTGCTCGACGCCTGCCGGGAGCCGTTCCGGCAATTCCTGCTCAAACACACACGGGAACGCGAAAAGGCCTTTTTCATGCGTTCTGCACAGCAGATCTGGCCCAAGGACAAGGCCGCCACGCTCAAGTCGGATGACTTGCTTGTCTTGGCACCGGCATTCACGCTTAGCGAATTGACCGAAGCCTTCCGCATCGGGTTTCTGCTGTATCTGGTGTTTATCGTCATCGACCTGGTGGTGGCCAACGCGCTGATGGCGATGGGCCTTTCACAGGTCACCCCGACCAATGTGGCAATTCCGTTCAAGCTGCTGCTGTTTGTGGCAATGGATGGCTGGTCGATGTTGATTCATGGCCTGGTTCTGAGCTATCGGTGACGCCATGGACCACGACGATCTAGTGCGATTTACCTCCGAAGCGTTGCTGCTCTGCCTCAAGGTGTCCCTGCCGGCGGTCGGTGTCGCTGCGCTGGCCGGTCTGCTGATCGCCTTCATTCAGGCGGTGATGTCGCTGCAGGACGCATCGATTTCGTTCGCGCTCAAACTGGTGGTGGTGGTGGCCGCCATTGCCGTGACAGCGCCGTGGGGTGCCTCGGCCATCATGCAGTTCGGCCAGGCATTGATGCAGGCGGCGTTCCCATGATCCGTCGCATCTCGCCCGGCACCTTGCGGCCCTCGGTTTCTATCGAGCATGGCGGCTCGCATCACCATGCCGATGCGTCAGGCACCAGCACAGGGTCGCCTACTGACATTGTGGCACGAGCACCGCGTCTGCGCCCTGCTCCACCGCGCAGGCGACGACGCGGGATCCGGTCGCTGGACGGCCAGGAGGATGAATTCGACGCCACCGAGCAGGAGGAGATCGAAGCCAAACGCGAGTGCGCACTGCGCGGGCGGTTGAGCGTGGCGGTCGCACCGCCTCAGAGCCGGGAGCATAGCCAGGGCGATCAGCACGGGGGCGACCGCAGCAACGCACAGACCGACGATCCGCAGGCCGGTCCATGGCACGGCGCCGCTCCATCGCAATTGAGCGACAGCATGCGCACGTGCATCGACGCAATTCTCGATCGCTACGTGAGCAGGCGCGACGCCGATCCAACGGCCAAGCGACACGCGCTTGCTGCCGCGCTTGTCGAACTGCGCGCCATCGGCGTTTCGCATCCTACCCTCGCCCCGTTGACTGCGACGGTCTGGAGGTTGATGCGCGAGCATCTACGCTCGTACAACAAGGGCAGCGCAGCGGAAAACCTGCAGGCCTTGCGGACCCGTTTACTGGAGTTGATGCCGTCAGACTTGGAACCGGTGCCAGCGCTACGTAATTTTCATCTACTGCTTCCACTGATACTGCTGAATGCGGAAAAGCCGCGCAGACAGGTCGACCGTACACAAGCCATCACACGTCTGAACACACTGCTGATTGAGCAGCCACAACAGGCGGCTCAGGAGGTTCGCCCATGACCATGCAGCTTCGCGTACTGACAGGAACCCACGCAGGCGCACGATTAGATTTGGCACAGGGTCGTTATACCCTGGGGAGCGATCCCCAAACCGATATCCGAATAGACGATTGGCCTGGTTGCTCACTCATCATCGAGGTAGACCAAGATGGTCAAATCCGCTATAGCAGCGACACGGTGCCAGAAACGTCCTTTGTTGCGTTTCAGCCAGTGCGCTTCGGCCCCCTGGTGCTGTGTGTTGGCGATGCTGGTGCCGATTGGCCAGACGATGTGGCGCTGCTGGAGCGGCTGCTTTCCCCAGCGCCGCCGCCGGCTCCGCGCACGTCCAGGCACAAAGTCTTGCGTACTGCGGTGGGTGCCGTGCTAGCGCTTGCCGCCGCAGCGTTTTTCCCTTCTTTGCAGCCGGCGTTTCTCTCCGATGCTGCCACCCGGCAACATCCGGAAAACGCGGTCAATAAGGCAAAAACCTTATTGAAGCAGCTGGGCTTTCGCGAAGCGCACGTACAACAGGTGGGCACGCGCGTGCTGATCGAAGGCCTGGTCCCCAGCAGCGCCGATGCTGCACGCTTGCGTGCACAGGTGCATCGCTACCATCCAGGCGTCTCCGTCAATGTGGCCGTGGCGGACGAGGTCGTGGCGACGCTGCGCGACACTCTGGCTGACCCCGCGCTCAGCGTACGTTACGAGGGCAATGGCGTTTTTTCGGTTTCCGGCAGCAGCGACTACGCAGAGCGTGCAAGTCGCAGGATTGCAGATGTCCGCAGCGACCTGGGTCCTGAGGTCCGCGCACTGCACGTGGAGATCAGCCAGCAAGACCCGTCCATAAAACCACCGGAAAATTACGACGCGGCATTGCTCGCCGACGGCCTGCATTATGTCGAAACGCCGGATGGTACCAAGCACATGACATCCCTGCCGCAGCAAGTGGCGCAATGAGAGTCCACCATGTTCGATGCCATGACCGATACGATCACCCAGGATATGAGCAAGATTTTGCAGACCAAGGCGGCGGATCCTTCTGGGGAGCGGCTGCGCAACGTCGAGGCAGCGCTCGATGCCACCACGCAAAAGATTCGCGTGCACTGGTCTGCGGCGAGCGACCAGACCTCACGCAACGACTTCAATGTCTTGCATGACGGTGTGGCTGCAGCACGCAACATCGTCGCGCACATCGCCGACATGTCGTAAATCGATTTCTTGGTCGCTTCGACCAAGCACAACGCGCCGGCAGGCGTATCACTACGTGCAACATGAAGGAGGCTTGGTATGCAAATATTTCCGCAAATGAGTTCAATCAACTCGCGTTTTAACCAGGGCATGGATGGCTACACCGGAGGTGTATCCGGTGGAATCTCTGGTGCATCTGCACTCGCTGGCGCGAACGGGCAGATGGGTTCGTTGATCGGCGACATGACCGCCTCTGACGAGGCCCAGAAGTCCATGAACAACAAGATCACGATGCTCAAGAACGATCTGGACTTCAACGTGGCGTTGAACAAGTTCATCGCCAAGGCCGGCGACAACGCTAAGCAGCTTGTTGGCCAGTAATTGCCATTGGCATGCGCAGGACTTGTAGGGGGTCCTGCGCATGTACCAACAGCGATGAGCAGCGCACGATTCGAAACCATCGTTCGACAGATGTGCGAGGCACTGGACTTGCCGGATGTGGAGTCTGTGCTTACTCGGCGTGTGCTTTGGGTAGAAGGCTTCGAGGTCTATCTGCACCTGCCGACACCACAGGCCGAAGACGACGTACAAGAAGAAGCGCTGTATTTGCGCATCGCCTACGGGTTATCACCTGCCGGGCGGACATTGACGGTTTACCGGCTGTTATTGGAAGCCAATCTCTCGGTGTATGCGCAGGACCAGGCGCAGCTTGGACTGAATGATGTCGGCGTCATCGTCCTGATCGTACGGGTACCGCTGGACGACGGCGTGGATGGCAGTTGGATATGCGATCTGCTTGCTCACTATGCCGAGCATGGCCGCTATTGGAACAATAATATCTTCGTTGCGCACGACGAAATGTTCGAAGGAATCGCGACGGGCAATTATCTGTGGCTACGCGCCTGATGCAGGCAGGCAAGCATCTTGCCTCTAGGTGTTCAGTCCCGGCATTAGATGGATCGGATTCACTTTGAACCGCTCGGGTTCGGATGTCCACTGCTTGCAGA
>NZ_JFAQ01000054.1 GCF_001304695.1 Xanthomonas axonopodis
GAGTACATCAGCGGCGCGCTGTTAGCCTGGGCATAGCAGCGCGGCATCCGGATCGAGCACATCCAGCCGGGCAAGCCGCAGCAAAATGCCTACGTCGAACGCTATAACCGCACCGTCCGCTACGCGTGGCTGGCAACAACGTTGTTCGACACCATCGAGCAGGTTCAGGACAAAGCCACGCGCTGGCTATGGACGTACAACCATGAACGCCCCAACATGGCGCTCGGCGGCATCACCCCAGCAATGAAATTGGCGATGGCCGCGTAGCTCCACTTCTGGCGAACGCTAAAAGCGGGGGGATTACCCCGCGCGCCTGGTCCTGCAACTGCATGTCCTGCGCCTTCATCACCGAATCGATGCCGTGCAGATCCAGCCGATGCTTGAGCATCATGCCCGGCACCAGGCGCTGGTCGAACGACAACGGGTCCGGCTCGGGCAGTTCGACCTGATGACCGGCCGCATTGGGCATGGCCCACTTGAGCGGGATGCTGTCTTACTGCAGGTGGGTCAGGATTTCGTTCTTGACGTGGTAGCCGCGGATCAATTCGCTATTGGCGTAATCCTTGGTCGCCGATGCGTCCAGGCCTTGGCGCTCCAGCGTGCGGTCGTTGACGCCGGCGGCGTTATAGGTCACCGTCGGAATGTCGTTGACCATTGCCGATGCCGCGGCCAGACCGCCGCCCAGCGAATGCCCGCTGATCACCACCTGCTCGCCGAATGCCTGTTTGGCCTGGCTGCCAAGCTGGATCGCCGACGCGTATTGCGCATCGTCGAAGCCCAGGCCTTGGCCGATGTTGTGCTTCCAGTCCTTGCCTTCGTCGGTGCCGCAGAAGCCCAGCAGCAGAACGCGGCATCGAAGCCGCTTTTGGCGTCGTGCAGCAGGGCAGGGTTGATGCCTGCCTGCTGCAGTGCGCGGTCGTCCATGCGCGACCAGCCATTGGGCAGGGCGGCAAAGGTTTCGGCGCCGCCTTCGCGTCGTTGCGCGGCGGTGGCGTAGAGGTCTTGCAGCATCGCGGGGAACAGGCGGTCCTCCGGATGCGGGTGTTGCCCGCGCGTCGATTCTGCGAACGGGGTGCACGAAGAAGAGGATTCTGACGGGCTCATGCGCGGCTCCTTGCGTTCGTCATGCGAAAAGCGCGCTTAGCGGCTGCTCTCCACGGGAATGTTGTGGGCGTTCAACCACGCGCGCATCTCCGACCTGACCTGCTGGCCGCTGGCATTGAGCAGGCGATCCGGCGTGGTGAAGAAATACGCCTGGAAAGTCTTCTGCTGGGCATTGCGCACGGTGGGATCGACACCAGCCTTGAGCAAGGTGAGCACTGCAGGGCTAGCTGCACCACTTTGCGCTGTAAGGTGCAGCAGGCTGTTGCCGGTCTGGTCGACGCGCCGTACATGTGCACCGGCCTTGATCAGCAAATCGATCTGCGCATCGCGTTTGCTCTGCACCGCGCGAAACAGCGGAGTCCATCCCGCACGCGCGCTGACGACATCGATCGGCGTCTTGTGCTGCAACAGGATCTGCAGATACTCCGGGTCCTGCGCCATGGCGGCCATGTTCACGACTGTTTCCTGGTCCATGCCGGGCAATGACGGATCTGCGCCTGCATCCAGCAATGCCGAAGGCGCGCGGTTGTTCGTGCCAGATTGCCCATTCGAGCAAGGTGACGTTTTGATCGCCATGCGCGGCGAGATCGACGGTGGGGGCGAGCGCCTTGATCTGGGCAACATCACCGTGCGCAATGGCCTTGGCGATATCGGTCAGGGCGGGGTCGCGGAAGGCGACGGTGTGGCCCCGCAGCATAGCTGACATGGTGGTTTGCTCCTTGGCACCGGGCGAGGCGGTGCATGAGACCGCGAAAAACGAGGTCGCAAAAAACGAGCAGGGCGGGAAATCTCGGTTGCATCGAAATCTCCTTCTCCTGATCGCATTCCTGGTGACGCTGCGGCAAGTCCCGCCGCAGCGGGGCAGATCCTAACAGCTGCAAAAAACGCTTGCGGTAAGATTTCGTGACATGGATTTTCGTGACATGACGGCAGGGCGAGCCGCATGCTCGGGGCCGCCTGGCTTGGTAGCGCGCATGCTGCGAGGCAACGGTATTCATTACGCCAGCCTGTCGTCCCACAGCCGACGGTCACACCCGGGCCGGCATAATGGCGCTTTGCGAGCAGACGGGTGCAATGGCGTACGAGCTACTGATCAGTGACTGTGATGGCGTTCTTGTCGACAGCGAGATATTGGCCGACCGGGTAATGCGTGAGGCGCTGGTGTCTTTCGTGCCAAGCGAGCCGCTGGAACATCTGCTGGAAACCACCTTCGGCCAGACCACACGCGAGGTGTTGCGGCGGGTGGAAGAGCGCTTTGCGCTGCAGTTGCCGGAGACTCTGCTCGCGCAGATCCAGGCGCGCAGCGAGGCATTGATCCAGGCCCAGGTGCAGCCGATCACAGGGGTGCGCGAGGCGCTGGAGCAGATTCCGCTGCCGTTGGCGGTGGCCTCCAATAGCCGGCGCCACAATGTAATTGCGTCGGTGGAACGGGCCGGGCTCACCGCGCGTGCGGCGGGACGTATTTTCAGCGCCGACATGGTGGAGCGGCCCAAGCCGGCACCGGACGTGTATCTGCTGGCGGCACGCACCGCCGGCGTAGCACCGGAGCGTTGCCTGGTCATCGAAGACAGCCCCACCGGTGCGACGGCGGCCGTGACGGCCGGCATGCAGGTGCTCGGGTTTACCGGAGCAAGCCACATTCCACCGGGGCATGGCGACACCTTGCGCCGCATCGGTGTGCTCGAGGTGTTCGACGATATGCGGGATTTGCCTGCGTTGTTTGCGCGGCTGGCGCAAAAGCGGGCAGGGTAAGTCGACAGCGTGGTGAGGGGTGTACGGTGCTCGGGACACGCAGTGAACCCGTCCCGCAAGCATGGCGATGCCATCCAGCTCCGCTTCGACCACGCGTCATGCCGGCAGCTCGCCCGATGCGGCGACCTGGCGCAAGTAACGCGCAGCATCGTGGTAAGGACACCGCGTGGGAGACTTGTTCGGTTGTTATCTCGAAACACGCGTACAGACCAACTTGAGAAGGCCCTGCAGCCAACGCGCGGGCAGTGATTCTGCAATTGATCGATTGGACTTTCCGATCAGTTCAAGTAGTCGCGATTCGAGTCATGGCCCAATGTGGATGCAGTCAAAAGCCTGGGTCGTCGAGTGCGCGGTGCCCTCACCGCTTGCGGGACACGCCGTGAACCCGTCCATGGGGGCTCGATGGCCGCATCCATGCCGCCCACGGTCCCGCAATCGGCGAGGACTCCGCACTCGAGAGTTGACTGGCGGCTGACGAAAGCAGCTCGCAGCCGCCAATAGATTTCTACACGTGTCGATTGGGTTTTGCTGCAGATCGATTGGCCATCACATCCGACAGACGCCGCGACGAAAGCGCATGAGCCATCAAGTGATTCATTTTATCGAGCCGCACAATGCGCTGCTCGTACCGTGCACATCGACCAGCTCGATTGGTCCTTGCCCGCCCACAGTCGCGGGATCTTACGCGGCATGGATACCGCGTAAGAGCCTCCATGGATGGATTTACGGCGTGTCCCGCGATGGCGGGCGGGCAAGGGCCTTGCAGCACGAAATCAGGTCAGCTCCTCTGCAACTGATCGCAGTGCTTGATCACGGCAAGAAACGTTTTTATCAGTCGCTCCTAGCCTGCCCGGTGCCTTGGGTCGAGCCAACGCAACAGGGCGCGATTCGCATCGCGCCCTGTTGCGTTTTCAACTTCTCGATCAACCGATCAACCGATCACCAAATCAACAACACCGAAACCCACTCTTGCCGCCATAGCGCGCATCCTGGCGCTCGCGGAAGAAGGCGGGATAGTCCATCACCGGTTTGTCGGGATGCTTTTCCAGCATGTGGCGCACGTAGTTGTCGTAGTCGGGGATGCCGCAGCACAGCCGCGCGGTCTGGATCAGGCGCCGCCAGATGCGGCGATGCGCCTGATAGTGACTGGCAAGGACGAGTTGCGTGCCCAATTACAGGTCTGCCATCTGATGCGGCTGCAACGCCACGTACGGGGTTTCGCGGTCGGTGCGCTGCGGGCTGCGGCGTGCCACCACGATCGTCTTGATCGAATAGATCAGGATCGAGCCGACCACGAACAGGAACAGCACGGTCAGCCCGGTGTTGACGTAGGCATTGGTGACGATCTGCTGCATCTGCGGCACCGTCTTGGCCGGCGCGGTGATGGTGTTGCTGGAGATGGCCGCCTGGAACTTGTGCGCCTGCGCCAGGAAGCCCTGCGCCGGGTTGCTGTCGAAGATCTTGATCAACCCTGCATAGGTCGTGCACAGCAACAGCCACAGCGCCGGCACGATGGTGACCCACGCGTAGCGGTCGCGCTTCATCTTGAACAGCACCACCGTGCCCAGCATCAGCGCGATCCCGGCCAGCATCTGGTTGGAGATGCCGAACAGCGGCCACAGCGTCTGGATGCCGCCAAATGGATCGATCACCCCGGTGTAGAGCAGATAGCCCCATAGCGCCACGCAACCGGCGGTGGCGATGATGTTGGCGGTCCACGACTCGGTCTTCTTCAAGGCCGGGATGAAGTTGCCCAGCAGGTCCTGCAGCATGAAGCGGCCGGCGCGCGTGCCGGCGTCCACTGCGGTCAGGATGAACAGTGCTTCGAACAGGATGGCGAAGTGATACCAGAACGCCATGGTGTCTCCGCCCGGCAGCAACTGGTGCAGGATCTGCGCGATGCCAACGGCCAGGGTAGGTGCACCGCCGGCGCGCGCCAGGATGCTGTGCTCGCCGATATCGCGTGCGGTGGCCTCAAGCACCTGCGGTGTGATCGAAAAGCCCCACTCGCTGATCTTGGCAGCCACTGCGACGGTGTCGGTGCCGACCAGAGAGGCGGGGCTGTTCATGGCGAAGTAGATGCCCGGCTCGATGATCGACGCGGCCACCAGCGCCATGATCGCCACGAATGATTCCATCAGCATGCCGCCGTAGCCGATGTAGCGCATGTGGGCTTCGTTGGCCAGCAGCTTGGGCGTTGTGCCGGAAGCGATCAAGGCATGGAAGCCGGAGACCGCCCCGCAGGCAATGGTAATGAACAGGAACGGGAAGATGCCGCCTTTCCAGACCGGGCCATCGCCGGTGGAGGCGAACTGCGTGAGCGCCGGCATTTTCAGGTCCGGCATGACAATCAGGATGCCGATCGCCAGCGCCAGGATGGTGCCGATCTTGAGGAAGGTGGACAGGTAGTCGCGCGGCGCCAGCAGCAGCCACACCGGCAGCACCGAGGCGACGAAGCCGTAGCCGATCAGCATCCAGGTGATCGGCTTGGCGGTGAAGGTGAAGGCCGGGCCCCAGGTCGGGTCCGCCGCCACCTTGCCGCCCAGCCAGATCGCGCCCAGCAGCAGGATCAACCCCACCACCGAGATCTCGCCGATCTTGCCGACGCGGATGTAGCGCATGTACACGCCCATCATGATCGCGATGGGCATCGTGGCGATGACGGTGAACATGCCCCACGGGCTTTCCGCCAGCGCCTTGACCACCACCATCGCCAGCACCGCCAGGATGATGATCATGATCAGGAAGGCCCCGAACAGGGCGATGGTGCCGGGCACCTGGCCCATTTCCTCGCGCACCAGATCGCCCAGCGAGCGGCCGTTGCGACGGCTGGACAGGAACAGCACCACGAAGTCCTGCACCGCACCGGCGAACACCACGCCCACGACCAGCCACAGCAGGCCGGGCAGGTAGCCCATTTGCGCGGCGAGCACCGGTCCGACCAAGGGCCCGGCGCCGGCGATGGCAGCAAAGTGATGGCCGAACAGCACGTGCTTGTTGGTGGGCACGTAATCCAGGCCGTCGTTATTGGCGACCGCCGGGGTAGCGCGGGTGATGTCCAGCTGCATCACCTTGTCGGCGATGAACAGGCTGTAGAACCGGTACGCGATCAGATAGATCGATACCGCCGCCACCACGATCCACAACGCGTTGATGTGCTCGCCACGCCGCAGCGCGACGGTACCCAGGCAGAACGCGGCCAGCAGCGCCAATGCGCTCCAGGCCAGCTTCGAGACCCCTTTCATGCATGCCCCTCAGGAACGATTCGTTCAAGGGTCCACCCACGCCCGGCCGCGGTCAATGCCAGCCGGGCGCAAGTGGGTAAAACTTTGGTCGTAGGGTGCTGCGGTCACAGCTCGGTTAGGGATCCTGCCGCGCTGGCGGTTGTTTGGAACGATCGGTTGCAATGGTCGCGGTTGGGCGGCGGCCCGCGTGCACCCATCATTGGCGCTTCGCCACAGAGCACAGGGACAAGCGATGAGCACCACGACCACCACAGCGGCGCACGTGCTGCGCACCATTCGCGGCATGCCGACCTCCGACGGGGCCGGGGTCAGGCTGACCCGCGTCATCGGTACGCAGCAGCTGCCGGAGCTGGACCCGTTCCTGATGCTGGACGAATTCGGCACCGACAAGGCCGAAGACTATCTGGCCGGTTTCCCCAGCCACCCGCATCGCGGTTTCGAGACCGTGACCTACATGCTCGACGGGCGCATGCGCCACAAGGACAACCACGGCAACGAAGGCCTGCTGACCCCGGGCAGCGTGCAGTGGATGACTGCCGGGCGCGGGCTGATCCATTCGGAAATGCCAGAGCAGGAATCCGGGCGCATGCGTGGCTTTCAGTTATGGGTGAACCTGCCGGCGTGCGACAAGATGACCGACCCCAAGTACCAGGAGTACGCCCCCGACCACATCCCGGTGGCGCATCCGGCGCCCGGCGTGACGGTCAAGGTGATTGCCGGTGCGGTGGGCGAGGTGGTCGGGCCGATCGTGCAGCCCGCGACGAGCCCGGTGTACCTGGATATCGCGTTGGAACCGAACGTGGAATGGGAGTACCAGCTGCCCAGCGGACATAACGCGTTCGCGTATGCCTTCGAAGGAGAGCTGACGGTGGGCGAGAGCGACACCGCGCGCGTGTTGCCGGCGCAGCAGTTGGCCGTGTTGGGCGGTGGACAGCGGCTGCGCCTGCACGCCGGTGCCGACGGTGCGCAACTGATCCTGGTCGCGGGCCGCCCGCTCAACGAGCCGGTGATGCGGCATGGCCCGTTCGTGATGAACACCAAGCAGGAGCTGATGCAGGCGTTCGTCGATTTCCAGGAAGGCCGGTTTTGAACTGGCCCGCGTACGACAGCAGGAGCCAGCAATGAGTGAGCGGCCCGTCAGCATGCGCACCGGCACGGTGCCGTACACGGTCAGCATCCACGGTGGGCTGCACACCTGGAGAGGCGATAGGCAGCCGGCCAATGGTGGCAGCGACGCCGGGCCGGATCCGGAGTCGCAGGTGTTGGGCGCACTGGGAGCGTGCACCGCCATTACGGTGTCGATGGTGGCCGCGCGCAAGCAGTGGCCGCTGACGGCGGGGCAGGTGCATCTGCATTACACGCAGCGCGGCGCTGCCGGCAAGGCGATCACCCTGAAGGCGCGCTCGACGACGAGCAACGCGCACGGTTGATGGAGGTGGCCGACAAATGCCCGATCCATCGCCTGCTCACCGGCGAGGTGCGCATCGAGAGCCGGTTGCAGGCGAGTGGCGGCAGTGGAGACACGGCGATTCAACGCGACTGACGGACGCTTGCCGGCGGTCTTCGGGGTCGGTGGATGCGAGAGCGGAATCGGGATGGGCGATCGGTCCATCCCGATTCCGGGCGTACGCCGACGTGCGCCACGGCTCCAGCGTTCGCAACCGTGAGCATTCTCCAACACATCGTCTACGCACGTGGCGGCCGCCGGAATCAAGGCCGTTGAGCTGCTGTACGCATCCGGCGCGCTTGGTGCATGTGCAAGCCGCTTGGTCGTCGCCTCACGCGCGTCGGCGCGACACGCGTGGGGCACAAGCATCAGCGCGCAATGGTGATTCGCGGCGACAGGCCAGCCGCAAATATCGCCAGAATATCTGCAGTGCGCTGCGCAAACTCGCGCGCTGCAAGGCTGTTACAGCAGCGGTGCGCAGCGCTGTGACGCACGCTGCTTCAGCGCTGCAGCGCCAGGCTGGCTGGTTGCAGATCCATGTTCTGCACCATCGACTGCATCGAGGCGAGTTCTTCGGTGCTGGCACCATCGATCCACAGCTGCGCGTAGCGCTTCTTGCCCAGTTCGACCACGGTGACGCGGCGCGATTCCATCCCCGGCACGTTGCTGCTGCCGAGGTCGAGCTTGTACCAGTAGAAATCTTCTTGCTGGATCTGGCCCTTTTCGGCGCGGCGGTCGCGTGCCAGTGTCATCGCCGGGTCGCGGGTGGTCAGCATCACGCCGACCACTTGCCGGCCATCGGCAGTCATGGCCTTGCAGACCAGGTAGTCGGCACCGGCGAGCTCGTTCCACTGCAGGCCGGAGGCCGGTGGCAACGGTGGGCAGACCGGCGAGGTCTGGGCATGGGCGCTGGCAGCGGCCAGCAGCAAGCTCAGGCCAACAAGGCAGGATGCAGACTTCATACACGATTCCCCGGCATTGGATGACGATGCGGGCGCGCCGATTTCGTGCCGCTGCAGTGCCCTAAACTCCCCACTCAAGGACTGCCGTCTACGCAACGCGCTCCGTCTACAGGGTCATCACTACCATAGCTTTGCGAATCAGCTCAAGCGGTGTCGCATATGTGCGTGGCATCGTATGTGCAGCTTGGTACTTCCGTAACGAGACCTGGTGAGTGCACATGTCATTCCACTCGCACAGCGCACGGTTTCAAGGGTAATTAACCGGTGTTGGGGCCGGTGATTCGGGCAGCGGAATGAATTCCTTGTCGTCGCCGGGAATGCTGCCGAAGCGGCCTGCCTGCCAGTCCTCCTTGGTCTGCTCGATGCGTTCCTTGGAACTGGAAACGAAGTTCCACCACAGATGACGTGGCCCATCCAGCGGCTCGCCGCCAAGCAGCATCGCCTTGAGCGGGGTCTTGGCGCGCAAGCGGCCGCGGGCGCCGGCACGATCAGGTGGCGAGCTGGCACGTCGGCACCATCCAGCTGCGCTTGGCCTTCCAGGATGTACAGGGCGCGCTCGGCGTGCCCGGTGTCCAGATCGAGTTCTGCGTCGGGCGCCAGATCCTGCGCCACGTTGAGCGTGCCGCTGAACACCTGTACCGGCGATTCCTCGCCGTACGCGCGGCCGGCGATCACACGCAGCCACACGCCGTCGCGACGCTGCTGCGGCAGGCTGGCCACTGCGTGGTGATGGAACGCCGGCGCGGTTTCTTCGGCCGAGCGCGGCAAGGCGATCCAGGTCTGCATGCCGTGCAAGGCATGTTCGCGGGCGCGCTCCGGGCCGGGCGTGCGCTCGGAATGGGCGATGCCGCGGCCGGCGGTCATCCAGTTGACGTCGCCGGGGCGGATCACCTGATCCGAGCCCAGTGTATCGCGGTGACCGATTTCGCCGGCCCACAGGAACGTGACCGTGGCCAGGCCGATGTGCGGATGCGGGCGTACATCGATGCCGTGATCCGGCTCCAGCACGGCTGGGCCCATGTGGTCGACGAACACGAACGGGCCGACGCTGCGCGCCTGCAGGGTGGGCACGGCGCGGCGCACTTCCAGTCCGCCGATGTCATGGACGCGTGGAGCGATCAGGGTGGTCATGGCGGCGGCTCGCGACGAAGTGGGAGACAGAGATTGGCATGTGCGCGGCGCGGCGTGCGTAGGTTCGGCCGCGACGGAATGTTCTGTGCGTGGCGTGCGCATCAGCACGCGTTTTTACCTGCGCACTGCGCGGTGCGTCTTCCCGGCGCTAGAGCAGGCTGGCTTGCGTGGGCACATCGATCTCGCCGCGGCGCGAGGCCAGCCGGTCGGCCAGCCGCGTGGGCTCGGGCAGGCGATAGGTGCGTAACGTGCGCAGGGTCCAGTCGAGTGCGCCTTGCATCGACATGCGATGGCCGGGCGAGACAATCAAGGGATTGCAGCGCGGTTTGCTGCGCAGTGCCCAGCCGATCTGCACACCGCCCAGCAGGATCGGCGTGTGGTCACCGCGTTCGGGTCCAGGCTCGGCGAAGCTGCCGGCCAGGCGCTGCTTGGCGATGCCGATGCACGGCAGGCCGGTCACCACGCCGAAGTGCGCGGCGATGCCAAGCCTGCGCGGATGCGCGATGCCCTGGCCGTCGATGAACACCAGATCCGGCGTGCGCGACAGCAGCGCCAAGGCCTGCAGCAAGGCCGGCAATTCGCGAAAGCTGAGCAGGCCGGGGACATAGGGCATCGAGGTCGGCACGCGCGCGACGTGCGTTTCCAGTGGCAGCAGCGTCTGCGCATCCAGCAACACGGCGGCCGCGCGCGTGGTCTGGCCATCGTCTTCGAAACCGACATCGAACCCCGCAAGCACCTGCGGCGTTGCGCTCACAGCATCGTCGAGCACCACGCGCTGTGCCAGTTGCTGCTGCAACTGTCGCGATTGAATCACGCTGCCGTCCCAACCGGCGAAGACGGGGTCGTTGGTCTGCATCGCCACAGCATCGCGCGCGGCCCGTGGCGATCTCGTGCACGCCTGCGATGCACGCGCTGCCGCTACAATCGCAGGCTGATCGGCCCCAACCGGAGAACCGTAGTGACCCGCAAACTCGTACTGCTGCGCCATGGCCAGAGCCAATGGAATCTGGACAACTGTTTCACCGGCTGGGTGGATGTGGAACTCACCGAACAGGGCCGCCAGGAAGCTGTCGCGGCCGGCAAGCTGATGAAGGACGAAGGGCTGCAGTTCGATGTCGCCCATACCTCTGTGCTCAAGCGCGCCATCCACACGCTGCAGGGCGCGTTGAAGGAACTCGACCAGGACTGGTTGCCGGTGTCCAAGAGCTGGCGCCTCAACGAGCGCCACTACGGTGGTCTGCAGGGCCTGGACAAAGCCGAAACCGCGGCCAAGCACGGCGAGGAGCAGGTCAAGATCTGGCGCCGTTCCTACGACATCCCGCCGCCGGCAATGGACGTCAACGACCCGGGTCACCCGTGTCACGACCGTCGCTACGCCACGCTCGATCGCAATGCATTGCCTGGCACCGAGTCGTTGGCGACCACGTTGGTGCGCGTGTTGCCGTACTGGCACGACGCGATTGCGCCGCAGCTGAAGGCCGGCCAGACCGTGCTGGTGACCGCGCACGGCAATTCGTTGCGCGCGCTCTACAAGTACCTCAACGACGTCTCCAACGAGCAGATCCTGGAGCTCAACATCCCCACCGGCATCCCGTTGCTGTTCGAACTGGACGACAACCTGCAGGTGCGCAGCTTCCGTTACCTGGGCGACCCGGAAGCGGCCAAGCGTGCGGCCGAAGCGGTGGCCAACCAGGGCAAGGCGAAGTAATCGTCGCTGGCGGTTGCAGCGCTGCGTGCGGTGCACGCAGCGCTTGTTCCTTGCGCGGCACGCGGCTTCAAGCGGCTGCGTGCGGTGATGAATGAAAGCGGTGTGAGGGGCGGCCACCAGCAGGCCAAGCGCCATCAGCTACGCGCGACAGTAAACGGCAGTCATCTGACGGGCTCTGCGTTTGCCGGACATCGTGTCTGGCCTGCACCTCGGTGCGAAGCGCGCATCGCCGGTGCCGCCTTTGTCGTCTTGGCTGCTGGCGACATCTTTGGCGCGGGGCTGGCGCTGCTGATCTGCGTAATGGGGGTGCTGCTGCTGGGGTTTGGGGTCGTTGGGCCGGCGCGACACATGGACGCGTGGGCCGATGCGGCGTCGGGGCACGAGGTCGCCCTGGTGCTGATGGTGTTGGCGTATCCGGTGTATCTGTGTTGATGGCGCCGTTTTACGCGCGGCGTTGAGTGCATGCGACGGCGCGCGCTGCGCCGGCGTGCAGGTTGGGGTGGAAACAGCGCGCCGCGGTGTCGACGCGCACGTGGTGTACAGATGCAATGGACGTTCATACGGAACGGCATCGGACGTTTATGTTGCGGTGCCGCTGCACTGATGTGGTCTGGCCGGTTGCAGAGCGACTGACGAAGAGGCAAGCGCTTGCGATGCGCGGTTCTTCGCGAGCGCTTGCCAACCGGATGTCGACTTTTTTCGATCGCGCCTGCGCGGTCATGCCTTGGAGAATTCAATGAAGTTGCGCAAGTTAGCTCCGCTATCGCTCGCGGTCGCGATCGTGGTTGCACTGTCTGCGTGCGGCGCCTCCGACGACACCGCCAAGGTGGCGCCTGCCGCACCGCAGGCGGTACCGATCAAGGTGGACGTGTCCAAGCTCGATGCGCCGATCGTGGCGTTCAGCAGCGGCGATCTGGACCCGGGCATCGCTGCCTGTCAGGACCTCAACGGCTTCGTCAACGTCAAGTGGCTCAAGGCCAACCCGGTGCCGTCCGATCGCAGCAGCTGGGGCAGCTTTGAAGTGCTGGCCGAGCGCTCGCTGACCATCCAGCACGCGTTGGTGGAGCAACTGGCGCGCGGCAGCAATCTGTCGGCCGGGTCGGTGGATGCCAAGATCGCCGACCTGTGGCGGACCGGCTCGGATGAAGCGGCGATCGACAAAGCCGGCATGACGCCGCTGCAGCCGCAGTTGAAGGACATCGATGCATTGACCGATGCGCCGGCCATCGCTGCCTGGTTGCGCAACAGTTATGCGCAAGGCCAGGGATTCATGTTTTCGTTCGGTGCCAATGCCGATTACAAGAATGCCGAGCAGATGATCGCCTACGCAGGGCAGGGCGGCCTGGGCTTGCCCGAAAAGGGCTATTACACCGATCCGGCGCAGGCAAAGATCCGCGAGCAGTACGTGGCCTACATCGCGCGAATGCTGGAGCTGTCGGGCATCCCGGTGCCGCAGGCGGCCGCCCAGGCCAAGGCGGTGATGGCGTTCGAAACACGCCTGGCCAATGCGTCGTTGTCGCCTATCGAACTGCGCGACCCGGCCAAGCGCTACAACCCGGTCGATGTGGCCGGCGCCAACGCCATCACGCCGCACTTCGACTGGAAGGCGTTCTTCGCGGCGCTCAAGGTGCCGGCCGGCACCTTCTCGCTGAGCCAGCCTGGCTATTTCGCCGAGCTCGATGCGATGCTGGCCGATACGCCGGTCGATACCTGGAAGGCGTATCTGCGCTTCCATACGGTGGACGAAGCGGCGTCGTATCTGGCCAAGCCGTTCGAGCAGGCCAATTTCGATTTCTACGCAAAAACCCTGCGCGGCCAGCAGGACATGCTGCCGCGCTGGAAGCGCACCTTGAATGCAGTCAACGAGGCGATGGGCGAGGCCCTGGGCCAGCTGTACGTGCAATCTGCATTCCCGGCCGAATCGAAGGAGCAGATGCAGCAACTGGTACAAAACCTGTCGGCGGCGCTCAAGGCGCGGCTGGAAAAGCTCGACTGGATGAGCGCGGACACCAAACAGCGTGTACTGGAAAAATGGGCCAGCTTTACCCCCAAGATCGGCTACCCGGACCAGTGGCGCGATTGGTCGGGCCTGGAGACGCGTGGTGAGGGCTTTCTTGCCAACATGCAGGCCGCACAGGCATTCAACTACCGCTACATGCTGGACAAGATCGGCAAGCCGGTCGACAAGCGCGAGTGGCACATGACGCCGCAGACGGTGAATGCGTACTACAACGCCACGCGCAACGAGATCGTGTTTCCGGCCGCGATCCTGCAGCCGCCGTTCTTCGACCCCAAGGCCGATCCGGCCTTGAATTACGGTGGCATCGGTGCGGTGATCGGGCACGAAATGATGCACGGCTACGACGATTCCGGCAGCCAGTTCGATGCCAAGGGCAACTTCGATAGCTGGTGGACCGATGCCGACCGCAAGCTGTTCACCGAACGCACCGATCAGCTGGTGGCGCAGTTCGATGGCTATGAAGCGATCAAGGGTGTGCACGTCAAAGGCAAGCTGACGCTGGGCGAGAACATCGGCGATCTCGGCGGTCTGACCGTGGCGTACGACGCCTTGCAAATGGCATTGCAGGAGCAGCCGGCCGCCAATAAGCAGATCGATGGCTATTCGCAGGACCAGCGGTTCTTCATGAACTGGGCCACGGTCTGGCGCCGCAACTTCACCGATGGCGAATTGCGCGTGCGTCTGAACACCGACCCGCACGCACCGGCGAATTTCCGCGCCAACGGTGCGCCGTCGAACATGTCGGCGTTTGCGCAGGCCTTCCAGTGCAAGCCAGGCGATGCGATGGTGCGTGGCGACAAGGAGCGCGTGACCATCTGGTAAGCCCGTGGGCGCGCGCGCTGGTGCTTCGCCAGCTCGCGCGCCACACCGCTGATGAGGCCGTAATTCACGGCGTTGCCTTGTGCGGCACGCAGTGCTCCGATTGCTCGTTTCCACGACGCCCGCCTGTTTCTTGCCGGAATTGTCGAGGTTGCTTGTGGCGGCGTCTGCACACCGGTCTGCCCGCGTGGGCTCTACACTGCCGCGCTGCGAATCGCGGAATCGGCAGTGACAAAGCGCAAATTTTTCAAATGGTTCGGCATCGCGCTGCTGGTGCTGGTGCTGGCCAGCGCGTTATCGCTGTACGGCTACGGGCGCTTTGCCGACCGCCAACGCGGGCCGGTCAGTTACGTGCTGCCTGCCACGGCGGTGGCGACGCCCATCGACAAGGTGGTGGCGCCATTGCAACAGGCGCACGCCGATCAGACCGGCATGGTGATCCTGCCGGACAACGTCGATGCGTTCGCGGTGCGTGCGCTCACCGCGCGTGCGGCCGGGCGCAGCCTGGATCTGCAGTACTACATCTGGCACGCCGATTTCACCGGCAACCTGCTGCAAAACGAATTGCTGCGCGCGGCCGATCCCGGCGTACGCGTGCGGTTGCTGCTGGACGACATGAATATCCATGGCAGCGATTCGGTGCTGGCCGCCCTGGATAGCCACCCACTGATCGAGATTCGCCTGTTCAACCCCACGCGCGCGCGAAGGCACCTTGATGCGCGGCGTGGAGATGGTGCTGCGGATGTTCAGCATCAATCGCCGCATGCATAACAAGGCCTGCGATGAACCTCAATACCGAAATGGGTCTGCTGTTCAACGACCGCGTGGTCACCGCAGAACTGGAGCGGCTCTACAACCACAAGGTCATTGCGCCGGTGAGTTACCGCGTGACCCTAGACCAGGGCGAGCTGCGTTGGCACGACGATGCCGCGCAGCCGCCCGAGGTGTGGTCGCATGAAACGGCCGCGAGCGTCTGGCGGCGTGGTGCAGCAGCGCTGATGGGCTGGTTGCCGTTGGAGTCGCAGCTTTAGCGGGCTGGTTAGCGTGTTGCCCTCATCCGCCCTTCGGGCACCTTCTCCCGCCGGCGGGAGAAGGGAAGATGGCGGTTTTTCGTGGATGGGAGAATGCGCGCATCGGTCCTGCGCAGACGCAATGGCTCCGTTGGAGCAGGCGCAATGGCTGTGTCCAGCAGATGCACAGGCTCTGTCGCGCACAAGACGCGGTGGTTCTGTCAGATTTGTTTGGCGCGCGACGTGGACGTCTGTCGCGTTATTGCAGCTGCGTCACGATCTCGCGCGCCATCGCCCCCAACGGCAGGATGCGATCGGCGCCGCCGCGCTTGATCGCTTCCTTGGGCATGCCGAACACGATGCTGGTGTGTTCGTCCTGCGCCACCGTGCGTGCGCCGGCCTGGCGCATTTCCAGCAGGCCGGCCGCGCCATCGTCGCCCATGCCGGTCATGATGATGCCCAGCGCGTTGCTGCCGGCCGCGCGCGCGGCCGAGCGGAACAGCACATCGACCGACGGGCGATGGCGGTTCACCGGTGGGCCCTCCAGCACTTCGACGAAATACTGCGCGCCGCTGCGACGCAGCAGCAGATGTTTGCCGCCCGGTGCGATCAATGCACGGCCCGGCATCACGCGGTCGTTGTTGGCGGCTTCCTTGACGGCGATCTGGCACAAGCCATTCAGGCGTGCGGCGAAGGCCGCGGTGAACTTCTCGGGCATGTGCTGCACGATCACGATGCCCGGGCAGACGCGTGGCAGTGCCGTGAGTACTTCTTCCAGGGCCTGGGTGCCGCCGGTGGAGGTACCGATGGCGACGATGCGTTCGGTGGTCTGCGCCAGCGCCCGCCCGCTTTGCGCCGGCAGAATGACATCGGCGGTGTGCTTGACTTCCGCTTCCAGCGGCGCGGCAGTCACGCGCGCGGCCAGCCGCTTGACGTTGGCGCGCGCGGCGCTGCGCACGGTCGCCACCAGCTCGTCGGCAGAGTCGGTGAGAAACTGCTTCAGACCCAAGCGGGGTTTGGTCACCACTGCCACCGCGCCGGCGGCCAGCGCATCCATGGTGACGCGCGCGCCTTTCTCGGTGAGCGTGGAGCAGATCACCACCGGCGTGGGCCGCTCGCTCATGATCTTGCGCAGAAAAGTGATGCCGTCCATGCGCGGCATTTCCACGTCCAGCACGATCACATCCGGCCAGTGCTGGCGCATTTTTTCGATGGCCAGCAGCGGGTCGGCGGCAGTGGCGATGACTTCGATGCCGGGCGCATCGTTGAGCACGCCCACCAGCACCTGGCGCACCACTGCCGAATCGTCGACCACCATGGCCTTGATGGTCGTGGGGCTGGCGGCGGGGCGATGGAGCGCTGTGGACACGGTGAATCCTTGGGTCATGCCTTGCGGAAAATCTAGGGTGCCACCTGGACCAGATCGATGTCGAGTTCGCTCAGGCTTTCCGAATGGCCGATGCAGAAGTGCCCGCCCGACTTGAGGTTGGACAGCACGCGCAGGATCACTTCGCGCTTGGTCTGGCCGTTAAAATAGATCATGACATTGCGCAGGAAGATCACATCGAAGCTACCCAGTGCCGGCAACGCAGTATTGAGATTGGCGTGTACGAACTGCACGCGCTCGTGCAGGCGTCGCTCCACCAGCAAGGTGCCGTCGTACTCGCCCTGGCCACGCAGGCAATAGCGTTTGAGATAGGCCTGCGGGATGCCGTCGATACGTTGCAGCGCGTAATGGCCGGTGCGGGCCTTGGTCAGAACGCGCGTGTTGATGTCGCTGCCCACCACTTCGAACGGGCGGCCCTGCAGGGTGTCGTCCAGCACCATCGCCATGCTGTAGGCTTCTTCGCCGCTGGAACTGGCAGCGCTCCAGCAGCGGAACGGCAGCCCGCCGCGGTGTTCCCCGGCCAGCTTGCGCAGCAGCTCGAAATGCTTGGGCTCGCGGAAGAAGTAGGTTTCGTTGGTGGTGAGCAGGTCGATGGCCGTCTGGATTTCCCTGCGGTCCTGGCGGCTTTCCAACAGCTGCAGATACTGCGTGTAGCTGCTGAATTGATGTTCGCGCAGACGCTTGCCCAGGCGGCCGCACAGCATCGCCTTCTTGCCGGAGGAAATGGTGATGCCGGCCGCTTCGAAGATGAAGCGCTGAAAGCGTCCGAACTCCTGTTCGGTGATGGCGGTGGCGGTGCTCATCGGCTCAGGCCACGTCCGCATCGCTGTGAAACGTGCTGTCGCTCAGGCGTGCAATGCGCACGGCGTGTTCGCGCCACCACTCCGACAGCATCGGCCCGGGCATCGGCGAGGCCATCAGATAGCCTTGTGCCAGATCGCAGCCAAGTTCGCGCAGCAGCCGCCAGTCGTCGGGCGTTTCCACGCCTTCGGCCACGGCAGTGAGCTCAAGCCGATGCGCCAGTTCCAGCGTCGATTCGAGCACGGTGCGCTGGCTACGGCTGCGATGCGCGGCATGCACGAAGCTGCGGTCCAGCTTGAGTTCGGTGAAGGGAATGCTGGCCAGGCGCTGCAGCGAGGAGAAGCCGGTGCCGTAGTCGTCGATGGACAGGCCGAACCCGTGCAGGCGCAAACGCGCCAGCATGCTCAGCGCATTGGCCGGCTCCACGATGGCGCTTTCGGTGAGCTCCAGCACCAGGTCGGCCGGGCTCAAGCCGTTCTCGCCCAGCTTGGCGCACAGCTCTTCGAGAAAGTGGTCTTCACCCAACAGCCGGGGCGAAAGGTTCAAGGCCAGGCTCAGGTCGAAGCCTTCGGCACGCCAGTCCACCAATTGCGCGATGGCCTTGTCGATGACCTGCTGCGTCAGCGCGTGAATCAAGCCTTCGCGTTCGGCCAGCGGAATGAAACGGTCAGGGCCGATCATGTCGCCTTGCGGGCGGCGCCAACGTGCGAGCGCTTCCACGCCACGTAACCGGCCGTCCTTCAGATCGAGCTTGGGTTGGTAGGCCACGCGAATCTCGCCGCGGCGCATGGCACGGTCCAGCCGCGAGGCAGCGGCGCCACCGCTGGACATCAGCGGCGAGATCGCCACCGGTGGGAACGCCGGGGCGTCGGCGGCCGGCTCCGGTTCGCACTCCAGCACGGTGGCCAGATCTTGCAGGTTCATCGGCTTTTCGATGCCGCCGAGCACGCGCACGCCGGCACTGCGGCTGAGTTGCATCACCGCATCGATCAAGGCACCGCCACGTTGCGACACCACCACCACCGGCACGCTGTATTTGCTGCGCGCCAGGGCGTCGAGCAACTGCACGCCGTCCATGCCCGGCATTTCCAGATCCACCAGCAACAACGATGGCGCCTGAGCGCGCGTCAGCCACTCCAGTGCCGCATTTCCGTCGACGGCACCGTCGACCACGCTTGCGCCGAGCTGGCGACACAGCGCCATGGCGTGTTCGCGCTGGACCACGCTGTCGTCCACGACCAGGACCGGGCCGGCCAGCGTGCAATTGCAGGAGAGAAGGGCGGGGCGCATGGGAGTCCTTGAGTGCATGCGTGAGGTCAGTCCGCCAGCTCGGCGGCCGGCAGCTGGGCAAGCGTGTCGTTGCCCAGCACGGCATCGGCATCGAGCAGGATCACGAAGCGCTCGCCGATCTTGCCCATGGCGTGGATGAAGTCACGCGCGATGCCGGCGCCGAAGCTGGGCGTGTCGACGATGTCGGAGGGCGCAATGTCCAGCACTTCGCTGACCGCATCCACCAAGAGCCCGAGCACTTGATGCAGCTCACCATGCGCGATCTCCACGATCACGATGCAGCTGCGCTTGGTGATCGTGCTGGCGTTGCGGCCGAAACGTTGCTGCAGGTCGACCACCGGCACCACTGCACCGCGCAGATTGATCACCCCGCGCAACGCTGGCGGCATCATCGGCACATCGGTCGGCACGCGGTATTCGATGATTTCCTTGATGCCCAGGATGCCCAGGCCGAACATCTCCCGGCCCAGCAGAAAGGTCAGGTATTGCTGTGGTGCCGTCGATGAGGGCACCTCGTGGTTGGTTGCAGGGCGCGCTTGCATCGTCGGCTCCTCAGAAGCTGGCGAATTGCGATTCGTCGATCGCATCGGCGGTGGCGGCCACGGCACTGAGCTGGCGTACGCTGGTGCGTCGCGGCGGCGCGCTGCTCACAACGGCAGGCGCATGCGCTGCGATTCTGCGTGGTGCCCGCCTGCTGCTGCCCGACGTGGCGCCACGGCCGCCGTTGCCCAGCCGGAAGAAGCCCATCAGCTGCTGCAGCTGTTCGGCCTGCGCGCTCATCTCTTCCGAGGTGGCGGCCAGTTCTTCGGCATTGGCGGCGGCCGATTGGGTGGTCTGGTTCAACTGGCCCACGGCGGTATTGATCTGGCTGACACCGGCGGTCTGTTCTTCGGAAGCGGCGGCGATTTCCTGCACCAGGTCAGAGGTGCGGCGGATCGAAGGCACCATCTCGCCGAGCACGCGGCCGGCGCTTTCGACCAGTTCCACGCTGGAGCCGGCCACTTCGCCGATTTCCTGCGCAGCGATCTGGCTGCGCTCGGCCAGCTTGCGCACTTCGGCGGCGACCACGGCAAAGCCCTTGCCGTGTTCGCCGGCACGCGCCGCTTCGATGGCGGCATTGAGCGCCAGCAGGTTGGTCTGATACGCGATGTCGTCGATGATGCCGATTTTCTTGGCGATCTCCTTCATCGCCACCACGGTGGCGCGCACGGTATCGCCGCCGTCGGCCGCTTCGCTGGCGGCCTTGGCCGCCATGCTGTCGGTGACGCGCGCGTTTTCGGTGTTCTGTGCGATGGAGGCGGTCATCTGCTCCAGCGAGGCGCTGGTTTCTTCCACGCCGGCCGCCTGTTCGCTGGCGGCCTGGGCCAGCGCCTGAGCGGTGGCGCTGACCTCTTCCGATGCACTGGCCAGGTTTTCGGCATTGCGGTTGACCTCGTCGACGATCTCGGTGAGGCGGCTCATGGTGGTGTTGACGTAGCGCTGCATGTCGGCGAATGCGCCTTCGTAGCGGCCTTCCACGGTGTGGGTGAGGTCGCCTTCGGCCATCGCGCCCATGACCTGGATCACTTCGGAAATGCTGCGCAGGTTGCCGCGCGCGCGCTCCACGGTGTCGTTGATGAAGGCCTTCTTGCCCGGCAGCTGCGCCAGCGGTGCGTCGAAGTTGCCGCGGCCGAATTCGGCCACCACGCCCATCGCCAGCTTCTTGACCGCGATATGCGCACCCACCATCTGGTTGATGCCCAGCGCCATGCTGCGGAAGTCGCCATCGAAGCGGCTGCTGTCGATGACCACATCGATGTCGCCGGCTTCATGTTCGGCCGACATGTGGTTGATCTCGGCGATCAGGCCGGTGAGGTTGCCGCGCACCTGTTCGATGGTGTCGTTGATGAAGCGCTTCTTGCCCGGCAGCAACGGCAGCTGTGCGGTGAAGTTGCCGCGGCCGAATTCGCTGACGCAGGCAATCGCCTGTTTCTTGACCGCGATATGGCTGGCCACCATCGCGTTGATGCTTTCGGCCATGCGACGGAAATCGCCGGTGAAGCGCTGGGTGTCGATGACCACATCGATATCGCCGGCATCGTGCTCGGCCGACATGCGATTGACCTCGGCGACCATGCCGGTGAGGTTGCCGCGGATCTGGTCCACCACCTCGTTGAGGAAGGCCTTCTTGCCCGGCAGGCGCTCGAGTTCGGCGGCAAAATTGCCCCGGCCGAACTCTGCGACGCATGTCATCGCTTGCTTGTTCACGGCGATATGGCTGGCGACCATGCGGTTGATGCCATCGCCCATGGTGCGGAAATCGCCATCGAAGCGCGCCACATCGATGCGCGCGTCGATCTGCCCGGCATCGTGTTCGCGAGAAACGCGGTTGATTTCCTCGTTGACGTGGCGGATGCCGCTCTGCACCTTGCGCAGCCCGCGCAGGACATCGCTGGCCTGGTCGTCGCGCACTTGCGGCAGCGCCACGTCGAAGTTACCGCGCGAGAACGCGTCCAGCGTGGTGGTGGCCATCTCCAGCGACGCGCTGGCGATACGGATTGCCCAGACCAGCAAGGCGCCGCTGATCAATGCTGCAACGATGCTGGTACCCAGCAAGGCCGCGTGCGAGAGCGTCAGCGCCACGCCGGCGACGACCACGACAACGGGCAGGGCGATTGCAAGCGCGGCGGTGAACCACAACTGCGTAGCGATCGGGAGACGGTGTGACATGACGATAGCTTCCTGGGGTCAGGTAACGACAAACGACGGTGCGTACGGGAGTGATGGCGCGGGCGTTCAGGCCGCCAACGCATCCTGGTTGGGATGCAACTGCTGAATCAGGCTGGGCACATCCAAAATCAGTGCGACATCGCCGCTTCCCAGAATGCTCGAGCCGCTGATGCCTTTGACCTGCGCAAAGACCTTGGACAGCGGCTTGATCACCGTCTGCCATTCGCCGAGCAGGGTGTCCACCACCAGGCCAAAACGCTGCGCGCCCTGGCGGATCACCACGATGCTTTCGCGCGCCGGCGTCTTGCCGCCCAGCGCGAACAGTTTGCGCAGGCGCACGTAGGGCAACACGCTGCCGCGCAGGTCGATGTAGTCGCTGGCGTAGTCGGGGATGAACTCCACGCACTCTTCGACCACATCCAGCGGCACCACGAAGACCGATTTGCCCACGCCGACCTGGAAGCCGTTGATGATGGCCAGCGTCAGCGGCAGGCGCACCGAGATGGTGGTGCCCACGCCGGCGGCGCTGTCGATGTCGACCGTGCCGCGCAGTGCGGTGATGTTGCGCTTGACCACGTCCATGCCCACGCCGCGCCCGGACAGATTGGTGACCTTTTCCGCAGTGGAAAACCCCGGTTCGAAGATCATCGCGAAGACGTCGCGGTCGCTGAGTTGGCGGCCTGGTTCGATCAGGCCACGTTCGAGCGCCTTGGCCAGGATGCGGTCGCGGTTCAAGCCGCCACCGTCGTCGGTGATCTGGATGACGATGCTGCCGGAGTCGTGATATGCGTTGAGCCCGACGGTGCCGCGCGCAGGCTTGCCGCGCGCCACCCGCACGTCTGCCGGCTCGATGCCGTGGTCCATCGCATTGCGCACCAGATGGGTGAGCGGGTCGCCGATCTTTTCCACCACCGACTTGTCCAATTCGGTGTCTTCGCCGGCCACCACCAGCGCGATGTCCTTGCCGAGTTCGCGGGCCACGTCGTGCACCACGCGCTGGAAGCGGCTGAAGGTGCCGCCGATCTTGACCATGCGCAGCTGCAACGCGCTTTCGCGCACGTCTTCGACCAGGCCAGCCAGGATCGAGGCCGATTCCAGCAACTGCGCATCGCCGGTGCGTTGCGCATTGGCACTGGTGCTGGACACGGCGATGATGAGTTCGCCGACCAGATCGATCATGCGATCGAGCTTGTCGGCGTCCACGCGGATGGAGCGCGCGTCGGCGCTGCGCGCGGCAGCGTCCGGCGCGGCACGGCCTGGGGCCGAAGCGGCGCTGGGGACTGCAGCAAGCGACTTGTTCGGCGCGGGGCTGGCTGCCATCTCGACGGTGAGCAATTCAGCGGCATCCGATGGCGCCGGAACCGACACGATCTCCAGATCGCAATCGTCGCGGACGAATTCGAACACCTCTTCGATGGCGGCGCGGTCGGCATCGCTGCGCAGCAGGATCTGAAAACCAAGGTAGTTGGCTTCCGGGTCGAGGTCGTCGAATGCCGGCAGCTGGCTGATGTCGGTGTTGATCGATTCGACCGAGCCCAGGCTGCGCAGGTTGCGAATCAGCTTGAGCGGCGAATTGCCGAAGCGCAGCGCGTCGGCAAACAGTTTCAGGGTGATGCGCCAGTAACCGCTCTGCTTTTCCGGTGCGCCTTGCGCAACGGCGGCTGCAGTGACGCCGCAGGCGCTGCGTTGCAGATACGTCTGCAATTGCGCCAGCAGCGGCTCGGCTTCGGCGGCCAGCGCGACCGGGTCGGCGTGGCTCGGGTCTGCGGCGGTTTCCACCAGGGCATGGATATGGTCGCAGCACACCAGCAGCAGCCCGATCAGTTCCGAGCTCAAGCTCAGCGCTTGGTCGCGGACCAGATCCAGCACGCTTTCGACCACATGGGTGAAGCCGACCAGCTGCGGCAGGTCGAACAGGCCACCTGAGCCCTTGATGGTGTGCGCGGCGCGGAAGATGGCATTGACCGCATCCGGCGACGGTTCGCCCCGCTCGGCTTCGAGCAGATGCCGTTCCATGTCTTCGAGCAGGTCCCGGCTCTCGGCCAGGAAGGTCTGCATCAGCTGGTTCATGTCCATGCGCGCGTCACCAGTCCGTTAGTGAATTCGTTCGCCCAGGCCTGCAACCGCATGCGGGTACAGGGCCTCGAGCAGGCCGAGCAGTTCGATGACATCGACCACGGCGCGGCTGGAATCGGTCAGCGAAAACGGGCGGCCATCGGCCTGGATCGCCTGCTTGGTGGCCAGCAACAATTGCAGGCCGGTGGTATCGATCTCGCTGACGGCGGCCAGATCCAGATGCAATCCACCCGGATGCAGCAAGGCCGGCTGCAGCAACGGCTTGAGCTCGGCGGCGCGGCGAATGGTCATCTCACCCTCCAGGGCAAGTGTCAGCGGCGCGGGTAGATCGGACAGTGGCGTGTTCATCGGTGCCTCAAGCGGTGCGATGGCGCACGGGTGCGCGCCATGGCTTGGGAAGGTCGCGACGGCGCGGGTGTGTGTGAGCAACGCTGCACACGGCCATGCCGGTCTATGCAGGTATCGGCGCCTCTTGGAAATATTTAGGCAAAATTCAGCGCGATGACGGATTTGCGAAGCCCGTCACCGCCTGCGGATTAATTGCTCAGCTTTGTCGGAAGCAAGCTCAGGGAGACTGTTCGGGCCTGTCTTGTTGGACAGTTCGCCCCGTTCCGGCACGGCGTGGCAGGTGACGCTCCTACTTGCTCGCGCGCGTAAGGCGCCGGCAGGCTCTTTGTCTGCGCCGGATGCGTGGCGCGATGGCTGCCATAGACCGGCCAGCGCGATCAGGCAGGGGGCTCGCCTGCCTGGTCGCTCTTCACACGGATGGTCGCGCTCGGTGCGGTCGCCGCTTGCGGGCGCCGCAGTGCCTCAGCCCGGTCACAATGCCGCCAACAGGCCGCGTGCCGCATTGAAACGGTCGGCGCCTTCGGGCATCGGCAGTTTGATGCGCAGTTTGTCAGGGCCATCCATCGCAGCAGAGGCAAACGCACGCCATCGACTCCAAGAACGACGTGGCGATCGATGAAGCCTTGAAGCGGATTGCCAGCAGCGCCAGCACGCATGCCCTGATCCAGCGCGGCCGTGAACACCTGGAAGCCAAGGCCATGCAGGAAGCGCAGGAACAGGTCGGCGTACGCCAGGCGTTGGCAATGGACATGCCGGCAGAAGTGCAAACCAGCCGCGGCCCGGTGATGGTGATGACGCTGCCGCAGTTTGCTCATGGACCGATGATGCAGGGCGGGCCGCAGGGTGGCGACGGTGGAGGCGACGGTGGAGGCGATGGAGGAGGCGCATGAGGCGCAGGAGGCGCAGGAGGCGCAGGAGGCGCAGGAGGCGCAGGAGGCGCAGGAGGCGCAGGAGGCGGAGGAGGCGGTTGAATCGGCCGCTCGTGCAGCGCATCGACTTTTTTGAGAGGAACAACACAATGGATTTACAGGGCAGAGTTGTCTTCGCCGACGCTGATGCCGCGGTGAAGGCATCCAATCAGGCATTGCAGGAAGCGATCGATGTCCTGGCCACCTTGATTGCCGTGCAACAGCGAGCAGAGCACAGCCTGGAAGATCTGGTCCGGCACCAGCTGCAGCTATTACAGAGCGCGGTCAACGGCGCCGATCAACGTATCAACCGGGTGGTGGAGAACGCGCTCCCACGTCTGACGCAATTGAGCAATCAGGCGTTGACGCAAACGCTGGAACCGGCCGCTGCTCGGTTCACCAAGAAGATGGTCGATGCAGGGCAGACGCTGGAGCATGCCACCTATCGGTATGCGCAAGCACAGCACAGCCTGGAAGCAACGGCGACGCGACGCATGTGGATCGGATTGGCTGCGATGGCCGTCGGGGCAATCATGTGCCTTGCGGCGGTAGGCTACGCAGTCAAGGCAGCCCAACCCATTCTGGCCGACGCCAAGCAGCGCCGCGCGGAGATCGCCTATCTGGACCGCGTAGCCCGCGCAAATATCGTTCCCTGCGACGAAAACAGGCTGTGCGCCGAGTTAGAGAAGAAAGGGCGGCGATATGGTGATCGCGGTCAGTATCGTGAAATCACGCTTCGCAAATCTACTTCGCAGTAAATGCCGACGAAGATATCCGATTCCAGCGAGGTCGGATCAATCTGCATCTGGATCGTCTCTTCGATGGTGGGCCCGGGTTCCTCCATGCGGACTGCGTGCTGTTGCGCCAACCGCCAGCGCTTGCGTGACCCCCAGGCGAGTGATTTCTCAATCGTTGGACCGGCTGCGCACGTGCAGCCGTAGTTGCAGACGTGACTGCGGCTCTACCCCGGTGCCAGCGCCGCCAACAGGCCGCGTGCCGCATTGAAACGGTCGGCGCCTTCGGGCATCGGCAGCTTGATGCGCAGTTTGTCGGGGCCATCCATGGTGTAGATCTTCGGCTGTTTCTGGATCATCTGGATGATGGTCATCAGGTCGATCGCCGGCTTGGCCTCGAACACCAGCCGCCCGCCGTTTTCGCCCAGATCCAGCTTGCGCACGCCCAACGCATTGGCCTGCAGCTTGAGCTCGGCAATGGCGAACAGGTGCTTGACCGGATCCGGCAACAGGCCGAAGCGGTCGATCATCTCCACCTGCAGTTCGCGCAGCGCATCGGGGTCGCGGGCGCTGGAAATGCGCTTGTACAAGGTCAGGCGCGTGTGCACGTCGGGCAGATAATCCTCGGGAATCAGCGAGGCCACGTGCAGTTCGACGTCGGCGCCGCGCACTTCCTCGCCGGCATCCAGGTCGGGCAGCTTGCCCTGGCGGATGCTGCGCACCGCGCGCTCGAGCAGTTCGGTATAGAGGCTGAAGCCGACCTCGGCCATCTGGCCGCTCTGGTCTTCGCCGAGCAACTCACCGGCGCCGCGGATTTCCAGGTCGTGCGTGGCCAGCGTAAAGCCCGCACCGAGCTCGTCCATCGAGGCAATCGCTTCCAGGCGCTTCTCGGCATCGGAGGTCATCGAGCGGCGATCCGGCACCACCAGGTACGCATAGGCGCGGTGATGCGAGCGACCGACGCGGCCGCGCAACTGATGCAACTGTGCCAGGCCAAAACGGTCGGCGCGGTTGATGATGATGGTGTTGGCGTTGGGAATGTCGATGCCCGATTCGATGATCGTGGTCGACAGCAGCACATTGAAGCGCTGCTTCTGGAACTCCAGCATCACCCGTTCCAGCTCACGCTCGGGCATCTGCCCATGCGCGATGCCGATGCGCGCTTCCGGCACCAGCTCCGAAAGATCGCGCTGCATGCGGACAATGCTTTCCACATCGTTATGCAGGAAATACAGCTGACCACCGCGACTGAGTTCGCGCTGGAAGGCTTCGCGCAGCAGCGTGTTGTCCCACGCGGTGATGAAGGTCTGCACCGCCAGGCGGTTCGGCGGCGGGGTTGCGATGATCGACAGGTCGCGCAGGCCGGCCATGGCCATGTTGAGCGTGCGCGGGATGGGCGTGGCGGTGAGCGTGAGCAGATGCACGTTGGCACGCATCGCCTTGAGCGCTTCTTTTTGCCGCACGCCGAAGCGCTGTTCCTCGTCGACCACGACCAGCCCGAGATCCTTGAACTTCACGTCCGGCTGCAGCAGCCGGTGCGTGCCGATGATCACGTCGATCTCGCCGCTGGCCACCTTTTCCAGTTCGGCCTTGATTTCCTTGGTGCTCTTGAAGCGCGAGAGCACTTCCACCTTCATCGGGTAATCCGCGAAGCGGTCGCGGAAATTGCGGTAATGCTGTTCGGCCAGCAGTGTGGTCGGCACCAGTACGGCCACCTGCTTGCCGGCGCTGGCGGCGGCGAACGCTGCACGCACTGCCACTTCGGTCTTGCCGAAACCGACGTCGCCGCACACCACACGGTCCATCGGCTGGCTGCTACCCAAATCGCGCAGCGTCGCATCGATGGCGGCAAGCTGGTCGCCGGTTTCTTCGAACGGAAATCCAGCCGCGAACGGCTCGTACATCGCCCGGTCCACCTGCAACGCCAGACCCGCGCGCGCGCGGCGGCGCGCCTGGATCTCCAGCAATTCGGCAGCGACGTCGCGGACCTTTTCGGCCGCCTTGCGCTTGGCACGGGTCCATTGCTCGCCGCCCAACGAATGCAACGGCGCGGTTTCCGCCGAGGCGCCGGAGTAGCGGCTGATCAGGTGCAGCTGCGCCACCGGCACATACAGCCGGTCGCCTTTGGCGTATTCGATTTCCAGAAATTCGCCAGGCATGCCACCGGCATCGAGCACGATCAGGCCGCGGTAGCGGCCCACTCCGTGATCCTCGTGCACGATCGGCGCGCCTTCGGACAGCTCGCCCAGGTCGCGGATGATCGCTTCCGGCTCGCGTCCGACCCGACGTGTGCGGCGCGGCTGATTGGCCCGCTCCGGGAACAGCTGGCGCTCGGTCAACAGCGCAATCTGCGGCTGATCCAGCGCAAAGCCGTCTTCCAGCGGCGCCACGGTGATGCCAAAACGCAGCGTGCCCGCCAGGAACGCCGGCACATCGGCGACCAGCCCCGGTTTCAACTGCGCGGCGGCCAGCACTTCCATCAAGGCTTCGCGGCGGCCGGCCGAATCTGCAGCGACCAGCACGCGGCCCGGATAATGGCTCAGGAACGTCGCCAGTGCCTGACCGGCCGGCGCGTCTTTTGCAGCCACCGGCAGCGGCGGCAACGGTTGGTCGCCGAGCGGGGCGGCCTCATCGATGCGCGCATGATCGCTGGCCCACACTTCGATGCGCGCCAGCTTGTTGAGCCGCTCACGCAGCGCATCCGGTGATTGGTACAGCTCGTCCGGCGGCAGCAGCGGGCGTTCCACATCGTGGCGGCGCTGTTCGTAGCGGTTCTGCGCCTGGGTCCAGAATGCGTCGGCGGCATTGGACACGCCGGTCGCAATCACCGGCAGCACGCGCTTGTCAAGGTAATCGAACAATGTCGCGGTCTTGGCGAAGAACATCGGCAGGTAATACTCGATGCCCGATGGCGCCAGCCCGGATTTCAGGTCCTGGTACAGCGCGCTGCGCCGGGTATCCACGTCGAAGCGTTCGCGCAGGCAGGCCAGCACGCGTTCCACGCTGGCATCGTCCATCGGCACTTCGCGGCCCGGCAGCATCTTGACCGCGTCCACCTTGTCCAGCGAGCGCTGAGATTCCGGGTCGAACACGCGGATCGAATCGATGTCCTCGTCCAGCAGCTCGACGCGCAAGGGCGTGTCCGCGCCCATCGGGAACACGTCCAGCAGGCCGCCGCGCATCGCGAAATCGCCCGGGTCCATCACCTGCGGCACATTGCGGTAGCCGGCGCTGTCCAGGCGGCGCTTTTCCGCATCCAGATCCAGACGCTGGCCAACGGTGAGATCGAAGCTGCCGCCGACGATGTAGCTCAGCGGCGCCAACTGCTGCAGCAAGGTCTGCACCGGCACGATCACCACGCCGCGGGTCAGGCCGGGCAGGCGGTGCAGGGCGGCCAGCCGCTGGCTGATGATTTCCGGGTGCGGGCTGAACTGGTCGTAGGGTAGGGTTTCCCAATCGGGAAACGGCACCACCGGCAGCGCAGCGTGCTCGCCGAGCAAGGCATGCAGATCGGCTTCGATCTGATGCGCGCTCTGGTTATCGCGTGCGATGACCAGGAGCGGGCCGGCATGCGCTTCGGTTGCCCGCGCAATCGACCATGCCAGCGCAGTCGGAGAGGACGGAGCGCGCCAGTAGGCGCGGAGCTGGCCGGACTTGGGCAGCGGCGGGGAGGGGAAGGTAGGCGACGGCATCAGCCCACAATTTTATCAGAGCCCCTGCTGCAGCCGGTCCATCTGGTGTGAAAGGAGAACGCCGGGCGGTCCAGCGTGGGCGCTTGCGGGGCGCGCGTCGTGCGGAGTCTGGAAGGCCCAATTCCGGGCTGCTGGTCGAGTGCGCGGCGTCCTCACCGCTTGCAGGACACGCCGCAAGTACGTCCGTGTAGGCTCGATGGCGGCATCCATGCCGCCAACGGTCCCGCAATCGGCGAGGACACCGCACCAGACAGTTGGCTGCGGGGCAATTGAAAGCAGGGCATTGCGTGGTCGGTGGCCGCTACCGCGGATAGCTTCGTTCTGAAACTTGAGAGGTCACCGCCAGGGCGAGGGCGAGGGCGAAGCCAACGATTGACCGACTTGGAAAGCGTCTGTGCGGCTCTCGTGTGCACCGCCCCACTCGACAGGTCCCGCTTTACGCGCAGTGCATGCCGCAGAAGAGCTCCCAAGGCCATACCCGGGGCGTGTCCCGCGACCGCGGGCAGGCAAAGATCCGCATCAAACCAACAGCCAAAGCGCTTTTAACGAATCCCCAATCCCAGCAACTCAAGCATCCAGCTCCAATACCATCCGCACCAGCTCCGGCGACTCCGGATGCGCCTGCGGCTTGAAGCCCAGCGATTCGGCCAACTGCAGCATCGGCACATTGCTTTGCAGCACATCGCCGAACAGGCAGTCCAGGTACTTGCGCCGTGCCCACTTGACCAGCTTGCGCATCAGCTGCCGCCCAAGCCCCTGGCCGGCGACGAAGCTGCTGACCAGGATGGTGTATTCGGCCTGGCGGGTGCCCGGTACCAGCGCGGCGCGCGCGACCGCGCCCACCAGCGCTTCGCCGGGCGGCATTTGCTCGGCGGCGACCAGCACAATCTCGCTCTTGGGGTTGGGATGGGTCAGGCGCTGCACCATATCGGTGGTGATTTCGGTGGAGGAGCGCACAAAGCGGGCGCGAATTTCCTCCGGTCCCAACAGGTTGAAAGCTCCCTGCAGCGGCGGACCATCCTCCGGACGGATCGGGCGAAGCAGAAGGGTGCGGCCATTGGGCAGGCTGAAGTTTTCATGCCAGGGAGGCATGCGATTGCGAATGGCCATGACCGGTGTTCCTTAAAGATCGGAAGATTCTGGCACCAGCCCGACGCGCAACCGTGAATGAATCCGGTGTGCCGCCGGGGGCCGACAGGAGATGGCAGTGCTTCTCACACAACTGTAACGAGCGGAGCCGTGAGCCGGTCGTGAGCGTGATGGGGCGCGCACTGTGGCAGCCGAGTGGAAGCAACGGGGCTGCCAGAAGGCGGTTGTCACCCGGCCTGGCCTTCCTGGGACATGTGCATCCGGTGCAGCGGCCGCTTGTCTGCGCTGCGCTGAAGGTGTTCGCGGCAACTGCTGTGTCGCCGACGCGGCGCGCATGGCGCGGGCCATTACAGCGGTGCAACGACAACGCCTGCATACCCACCGTGATGAGTAGGCACACGCGTCTGCCGGCTCAGCCGTCCTGGCGCAGCCACTCCAGCCGGGTCGAGGCGCCGGGCTCGCCGAGATGCTGCTTGAGCACCGGCAACGCCGGCGCCAGCATCTGGTCGAATTGCCAGGGCGCGTTGACGATCAGCAGCCCGCTGCCGGTCAGGCGCAGCGGTGAGTCGTCCGGGCGCACCTGCAGCTCGGCGACCAGCACCGACTTGGCCGGCAGCGCGGCGGCCTTGCGCATGAAGGGCTGCAGGCTGCGGCGCAGCTTGATCGGATACCACACCATGCAGATCGCCTGCGGCCAGCGCGCCAGCGCCTCGCGCACGCTATGGATGATCTGCGGGTATTCGGCGTTCTGCGCTTCGTAGGGCGGGTCGATCAGCATCAGCCCGCGGCCGATCTTGGTTTCGCCAGCCCGCGGCGGCAGGAAGGCGCGGATTGCCGCATACCCGTCGCCGGCGTGCACGCGCACCCGGCTGTCCCTGGCGAACAAGGCCTTGAGCGCCTCGGCTTCGTCGGGCTGCAGTTCGCAAAATGCCATGCGGTCCTGCTCGCGCAGTGCTTGCGCAGCCAGCAACGGCGAGCCGGGGTAATGGTTGATCTGGATGCCGGCGGTAGGGCGCGCCGGCTTCTGGCCGGGCGTGGCCGGGCGGGCGACGGTGTGGTTGTCGGCCTGCACCGCGCGCAGATAGCGCTCGACCACCTCGGGCAAGCTGGCCTTAGCCATCAGCCGCATCACGCCGGCATCGGCCTCGTTGGTCTTGCGGCTCTCTTCGCCACCGAGTTGGTAGCGGCCGCGCCCGGCGTGGGTATCGAGCACGAAGAGCGGGGTGTCCTTGCGCTTGAGGCTGTCGATCAAGGCAAGCAGGGCGATGTGCTTAAGCACGTCGGCATGGTTGCCGGCATGGAAGGCGTGGCGATAGTTCATCGCGGCAGTGTAGAGGCTGCGGCGCGATTTGTTGCTGCCCATTCCGGGCGACGCGGTGCAAGCGCGCGGTGGCGACAGCCAGATGCCGCGTGATACCGCGAGCAGCATGGGGTGTGCGTCCTGTCTTGCCACGCCATGCGTGGCCCACCTCCACCTGTAGGCCGTACCCGCATGCCGGTATGCTGCGCGGCATGTCCGAGTCTGCCGCCCGCGTGCTCGTCGTCGAAGACGAAGCAGCCATTGCCGATACGGTGCTCTACGCGCTGCGCAGCGAGGGCTATGCGCCCGAGCATTGCCTGCTGGGCCGCGATGTGCTGACGCGTCTACGCGCCGATCCTGCCGATGTGGTGGTCCTCGACGTGGGCCTGCCGGACATCAACGGGTTCGAGGTGTGCCGCACGTTGCGCAGTTTCAGCGAGGTGCCGGTGATCTTTCTGACCGCGCGCAACGACGAGATCGACCGCGTGCTTGGCCTGGAGCTGGGTGCCGACGATTACATGGCCAAGCCGTTCTCGCCGCGCGAGCTGGTGGCGCGCGTGCGTGCGCGCCTGCGTCGACGCCATGCGGACGCGCAGGCCGAATCGGGCTGGCAGCCACACGGTGCCTTTGCGATCGACCGCGAGGGCAGCCGCATCCGCTATGGCCAGACCCTGCTGCCACTGACACGCTACGAATACGCGCTGCTGGCAGCGTTGTTGCAGCGTCCCGGTGCGATCCTGAGCCGCGCGCAGCTGATGGACCGCGGCTGGGGATGCCAGCGCCGACAGCGCAGACCGCACCGTCGACACCCACATCAAGACGCTACGCAGCAAGCTGCGCCTGGCCGGCGTGCCGGCCGACCCGATCCGCACCCACCGTGGCCTTGGTTACGCGTTGGAAGTGTAGGTATGCGCTGGCACGCACGTGGCGACCTGAGCGAGGCTGCGCGCTGACATGCGGCTCGGTCTCAAGCTGTTTCTGGATTTCTTCCTGATCGTGGGCCTGGCCGCGTTTTTCGTGATGCACGTGTTCGTCAACGAGGTCAAGCCAGGCGTGCGCCAGGCGATGGAATCCACGCTGGTGGATGCGGCCAATGTGCTGGCGGAAATCGCCAGCAGCGAACTGGCTGCCGGCACGCTTGCCGATGGCAGCTTCGCGCGCAACGTGGCAAGGGCGCAGCAGCGCGACCCAAAGGCGTGGGTGTGGCGCTTCCGCAAGAACAACGTGGATTACCGCGTCACCGTCACCGATGCGCGCGGGGTGGTGGTGTTCGATTCGCTGGGCCGCGATGTGGGCCGCGACAACTCGCGCTGGAATGATTTCTACCGCACCCTGCGCGGCGAATACGGCGCGCGTTCCAGCCCGGAAATCGATGGCGACCCCACTGCAACAGTGATGCATGTGGCCGCGCCGATCTACGCGCCGGACGACTCCAAGAAACTGATCGGCGTGCTGACCGTGGCGCAGCCCAACCGCAGCATCGACCCGTTTATCGAAGCCAGCCAGCGCAATATCCTGCAGCGCGGCGCCTGGTTGATCGGCATCTCTGCACTGATCGGCATCTTGATGACCTGGTGGCTGATGCGCGGCATTGGCCGGCTCAATCGCTATGCGCAGGCGGTGAGCGCCGGCATTCCGGTGCCGCCGCCCCAACCGCGTGGCGATGAAATCGGCGATCTGGGACAGGCGCTGGAGAGCATGCGCCGCAAGCTGGAAGGCAAGGGCGTACGTGGAGCAGTACGTGCAGTCGCTGACGCATGAGATGAAAAGCCCGCTGGCGGCGATTCGCGGTGCCTCGGAGTTGTCGACCGAGTCACTGCCGGAGGCCGACCGCCAGCATTTCGTTGCCACCATCTGTGTACAGGAACACCGGCTCACCGAAACCATCGACAAGCTGCTGGCACTGGCCGAGGTGGAGCAGCACGGCTGGCTGCAGAAGCGCGAGCGCATCGGTGTTGGCGGGCTGCTGCAGGCTGCCGCGGACGCGGTGGCGCTGCGGCGTGCAGCGGCTGCGGGCGTAACCGTGGAGGTGGATGCAGGAGCCGGGATCTCAGGCGATCAGCACGTACTCGGCGATGGTTTTCTGCCGAGACAGGCACTGATCAATCTGCTCGAAAACGCCATCGCGTTTTCGAAGCACGACAGCCATGTGCGCCTGCGCGCGCTGCTGCGCGATGGACATTGGGAGTTTGTGGTCGAAGACCGTGGCAGTGACGTGCTGGATTACGCGCTTGGGCGCGTCTTCGAGCGTTTCTGTTCGCTGGCACGCCCGCAGACCGGTCAGCGCAGCTCCGGCCTTGGCTTGCCGTTCGTGCGCGAGGTTGCGCGCCTGCATGGCGGGGACGTGACGCTGGGCAATCGTCACGGTGGCGGTGCGCGTGCAGTGTTGCGCCTGCCGATCGGCTGAGTCGCTGCAGGCAGTTGTCGCGGTTGGCTGGCGCCGGTGGCCAGTGTGCGTTCAAGGCTGCGGCATGCGCCAGAGCACATGCCGCGCCCGCATCAATCGCAGCGCACGGCGTGCGGCCGCGCTGTCCTAGTGCACCACGTCGGCGACGATCACATCCTTGGCGACCACCGACCAGGACAGTTTGCCGAAGCCCTTGTTGCCCCATTGGGTGCCCCAGCTGTTTTCCACGATCAGCCCTTGGCTGTCGTAGCCCAGCGCGATGACGCCATGCCCGCCGCGAATCGCCGTTTTGGTGTCGTAATCGACCTGATTCTTGGGAGTCAGCTCGTCAAAGCCCTGGCGCACATTGAAGCCGATCGCCACCGGCGTGGAGGAGGCAAGGGCGAGCTTGATCTGTTCGATCAAGGCGCGTCCGCCATTGCCTTTACCCGAATACAGCACGGTGTAGTGGCGATACGGCGTCGGGTTCTTGGCAGCGTTGGCCTTGTCGGCGGCAGTGGGTTGGTGTTTCCAGTCGTAGTTGCCCCACGAATAGTGCTGCTCGGTGTCGATGCCCTGCGCAAGCGCGATCTCCAGCGGCGCTTCCATGGTGGAGCCTTCATCCTCGCCGCCGTTGACCTGGCTGTACAGGTACATCGGGGCAAAGCGCGTCTGGGCCTGTTTGTTGGCGTTGGCATACCAACCGGTCAGGGTGTGAGCGATCGCCCATGACGCGCATGATCCGACCTGGCCTTGGTCGCCCGGCGTGATTGCCCATGCAGTCAGGTCGACACTGGCAGGCAGCGGTTTGCTGACGCTTTCGGTACCGAACAACGGGGTGACTGGCTGCATCAGCGACGAAGGCTTCAGGCCCATGCCGTGCACTGCCGCCTGCGTGGTAGCGGCGGTCAGGCTCAGGGCGGCGAGCAGGCAAAGGGCGAGCGAACGTTGCGTGTTCATGAAAGACAGCTCCAGGCAAGAGAGGAATGCAGTCGTGCGCAGTGACCAAACCGCCGCCGAGTAGGCATGCGGCTCAAGCCCTCATCGAAGAACAGCGAACCGGAAGCCGCGATCAGATAAAAAGGAAGATTCGGGGCTGCGCACCTGCCCACGCATCGTTACGCGTAAATGACGATGCCTGCGGCGGCAAGGCGAAGTGCTGCCGATCAAACGGAAGCTTGTTTTGGGCGCGTGTTGCACTTTGGAGTTTCAAAGACCGTATTTCGTCAGTGCGTCACAGTGCCGGTTGCCGCATAGCCGGTCGCCCATTTCACATTCGCTTCAAATTCGCCTCAAACCGCCGACACCGGCGCAGCGCACCCTGGCCATCTCTCAAGCTGAGGATGGCCGATGAAATCCCTGACACTGTTATTGCGGTTCGCCACCATCGGTGGGCTGATCCTACTGTTGCTGATTCCGCTGCTCCTGATCCGTGGCGCGGTGCAGGACCGCGCGCGCTACCGCGACGAGGCGGTGGAGCGGGTGGCGCAGAGCAAGGCCGGCGAGCAGCAGTTCATCGCGCCGGTGCGGGTGCTGCCGTATACCGAAGAGGTGCAGGTCACCGAGCCGGACGAGCAGGGCAACCAGCGCAAGGTCTGGCGCAAGCGCGGAGGTACGCTGCTGCAAACGCCGCGTCGCCTGACACTCAGTGGCGAAATGGTGCCCTCGGTGCGCGAGGTGGGCCTGTATCGGGTGCAGGTGTATTCCTGGAAGGCCACCTTGCATGCTGAGTACGACCCCTTCGACTACGCGGCCGCGCCAAGCCGTGTGTATGGCCAGCCGTACCTGGCAATCGGTATTTCCGACGTGCGCGGTTTGGTGGGCACGCCGCGCCTGCAGGTCGATGGCCGCACGCTGGCGCTGGAGAGCGGCGCAGGCGCACTGGCCGACCGTTCGGCGGGCATCCATGCCCAATTGGGGCCGCTGGCCGACCAGGTCGCCGGCCGGCTGCAGGACGGCAACGTGGTGGACATGCAGCTCGTGCTGGACGGCACGCGTCGGCTGGCCATCGCGCCGATCGCCGACAACAACGACATCGCCCTGCGCTCGGCCTGGCAGCACCCGTCCTTCGGCGGCCGCTTCCTGCCGACTGCACCGAGCATCGGGCCGAAGGGCTTCGATGCGAGCTGGTCGCTGTCGTCGCTGGCCAACGGTGCGCAGACGCAGTTGCAATCCAGCCATGCGGCGTTGGATATGTTGGAAGTGCGCCGTTCCGAACACATCGCATTCTGGCAGGCCTATCTGGTGTCGGCGGCGGCGTGTATCGGCCTGCAGTTCTTCTACCTGTCCGGTGTGTTGCGCAGTTGGGTGCGTGCGGCCGGCTTTTCGGTGATGCTCACCGCCTTGTACGCGGTGCTCTACAGCCTGTTGATTTCCGAAGACAACGCGCTGCTGATGGGGGCGTTGCTGTTGTTAGGCATCCTGGCCAGCATCATGTGGGTCACCCGCAAGCTCGATTGGGACGGGCTTGGCAATAGCCTGCGCTGAGGCCGGCATGCTGGCGTATGCACAGTTGCACCGGTGCGCGCAGCGTTTGCTGCCCGCCGGCATCGACACGGTGGCGCTGCTTCCCGCAGCGCTGCCGCATTCTTGGGAACGCTCGGCGCTGTTGGCCTTGCCCTTGAACCGCGACAGGCGCCACGGGGCGGTGGGCCTGCGGATCCACGCATGCACCGTGCAGCAATTGCGCATTGGCGGGCATGCCTTCTTGCAGGCGGCAGCGCAGCAGCACACCCGCACCGGCAACGCATGGGCACCCAGCGATGGGCCGTGGCAACGACTGCGCAATGGCAGCCACTGGGCACGCAGCACCGATGCGCTGCTCGGGGTACTGCTGGCCATCGACGAGGCGGCGGTGTGGTTGTTGTGGCAGCAGCCGCAGACCCGCGTTTCGAACCATGGTCATTGGCTGCGTTGAAGCATGCCATTGCAGCCACGCCCGGCTGGCTTACCATGGCCGGCATGACTGGCTCCTCGTTGATGGTGGAAACGGTGCGCGGCACGCAGGTGCTGCCGTATCTGGATGCGGTGGCGCAGCTGCGTATCAGCGTGTTCGCCGCCTGGCCGTATCTGTACCAAGGCGATGCCGCGTACGAGCGCGACTATCTGGCGGCCTATGCGGCATCGCCAGACAGCGTCTTCGTGCTGGCGCGCGATGGCGATGCGGTGATCGGTGCATCTACCGGCTTGCCGCTGCTCGACGATAGCGACGCGTTCCACGCACCGTTCCGTGCCGCAGGCATCGATCCGGCCAGCGTGTTCTATTTCGGCGAATCGGTGTTGCTGCCAGCGTATCGCGGGCGGGGGATCGGTCATGCATTTTTCGACCGGCGCGAAGCGCATGCACGCGCGCTGGGCCGCTTCGCACTGACCGTGTTCTGTTCGGTGGAACGTGCCCCGGACGACCCACGCAAGCCAGCCGATTACCGCGGCAGCGAGGCGTTCTGGCGCAAACGTGGCTACGCCCCGCAGCCGGGCATGCACGTGCACCTGCAGTGGGCAGAGTTGCAACACGGCGAGATCGATCACCGCTTGGCTGTGTGGACACGTGCGTTGCCGCAGTGAGCGCGGCTGCCGCCCGACAGCGACTGACAAGCATCGCGAGCAGTCTGCAAGGTCGCTGCACACTGCGTCGCCAGGCGCTCTGATTGCTTCGCCGCTTCGATCCAACAACCCAAAGGCCACCTGATGAAAATTGCCGTCGCCAAATACCCCATCGGCAAGCCTGTCGATTTCGCCGCGTTTGCCGCGCGTCAATCGGCCCTGGTCGCCGAAGCCGCCGCAGCCGGTGCACGGGTGGTGGTGCTGCCCGAGTATCTGTCGCTGGAGCTGGGCGCAACGTTCGGCACGCATATTTCTGCCGGCCTGCCCGAATCGCTGGTGGCTATCCAGGCGCTGCGTGGGCAATGGCTGGCGCTGTTTGCGGGGTTGGCGCGGGAACATCGGCTGCATCTGATTGCCGGCAGTTTTCTGCTGGATCCGGGCCATGGCCGCTACCGCAATCGCAGCGACTGGTTCACGCCCGAGGGCCTGCATGGCTGGCAGGACAAGCTGCAGCTCACCGGCTTCGAAAAAGCCACCGGCCTGATCGAGCCGGGCGACGCGCTGAAGGTGTTCGAGCTCGACGGCATTCGCGCAGCGATTGCGATCTGCTACGACAGCGAGTTCCCGCTGCCGGTGCGCGCGCAATACGAGGCCGGTGCGCGGTTGTTGATCGTGCCCAGTTGCACCGATACCGCCGCCGGCGCCATGCGCGTGCGCATCGGCTGCCTGGCGCGCGCGCTTGAAAATCGCGTGTTCGTCGCCCAATCGGTGACCGCGGGCCAAGCGCCGTGGAGTCCGGCGCTGGACATCAACACCGGCGAAGCGGCGGTGTTTGCGCCGATGGATGTCGGCTTTCCCGCCGATGGCGTGCTGGCGCAGACGCAAGGCCAGACAGTGTGGGCACTGGCCGAGTTGGACTTCGCTGCGTTCGAGGCCAGTCGCGCGCAGGCACAGGTGGCCAACGACCGCGATTGGTCGGGGCAGTTGGCGCCCGAGGTGACGCGTGCCAAGCTGGTTGCATTCGGTTGATCCCTTGCCCCAGGTACCCATGGCCAAGAAAACCCTGATTCCGCATAGCGTCCGGCTGGAATTCGCGCCCGGTGCGCTGGTGCACAGCAATCTGTCCGGCGCCGCCTTCACCGACGATTGGCTGTGGGTGGCCGGCGACGAAGCCTGCGCGGTGGACCGGCTGCGCAAGCTCGACCCCGTACAGCGGCAGACGCTGCGCTTCGGCGAAGGGCAGAGCTTCCCGCTGGCGGACCTGCTGGATCTGCCGGGCGAGGACGGCGAGGAGGCCGACCTGGAAGGCATGGGGCTGTCGGACGGATTCTTGTGGGTCGTCGGCTCGCACGGCAGCAAACGCAAGAACGCCAAGCGCGGCCGCGACGACGCCGACAACGCCAAACGCCTGACCAAGTTGAAGCTCGATGCCAATCGCCGGCTGCTGGCCTGCCTGCCGATCGAATATGCGCAAGACGGCACCCCGCAGTTGGTGCGCGAAGCAGCCGACGGCCGCCGGGCGCTGCGGCTCAAGGGCGACGCCAAGCACAACCAGCTCACCGACCTGCTGGCCGACGACCCGCATTTCGGCCCGTTCCTGAAGATCCCCGGCAAGGACAACGGCTTCGATATCGAAGGCATCGTGGTCGATGGCCAACGCTTGCTCTTGGGCCTGCGTGGGCCGGTGCTGCGTGGCTGGACGGCATTGCTGGAGATCCAGGTGGAAGCCCACGGCGACCACCTGCGCCTGGTCCCGCTGGACGAAGACGGCATCCTGCTGCGCAAGCATTTTCTGCAGTTGGGTGGGCTGGGCATCCGCGACCTGCATTATTCCGGCGACGATCTATATCTGCTGGCCGGGCCGACGATGGTCTTGAACGGCGAAATCCGCCTGTTCAAATGGCCGGATGCGCGCACCTTGCTGGCCGCCAATCGCGCGTCGGTGCGCTTTCAGCACGACCTGCTGGAATCGGCAGTCCTGCCGCATGGCAAGGACTGCGACCGCGCCGAGGCCATCTGCAACCTGCCCAGGCAACTGGCCGGCAAGATTCCCACCTGGCTGGTGCTGTACGACGCGCCGGGCACGGCCCGCAGCGACGGTGATTGCGTGGTGTACGGCGACCTGCTGCGCAACCGCTGAGCCAGGGGCCGGGCAAGGCCACGCTGCGCAAGGTAAAATCGGGCGACTCCCGTTTTGCAGAGCGCTCCATGACCTGCCGCACCCGTTTCGCCCCCAGCCCCACCGGTTACCTGCACATCGGCGGCGCACGCACCGCTCTGTATTGCTGGCTGGAGGCACGCCACCGCGGCGGGCAGTTCGTGCTGCGCATCGAAGACACCGACCGCGAGCGCAGCACCCAGGAAGCGATCGACGCCATCCTGGAAGCGATGGAGTGGCTGGGCCTGGGTTACGACGAAGGCCCGATCTACCAGACCCAGCGCATTGCCCGCTATCAAGAGGTTGCCGAACAATTGCTCGCGCAAGGCAAGGCGTATTACGCCTACGAAACCCGCGAAGAACTCGACGCGATGCGCGAGGCCGCCATGGCCAGGCAGGAAAAGCCGCGCTACAACGGCGCCGCCCGCGAGCAGAACCTGCCGTATCGCGACGACCCCAATCGTGTCATCCGCTTCAAGAATCCCATCGGCGGCACGGTGGTGTTCGACGACCTGATCAAGGGCCGTATCGAGATCGCCAACAGCGAGCTCGACGACATGGTGATCTTCCGCCCGGATGGGTTTCCCACCTACAACTTTGCGGTGGTGGTGGACGACTGGGACATGGGCATCACCGAGGTCATCCGCGGCGACGACCACATCAACAACACACCGCGCCAGATCAATATCTATGAGGCCCTCGGCGCGCCGGTACCCAAGTTCGCGCACATGCCGATGATCCTGGACGAGCAGGGCGCCAAGCTGTCCAAGCGCACCGGCGCGGCCGACGTCATGCAGTACAAGGACGCCGGCTATCTGCCGCATGCGTTGATCAATTACCTGGCGCGCCTGGGTTGGTCGCATGGCGACCAGGAGCTGTTCACCCAGCAGGAATTGCTGGACCTGTTCGACGTCAAGGACGTCAATTCCAAGGCCGCGCGCCTGGACATGGCCAAGCTCGGCTGGGTCAATCAGCATTATCTGAAGACCGACGACCCGGCCAGCATCGCCCCGCAGCTGGAGTACCAGCTTGCCAAGCTCGGGGTGGACATCGCTGCCGGCCCGGCCGCCGCCGATGTGGTGGTGGCGTTGCGCGAGCGCGTGCAGACCTTGAAGGAAATGGCCGAAAAAGCCGTGGTCTGGTATCAGCCGCTGGAAACCTATGACGAAGCGGCGGTGATGAAACACCTCAAGCTTGGCGCCGAGGTGCCGCTGGGCAAGGCCCGCGAGTTGTTGGCTGCGGTGGATACGTGGAGCGTGGAGAGCGTTTCGGCTGCGCTGCACGACGCTGCTGCCGCGCTGGAACTGGGCATGGGCAAGGTCGCCCAGCCGCTGCGCGTGGCCATCACCGGCACCCAGGTCAGCCCGGACATTTCGCAAACGGTGTACCTGGCCGGACGCGAGGGTGCCTTGAAACGCATCGATGCGGCACTCATCAAGATTGGAGCGGCCTGACGCCGGAGCCTGTATGACCAAGCACACCCACGCAAAAGACCTCGCCTGTACCGCACCGCATCACCACGTCGACGACGCCAACGGCTTCGTGCGCGCGGTGGAGCGTGCCTGCAGCGAACGCGGCCTGCGGCTGACGCCGATCCGCGCCAACGTGCTGCGGCTGATCGCCGATGCCGGCAAGCCGGTCAAGGCCTACGAACTGCTGGACTGGGTGCGCGAAGGCAAGGGCGGGGGCGCCGATGCACCGCCCACGGTGTACCGCGCGCTGGATTTCCTGATGGCCAACGGCTTCGTGCACAAGCTCGAATCGGTCAATGCCTTCGTCGCCTGCCACCACCCCAACAGCGCCCAGCACTCGGTGCCGTTCCTGATCTGCGACCGCTGCCATAGCGCCGTCGAGCTGGAAGATCGCGAGGTTGTGTCGCAGTTGGAAGTCCGCGCCAAGGCACTGGGGTTCCAGCCGCAGGCGCAGACGCTGGAAGTACACGGGCTCTGCGCCAGGTGTGCCGCAGCCGGCTAGGTGTTTGATCCCATG
>NZ_JFAQ01000055.1 GCF_001304695.1 Xanthomonas axonopodis
GACGCCAGCAGGTCATGCCGCTGCCATCGCCAAGTTCCAAAGGCAGGTCTTCCCACGCAATGCCCGTGCGCAGCACATAGACGATGCCGTTGAGGGCCTGCTGATCACTGACACGAGGTCGTCCACCTTTGGGGGAAGGCTTGACCTGCGGAATCAGTGGCTCGATGCGCTTCCACAGCGCAATAGGGATCTCGTTGCGACGTGTCATGCCGGCAATGTTGCCGCCGAATCAACAGAATTCAAGGGTTTTGTTAGCCGCTCTTAGTCGGCATGGCACTCGTCTGAAATCGGAACAACTTCCAGATCCGCCGGGGCAGCGCCGGTCTTGACGTCGATAACGGTGAGCAGACAACGTTGGTCATCGTAGAGCTGGCTGGCGACATAGTGCTCGCCAGGCGCGGGCGTGAATGCCATCAGATTGGTGTAATTGTTTGTGGTCAGGCTCCGACGACGCGAGTCGAGCGTTTGCACCATGTTTGCGCGTAAAAACAGCTATTTGTCGGGGACAACCGAATACTTCTCGCGAGATTGATTGTTGCTCAACTTCCCCAGTACGCCGGTGACGGGAGGCGTCAGTGCGCCCAGAAATCCACCATGGCCACCCTTTGCGCAGCTGGCATCGTCGAAGACATCGAAGTATTGGACCGGCTCGATGGGGATCGGGGCGTGCCTAGTGGGCTTGGCAAGCGTCAGGGTGGCGAACGGCTCGCCGGGTTTTGGCGCGACATAGCGCTTGGGGAAAAGAAAGCTGCAGCCGGCAAGCACGATCGCGACGGCGACAACGATGCGCAGGATGAAATGAAACATGCGTCAGGTCCGACATGGCGTATGTTGGTCTGTGCCGCGTCCATGCCTGCGACGACGCTGCGGCGACATTACGCCAGCCTCTCGATAACGGCCGCGCGCCCCTGCGCGTGAGTCACGTGGTCGACACCTTTGCGAGGCCAAGGTCGGCGCGTGACGCATCGGGTACGCGTGCCCCACTGCACTGGCGGTTCCGGCAGGCACACGCGCTAGCCGACCTCGTACAACTCCAGCGGCAGCTCGTCCGGATCTGCGAAAAAGGTAAAGCGGCGGCCGGTGTATTCGTCGATGCGGATGTCTTCGGTCGCCACGCCGTGTGCGTTGAGATGCGCAACCGCGGCATCCAGGTCGTCGACGCGAAAGGCCAGGTGACGCAAGCCGCGCGCTTCGGGGCGGCTGGGTCGCAGTGGTGCGTTGGGGAACGAGAACAGCTCGATCTGCCTCCCGTCGGGCAGCGCCAGATCCAGCTTCCACGAGTCGCGCGCCTGTCGGTAATGCTCATCGAGCACACGCAGGCCCAGGATCTGGCAATAGAACCGTTTGGAGACCGCATAGTTGCCGGCGACGATTGCCACCTGGTGAATTCCGGCGAGCATCATGCGGCGCTCCAGCGCAGTGTTTTCGGCGCGGTCACTCTCGAGCTGTTCGACCATGCGCTACATGCGCCGCGCGTAGGCGTACTGGCAATAGAACATGCCGCAAGCTCGGCGTCGCTTGCGCGGGCCGCGCCGTTTGGATTGGGCCAGCGCGTGTGCAGGTCCGCGGTGGCGAGGCGGCGCGCGGACGTGTGCAGAGCCGTAAGGCGATGATGGGGCATGGGGAAGGGCGAGCAGGAACCGATCAGCAGCATAACCGCGCGCCCGTGAGCGGCTGGCGCTGCGTCACAGCTCGGCGGTGCGCGGCTGTGCCCGTCTGCGTGCACGTGGCAGGATGGAGCCCTCCGACCATGCGCCCCCATGCCCGAGCCGTCGTCCGCCACCGCACCGCAGTTCCAGCGCAGCATGCAGGTGCGCCATCTGGTGATGCTGTCGCTGGGCGGCGTGATCGGTACCGGCCTGTTCTTCAACACCGGGTACATCATTGCCAGCACCGGCGCGCTGGGCACGGTACTGGCGTATCTGATCGGCGCACTGGTGGTGTACCTGGTGATGCAATGCCTGGGCGAGCTGGCGGTGGCGATGCCGGAAACGGGTGCATTTCATGTGTATGCCGCGCGTTACCTCGGCCCGGCGACCGGCTACGTGGTGGCGTGGTTGTACTGGTTGACCTGGGCGGTGGCATTGGGCTCGAGCCTGACTGCCGCAGCGTTCTGCATGCAGTACTGGTTTCCGCACAGTCCGGCGTGGCCGTGGTGCCTGCTGTTCTGCGCGCTGATCTTCGGCCTGAATACAGTTTCGGCGCGCTGGTTTGCCGAAGGCGAGTTCTGGTTTTCGTTGATCAAGGTGATCACCATCGTGGTGTTCATCGTGCTTGGCGGTGCGGCGGTGATCGGTGTGTTGCCGTTGGCCGATGGTTCGCCCGCACCGGGGCTGCGCCATCTGCGCGCCGAGGGCTGGTTTGCGCACTGCACGCTGCCGATCTTGATGACGATGGTGGCGGTGAATTTCGCATTTTCCGGCACCGAGTTGATCGGCGTGGCGGCCGGCGAAACCGCCCAGCCTGCACGCGCGATTCCGCTGGCAATCCGCACCACGCTGGTGCGGCTGGTGGTGCTGTTCGTCGGCACGGTGCTGGTGCTGGCGGCGCTGCTTCCCGCCAAGCAAGCGGCCGTGGAAACCAGCCCGTTCGTGCGCGCATTCGAGCTGTTGGGCATTCCATATGCAGCCGACATCTTGAATGCGGTGATCCTCACCGCGATCCTGTCGGCGGCCAATTCCGGTCTGTATGCGGCCGCGCGCATGCTGTGCTCGTTGGCCAATGAAGGCACGTTGCCCAGAGGTCTGGCGCGCTTGACCGGCCGCGGCATTCCGTTGCGTGCCGTGTCGCTGAGCATGCTGGGCGGCTTGCTGGCGCTGCTTGCCGGCATATATGCGGCCGACACCGTGTTCGTTGCGATCTCGGCGGTCTCGGGGTTTGCGGTGGTGGTGGTGTGGCTGAGCATCTGCGCTGCGCATTACCGTTTCCGTCGCCAACTGCTGCGCGATGGCGCTGCGCCAGAGGCGCTGGCGTATCGCGCGCCGTGGTTTCCATGGACACCGATCCTGGGTTTTTCGCTGTGTCTGCTGGCCTGCATTGGGCTGGCATTCGATCCGCAGCAGCGCATCGCGTTGTGGTGCGGGATCCCGTTCGTCGCGTTGTGCTATGGCGCCTGTGCACTCACCCAATGGCTTGCGGCCCGGAGACTGCACGCATGACGATTCTTCCACGCCAGCCACGCGCCAATGCGCCTTTCAGCCAGGCCCTGCAGCACGACAGGTATGTGGTGCTGGATGGCGCGTTGGCCACCGAGCTGGAACAGCGCGGCTGCGATCTCAACGATGCGCTGTGGTCGGCGCGCGTGTTGATGGAGCAGCCGGAGCTGATCTATCAGGTGCATCGCGACTACTTCGCTGCCGGTGCGCAATGCGCGATCACCGCCAGTTATCAGGCCACGCCGCTGGGATTTGCCGCACGCGGACTGGATACGGCGCAATCGCAGGCGTTGATCGCCCGCAGCGTGGCGCTGGCGTTGCAGGCGCGTGCCGATCATCTGACGCTGCACCCGCACGCCGCACCTCTGTGGGTGGCGGGCTCGGTGGGGCCGTATGGCGCCTACCTGGCCGATGGCTCGGAATATCGTGGCGACTACGTCCTGCCGATCGAGCAACTGATGGACTTCCATCGTCCGCGCATCGCGGCGCTGGCTGAGGCTGGCGTGGATCTGCTGGCCTGCGAGACGCTGCCATCGGCCTGCGAAATCGTGGCGCTGCGACAGCTGCTGCAACACGAATTTCCGCAGCTGCATGCCTGGTTTTCCTTCACCTTGCGCGATGCGGCGCATCTGAGCGACGGCACGCTGCTGGCGCAGGTGGTGCCGGCGCTGGATGCCTGCGCGCAGGTGATCGCGGTGGGCATCAATTGCATTGCACTGGATCAGGCGAGCGCTGCATTGCACAGCCTGTCGGCGCTGACTGCGCTGCCGCTGGTGGTGTACCCCAACTCGGGCGAGCACTACGACCCCAGCGACAAGCGCTGGCATGCCGGTCACGGGGCTGCGCTCACGTTGGCCGACCAGCATGCGCACTGGCTGGAGGCTGGCGCGCGCTTGATCGGTGGCTGCTGCCGCACCGCACCGCGCGATATCGCCGCACTGGCGGCGGCGCGCGCGGTGGACTGACCCGACTTACGAATGCGCGCTCATCAAGCGTATCACACGCGGCCTGCGTCCTTGGGCCTGTCACCCGCAGCATGCATGGAGCGAGGCAATGTCGGCCCGTGCCAAGCACTACAAACCGCAACCTGCGCCAAGCCCAAGGCCAACCCGCAGTGACGGGTCAACGGCGTCCAACCACCGCAACCGCGCGCGTCACCCCTTCTGCGTAGCGATCCAGCGCTGGATCTTGTCCTGCAAGATATCCAGCGGCACTGACCCGTCCTTGAGCACTTCGGTGTGGAAGGCGCGGACATCGAAGCGTGGGCCCAGCTCGCGCTGCGCCTGCTCACGCAATTGCGCAATCTTCATCTCGCCCACCTTGTACGCCAGTGCCTGGCCGGGAATGGCCATGTAGCGGTCCACCTCGGCTTCGGCATCGGCGCGGCTCATGGCGGAGTTGTCCACCATGTAGTCGATGGCCTGGCTCCGCGTCCAGCCCTTGCTGTGCAGGCCGGTATCGGTGACCAGGCGAATCGAGCGCCACAACGCGTTCTGCAGATAGCCGTAGTAGTCGTACGGGTCGTCATATAGCCCCAGCTCGCGGCCAAGCGATTCGGCATACAGGCCCCAGCCTTCGATATAGGCCGTCTCGCCGCCCAGGCGGCGGAACTTGGGCAGGTCGGTCAACTGCTGCTGCAAGCCCAACTGGTAGTGGTGGCCGGGCACCGCCTCGTGCAGGTACAGGCTCTCGGCCTCCCAGGTCTTGCGCGACGGCAGGTCCGAGGTGTTGACGTAGAAGATGCCCGGCGTGCTGCCGTTGCCGCTGGGGCGCATGTACGAGCCGCTGGCGGCCGATTGCGCACGCTGCGGTTCCACCGCGCGTACTTCCAGCGCCGGCATGCCCTGGACGTTGAACAGCCGCGGCACCGCCAGCTGCACGCGGCCCTGCAGGCTGCGGTACGTGCCCAGCAACTCGGTGTCGCTGCGGAAGCTGAAGCGCCGGTCGGTCTGCATGAACTTGTAGAACTTGGGCAGGTTGCCGCGGAATTTGACCTGTTTTGCCAATGTCTGGATTTCGGTCTGCAGGCGAGCGACCTCATCCAGGCCGATCTGATGCACCTGTTCCGGGGTCAGGTCCGTGGTAGTGCTCTGGCGCACGTCATAGGCATACCACGCCGCGCCGTTCGGCAGGGCGGCGAGGCCATCGCTGTCGCGGCAGGCGGGCAGGTATTCGGTCGCGATGAAGCCGCGCAACGCGCGGTAGGCCGGCATGATGCGCACTTCGATCATGCGCTTGTACTCGGCAGTGATGCGCTGCTTGTCGGCCTCGGGCATGTTGGCGGGCAGGTTGCGCACCGGCCCCCAGAACAGGCTGTCTTCGGCATTGCGCGCGATGATCGCGTCCAGCTGCGGCAGCACCTTCTGCATCAGTACCTTGGGCTGCACCACGCCGGCCTGCATGCCGGCACGCATGTTGGCGATGGCCTGCTCGAACAGGTCAGGAATGCCGAGCGCACGCCGCGACCAGTTGTCGTAATCCTTGACCGTCTTGAACGGCTGCGCGCCGGTGCCCGAGCCCAGCACCACCGCAATGCTGGCGATGTTGTAGAACTGGTTGATCGGCAGCATCCAGCTGGGGAACTGCTCGGCGGCCAGCGCGCTGCGCGCATCGCGCACGAAGATCTGGTAACTGAGCAGGTCCTGCCCGCTCAACCCGTCAGGCCCCAACGCCTCGGCCTTGCCCAGCCACAGCACGGTGAAATCGTGGGACTGCTGGCGGAACGCCGGCGACAGGAAGTTCGGCAACTGGTCGTTGTAGCGGCTCTCGCCCTGAAAGGTGGCCTGCAGCGGGTTGAGCTTGAGCGAGGCATCCCAGTACTGGTCGTACAGCAGGTTGAGCTGCTGCGCCTTGGTCAGCACCACTGGCGCGGCAACCGCGCGTGGCCTGACCGTGGCGGCCTTGCTGCCCTTGCCCCTGGTGCTTTTTGCTGCCGGCTTGGCGGTCTTCTTGCCTTTGCTCGCCTTCGCGCGCGTTTGCGTGGTCTGTGCCTTGGCGGGCTTCTTCTTGGCCGCATCGGCCGGCGCCGCCAGCGACAGGCTCACGAGGGCGGCCATGGCCAGGGACAGGAGGCGGGAAAAGCTGAGGGGCATTACCGGCTCCGGAAACAAGCGAGCGGGGAGCTTGCCCGATCCGCACGACTACGGCCACCCATGGGGGGCATACCGCCTATCGGCAATTCATGCAGCGCACGGGCACGATGCTGCGCTCGGGTGATGTGGTGCGTTGCGACATGGCCAGCAGGGCTGCGTGCACGCCACAGTGTATGGCGCCGCGATCAGGACCACTGTCAACCAGGTGCTGCCACCGCAACCCATTGCGGCGAGATGACCCTGGCTGGGAGAGACGCCCCGGCTCAGTCGGCAGCGGCTTCTTCGCACAGCTGCTCGGCACGCTCGGCGCCCAGGTACGCAGTGATGCAGTGGCGTGCCAGATACAGCAGCGGGATCAGCAACACCGCAAAGCCCATCTTGTAGATGTAGTTGAGCGTGCTTACCGCCAGGAACTGGTCGATCGACCAATGCTGCGGGCCAAGCACGAAGGCGATATAGATCACCACGAAGCTGTCCACCACCTGCGAGATCGCTGTGGAGCCGGTGGCGCGCAGCCACACGTGTTTTTCGCCAGTGACGCGGCGAATGCGGTGAAACACCGAGACATCGATCAACTGGCTGAACAGGAATGCCACCAGCGAGCCGCCGATGGTCCACAGCCCTTGCCCGAACACTGCCGCAAATGCCGCCTGGTAATCGGGCACTCCCTGGCTCTGCGCCGCCGTGACCCACCAGCCAGCCGGCGCCAGCGCGATGGCCGCGAATGCGAACACGAAGCCGTAGCCGATCAGCACCACCGCCACCCACGAGATGAAACGCACCCCGCGGCTGCCGAAGAACTCGTTGATGGTGTCGGTCATGATGAACACGATCGGCCACAGCAAGGTGCCGGCGGTGAAGCTGAGCGAGCCGCGCTGGCCGAACAGATTCCAGTTCAACGGCGCAATGCCGAGTGTGTCTTCCAGTGCGAAGATCTTGACGCCAATGAACTCGGCCAGCGCCGCGTTGACGCAGAAGAAGGCCGCAAGTGCAATGAACAGGCGTACCGCACGATCGTCGAGGGTGCGCACATGGGTCATGGTGTTAGCGATCCGCATTCCGGGTGAAGGGAACCGATTCGGGCGCCACGGCGCCACCGGAAATGATGAAGCTCATCGCCTGATCCACGCTCCAGTCGGTGGGCGTGAGCAGCTCCACCGGCACGATTTCCAGGTAGCCGGAGGTGGGGTTGGGCGTGGTGGGCACGTAGACTGCGGCCAGCTCGCGGCCGGTGCCCTGTTCCTTGATCACGCGGGTGACCAGGCCCACGGATTTCATGTCGCGATGTGGGAAATCGATAAGCACCACGCGCTGGGTGCTGCCGGGCTGGGTCTGCAAGATGTCCAGCAGCTTGCGCGCGCTGTCGTAGACCACGCTGGCCAGCGGAATGCGCCGCATGATGGCCTCGAACCAGCGCAGCAGGCGCTGGCCGATCACGCGCCGGCTCAGGATCCCGACGAACAGGATGACTGCCACCGTCGCAATCAGGGCGATGGTGTTCTGCACCCACAGCGCCTTGAACCAGCCCAGATAATCGGGGAACGAGGCAGCGATGCGTTCGGACAACAGCACCACCCACGGGCTGCTGATGCCCGAAAGCAGCGAGAAAACGAACTTCACCACCACCCAGGTCAACCAGACAGGCAGCAAGGTGAGCAACCCGGTCAGAAAGACCCGTTGCAGGGAAGGGCGGACGTGGGGAGTGGGGGATTCGGACATCCGTCTAGTGTAGGCATTCGGCCACGCTCGGTGGGGCTGGGGCCGGGGTTTGGCCGCAGGCATTCGCGATTGGCAAAAGTGTTTCGCGTGCCGCGAGCCGCCGCAATCCCATGATTCCGGTACTCACATCGACATAGACTTGGCTGCACCCCTCGCCCAGCCGCAACGGGCAACCGGTGCAGCCTTCAGTCGTTGGGAAACATGGCGCGCAGGGCGGATGAGGGGGCGGCGTCTGCCAGTGCCCGGATTCTTTCAACGACTTACTGGCACCATCGCCCATCGCCCATCGCCAGCGCGCGGTGTCGTTGCCCAGTGTTGCGCAGGTCGCCAAACACGCGGCTGCCGATGGTCTGCAGCCGGAAAGAACGCAATGCGTCTGTGCCCGTCGCAGTCCTGCGCCGATGGCACTAAGATGCGCAGCTCCCAGGGATGGATCTTTCGCACGTGTTCGCCAAATTTCTCAAAGCCGCCTTGCTCGGTGTCTGCATCCTGATCGCAGCAGTGCTGGCGCTGTATACGGTCTCCAGGCATTGGCCGATTCCCGAATCGCAGCGTCAGGCGTTGGCGCAGCTGCGCCAGCCGCTGCCGCCGTTGCGCGGGAGCAACATGTTCGGGGCGCTGTGGTCGCTGTCGTACGCGATTCCGGAGGCGCAGCGCGAGGCAGTGCTGGCTCAAGACGTTGCGCGATTCAATCGGCTGCCGGAGGATGCGGCATTTCAAAGTGCCGCTGCAGGCTATCGCCGCTTGCCAGGTTGGCCGTCCGGCGCGCCTGCGCTGTGCATGGCTAGCGCTGGCGGATGCTTGCAGCACGTGCGCGAACAACCGCAGGCCTATGCCGCTGCGCTGGCCGCACAGGCACCGATGCTGGCGCGGATGCGCGCGTTGGCGCAACACGCCGACTACCGCAGCCCGTTCCGTCCACGTATCGATACGCCGTTGCCCGAACTGCCGCGCATGCCCTTGTCGATGACGGCCAGCGCCTTGGACTTTGTCCAGGGGCGCACCACCCAGGCCTTGTCCGATGTCTGCACCGATGTGCAGGTTGCCCGTGTCCTGATGCGCAGTAGCGACAATCTGGCGATCACGATGATCGGCGCGGCGATGCTGCGCGGCAATGCCCACCTGTTTGCCGACATGCTGGCCGAATTGCCGGCGCAGCATCCCTTGCCCGCGCAATGCGCCGCTGCCTTTGCGCCGCTGCCAGTGGATGAGATCGCGCTGTGTCACGCGTTGCACGGTGAATCGCGGACGGTGTTTTCGATGCTGCAGGAGGATGCGTCGACGCAAGGCGGCCAATCGTCCTGGCAAGACCGGTTCCCGTTACGGTTGCTGGACTCCCAACGCACCCAGGCCTTGCTGGCGCCCACCTTTACCTGGGCCTGCAGCGCGCCGGTGCGGACCTTGCTGGCACAGGATCAGCCGGTTCCGCAAACGCTGATCCCGTTGCCCCAGACCGCATCGGTGGCCTGCATCGCCAATGCAACCGGGTGTTTGCTGGCAAGCGTGTCGCATCCGGACTACGTCAATTATCAGCACAAGATGCAGGACACCGCCGCTGCATTGCGCGCGCTGTCGGCACTGCAGTGGTTGCGCGACCATCCTGCGCAGACAACGCCGCTGACGCAGCGGATCGCCGCGCTACCGCCTGCGTTGCGTGGACAGGTGCGCCCGCTAGGCGCCGGAAACGACGGCAAGAGCCTGACGCTTCGGCAATACGCACGACCGGAGGGCGTGGCAGGCAATGATCGCTGGCCGTTGCCAGGCAGTGCGATCGCGGCCACCCAGGCAGCCTCATCGGCTCGATAAACAAGACGCCTTCTGCGCTGCCAGGCACAGGTCAGGGCTGGTGCATGCGGTCTGCGCATGCATGCGCAATGCTTGTATCCGCAGCGGCTGCCTGCCGCCACCGACGGACAGCCGTCAAAGGGGGCGAGCAGTGCGTCGCTGTTTCCCGCTGCCTGGCGCATGCGGCCTTGTTCGCTGGCATCGGCATGCCCGCACGCCAAAAAACAACATGCCGCGTCCTTGCGGGACGCGGCATGTGATGACGCCACTGCATGTTGGGAATGCATCACGCACCCAACCGCTGTGTTCAGAAGCGGAAGTTCAACCAGCCCATCACGAAGGTCGAATCGCCGTAGCCGGCCTTCTCCAACGCCGGCCCGGCCATCAGATGTTCGGCACGGAAGGTCACCGACCAGTTCGGGTCGATGTTCCAGGTGGCGTTGATGCGCGGCATGGTGCCGATGCGGCGCTCGCCGGTGTTCTGGGTGCGTGCGTAGGCGCGTGCCTGGTTGTTGTAGATCGCATCGCTGGTGGTCTGGCGCCACAGCGTTTCCCACTCCAGATTCACGGTGAGCTTGGAGGTCGGCGAGAACGTCAACGTCGGTGCGGTAGTGACCAGGTTCACCGGTCCGAAGAACGTGGCCCAGCTGAAGTAGATCGTGTTGCCGTACAAGAAGTTGTTGTTGCGCAGCGTGCCGGTGCCGGACGTGCCGCCGCCCCCGGAGGCGATTTCGCTATGGAAGCCCAGGCGCGGCTTCCAGCCGGTTTCGCTCAACGACCAAGCATTGGAGGTGCTGGCCATGTAGGCGCGCAGGTCGCGTCCGCCGAAGCTGCCGCGCTGCACGGTCACGAACGAATCGGTGCGCAGCTTGCCCACATTGCCCCACAGGCGCAGGCCGTAGTAATTGCGGTTTTCTTCCGCGGTCTGGCGGCCCCACAGCTGGTTGTCGTTGCGGAACTGATAGAAGAACGGCTCCAGGTACATCGGCTTGGCGGTCGCCAGGCGGTAGCCACCGACCACGCCGCGGAAGTGCCGCGAGCGGTCGATGCGATCATCGCCGAGGCCTTCGGTGCCATCGATGTTGAAATTGAAATCGAACAGGTCAACGCGCGTCCTGTCGCCGATTGCCCAAGCGCGTGCGCCGTTGAAGGTCACGAAGATATCGGTGTTGTCGCGCAGCGCCATCAGCGTGGTCGGGCCATCGACGAACACCTGGCGGCCGACGCGCAGGCCGGTGTCGGCGCTGCCGATACGGCCTTTCACGTCGAAGAACACCTGCTGCAGGATCGCGTTGTTTTCCTGGGTGCCGGTCTTGGTGCCTTCGTTGCGCCCGTGCAGGCTGCCATGCGCCAATTCCGTGTACAGACGGAAGTGCTCGCCCACATGGAAATCCGCACCGAAGAAGGCGCGCAGCAAATACTGCTGCTGCGAATGGCTGCCGGGAATCAGGCCCGGATTGGTGATGATATTGCTGCGCACACGCAACTCGTTGCTGAGCGACACATACACATCGCCGTCGTCGTTGAGCGGGATGTACTTGAGCGGATCGAACGGACTCTTGCGCTTGGACGGGTCCTTCAGATACGACCAGTCTTCGGCCCAGCGCACCTGCCACATGTTGCCGCCTTGTTTGGCACCCCAACCCTGCGCTTCGAGCGGATAGCCCTTGGCGGTTGCCGGTGCGGCGGTGACCGGCGCCTTCGCCGGCTCGGCAACGGCCGGCTCGGCATTGGTCGGCGCCGGCTGCACCTGCGCCAGGCCAAAGCCCGGCAGCGCCAACCCGATCGCAAGGCACAGGCGCCGTGTGACACCAAACGAAGTATCGGCCATGGCCGGCTGCGCCAAGCGTGTCGTTTGCATCGTATTCCCCGTCGAAAGTGAAAACCCTAGGCGAAAGGTATCGGCAGGGGGACACCGACTGTAGTAAAGCCGTGCCAGAAAGGCAGTAACCCAAAGGTTCTAAGCTCATGAATGCACTGGGTTTGCGCAGGCGGGCGCTAGTGGGGCGGGGATTGGGGATTGGGC
>NZ_JFAQ01000056.1 GCF_001304695.1 Xanthomonas axonopodis
CAAAATCGGGGGGACGTCGGTTGCATAGAAAGGATGCCTCTGTTTATACGCGGGTGGCTAGCCGGCTTTCCGAAATAGTTCCAACGTCGGATATTCGAGTGGACGTTGATCAGGTGCGGCAACTACTAACTGTTGAAGTCAAAGAGCGAAGCGGCGCATTTTTGCCTGCTCGAACATTGTCTGATGGGACATTAAGATTTTTGGCGCTTTCGATTCTTGCAGAAGATCCGGAGTTCAACGGTGTTCTGTGCTTTGAAGAACCCGAAAATGGAATCCATCCAGCTCGTGTTAGTGCAATGCTTGATTTATTGAAAGAATTGTCCGTTGACCCTAGTGAAGAAGTGTCAGAGTCCAACTCAATGAGGCAGATTGTGGTTGCAACGCATTCGCCGGTGCTTGTTTCAATGGAAGAGCCGAATGATTTGATATTTGCGGACGTAGTGAAGGTTAGGGGTCCAAATGGAATGCCCGCAACTACAATAAGATGTAAATGTCTACGCGAAAGTTGGAGATTTTCAGAGGGCGAGGGCAATGCTATTGATCGGGCTTCGATCATTTCATATTTAGAATTGCCGCCTGACCGTCAAATTTCGCTTAACCTTAAATCGGCGCGCACGGAAGTCCTTGGATGAAAATGAGCTTTGTATTGACCGGAGAAGGGCTTTCTGATCTTAATTTGGTGGATCATATTGAGACTCTATTAATTAGAGCCGGTTTTTTAGAAGTGAGTGGAACGCGATTTGATCCATCGAGACTGCCGATGCATGTTGGACATTCCGTAAGAGAGAAGTTGCAGGTCTTAACCGAACTTTATCCCTCTGCTGATGTGATATTTGTTCATCGCGATGCAGATGCACAAGGTATGGCTGCCAGGCAAAAAGAAATAAAGGCGGCATGTGACGGAATTTGCGATTCGGATTTGGTTATTCCTACTATTCCGGTGCGAATGCTGGAAACATGGCTCTTGGTTGATAGTCGAGCTATCAGAAGAGTTGCTGGCAAGATGGGTCAAGATAAGATTGAATGTATTCCAGCTTTAAAAAACCTGGAGCATGTGGCTGATAGCAAGAAGTTGCTTTTAGATGCTTTATGTGAGTGCAGCGAATTGCAAGGAATTAAACTTAAAAATTTAAGAATCTTTTTGGAAAAATGCGGGCGAGACTTGTTTCCGCAATAGACCCGGACGGGCCTATTTGTCAACTCCCTTCGTATTTGCAATTAAAAAATGATTTGGATCTTCTATATAAAAGAATGTCCGACTGATTCAGGTTGCGGTGCACCTAAGCCGCGTCGGCGTACCACGGTGCGGTCAAGATCGCCTCGCCGTTGGAACCGGCAGTCAATGCGTCCAGGCCATAGTCGGGCAGGTCGGGGTAGCGCTGGCGTGCCTGTTGCAGGATCTCCCGCGCCAGCACCGCCATCTGCGCGACGTTGCGGTGGATGCGTGCGACAAACGCATCATCGTCGAGCGTGTCGTTCAAGGCGCCATTGAGTTCGTTGAACCAGCCGATCAGGTATTGGTCCAGCAGCCGTCCGCTGCCGGTGGCGATGCTTTGGGCGGTATTGCGAACGCCCCAGTCGTGCAGTACCTGCTGCATTGCCAGGTTCATGTCGCGTGCGTGCAGGAAGTCGTTCTTCATGCGCGAGAGCAGACTGAGATGGGCGATGCGCCCGCTGCAGAACAGCGGTGCCAGCAACGACCAGTAATAGGTGTAATCCCAGATCACCTTGACCGGCATGACCTGCTCGTCGCCGAACAGCGCGTATTGATCCTGATACAGCGTCAGCGTGTTTTCGTAGAACGAAAAATACAGCTGCTCGTATAGCTCCACGTACGGGCTGAGCGACTTGCCGGCGCGGTCGCGGCCGATCAATTCGCAGATGTAGGTGTTGGAGATGGCGATGAAGTCGCTGCCTGGCGAATAGAACGGGTCCAGGAACACGCCCGCTTCGCCGGTCAGTGCCCAGCGCTGCGGCGAGAACACCTGCTTGCAACCATAAGAGAAGTTGCGCAGTAACAGAAAGTCCTGCAGCCGATAATCGGCCTGGTCGAGCGTGGCGGCCACCTGCGGCTGATGCGTGCGCAGCCAGGTCATCGCCTTCTCGTGGGTGTTCATGCGCTCCAGCGGATGCAGGTCTGCATCGCAGACGATGCCCAGCGAATGCGCACCCGAGGCCAGTGGGATCAGCCAGAACCAGTAGCCCGGCCCGCACATGTGGTTGGTCGAACGCCAGCGGTCTGGCGGCGTGCAGCGTTGCAGCCAGCTGCTGTCCTGCGACCAGTCGTTGGGGTCGATCAGGCCTTCCACACGCCACCACACTGCATTGGCATTGTGCTCGTTGTCCTGCGACAGGCCGAGCTTGCGCTTGAGCAGGCCGGCGCGTCCGCTGGCATCCACCACCCAGCGCGCACTCAGCGTGCCCGGCATGCCATCGCGTTCGAAGCGCACGGCGTGGTCGGTGTCGTCTTCGGACAGGTCCACGCCCTTGACGCTGCAGCTGTCGATGAAGGCGATGCTCTGCGCACGCGCCCGTTCGCCGAGAAAGTTCTCGAAACGGCCGCGGTCGATCTGCCACGACGGCGTGGGCAGGATCTTGCTCACGCCCAGTTCGGTGCAGCGGTCGATGTCTTCGCGCTTGTCGGAGAAGAAGAAGCGGAACCCGAACTTGCGGATCTGCTCGGTTTCCAGATGCTCGTGCAAGCCCAGCACGTCGGCAAAATAATGCGCGCCGATTTCCACCGTGGATTCGCCGACCTTGAAGGCGGCCTCGCGGACCGGATGCGCGCGCCGTTCCAGCACGGTGATCGCCAGTGCTGGATCGCGTTGCTTCAACTGCAACGCCAGACTCAGGCCAGCCAGGCCACCTCCGGTGATCACGACATCGGCGCGCTGTGCATTCATGAGGAGTGGTTGCTCTTGGTGACCGCGGGGACAGTAGCAAATTCGCCGTCGGGATCGTCAACGATCACCGGGTTGGCACGCACGCGGCGATACTCGCGCCACACATGGCCATATGCCCACACCTGTTTGACCACGTGCGAGGTGATATTCCACAGGTCGCGCACCAGCCGGAAATGGCTCTTGCGAAAGGTACCCGGCGAGGTACCAGCGTAGCGGGTTTCGATCGGCACCGCGACCACGCGTGCGCCGGCCTGGCGTGCGGCCGAAATCAGCAGCTGCGCTTCGAACACGAAACCTTCGCCGGGCACGTCGGGTAGGGTGAACACCGAGGCCGGATACAACCGTTGGCCGCTCTGGCTGTCGATCAGGCGGAAGCCGCACCCCCAGGCAATGCCCCAATCGCCGAAATCGTTGCCGATGCGGCGGATGGTGGGCTGGGTGGCGCGCTTGCGCATGCGCGCACCGATGATCACGCAGCCCGGGTGGCGGTTGGCGGCAGCCAGCAGGCGCGGGAAATCGGCCGCCTTGTGCTGGCCATCGCCATCCATCGTCATCACCGCGCGCATGCCAAGCCGCTGTGCTTGCGCAAAGCCACTGCGCAGTGCCGCGCCCTTGCCCATACGCTGCGGGTGACGGATCAGCGTGACCGGCATGCCGGCGATGCACTCGGCGGTGCCGTCGTCGGAGCCGTCGTCGATCACGATGACGTGCGTGCAATAGGTCAGCGCATCGGTGACCACTTCGCGGATGCGCAGCGCCTCGTTCAACGCCGGCACCAGGATGGTGGTGTTCTCGCGGCTCAGCGGTTGCCGGCTCATTGCGAGATCTCCACGCGCAGCACCCGGCCCGGCGCGGCATACAGCGCCACGCTGTCGCCATTGCCGGCCAACAGGTCCAACAGCGGCAGCATCGGCGCCATTGCATTGCCGGCGATGTGGCGCGCCAGCGCGCCATCGCCGGGCGAGGGGGTGCCGTCGTCCAGATGTGCGTGCAGCTGGGGCTTGCCGGCCTGGCCGGGCGTGCCCAGCACCAATGCGCTACCCAGCAGCCCCTGGCTGGGGGCGACGCGCCCGAGCGGCCCGACCGAGCGGGCGTCGTAGCTGACCAGCAGCACGGCCTGCGCGTCGGCAGCGCGCTGCACCAGCGCTTCCAGCAGACCCTGCGCGAAGCTGCCCAGGCCGGCACTCATCGCCGTGGCCGGGGTCATCGCACCGGCGCCGATGGTCCAGTAGCCGGCGGCGGCGTTGTGTACCGAGTTGTGGAACTTGGTCGGCGAGATCGCCAACGGGTCGCTGGCCAGCGTGGTGCACATGTAGTCGGAAATGGCCAGATCGCCGTAGGTCGAGGTAAAGATCGACGGCAGGCTGGCCGGGTCGCGGCCGGCGGTGCTACAGGCGGCCAGCGCAGCTTCCAGCGACACCGCCACCGTGTCCGGCGCCCGCCGGCGTTCGTTGGCGGCCAGCAGCTGCGGTGCCGGGCGGGCGGGGGCTTCCTGCAGCGCGCCGCCGCGCGCGAAGGCACTGGCAGCTTCCCAGCTGGGCAGACCCTGGGTCCAGAAGCCGATCCCTTCGATGGTCGCGGTCAGCATCAGCGGGCCCGCCCGAACAGCAGCGAACAGTTGTTGCCGCCAAAACCGAAAGAGTTGTTCATGGCGTAATCGATGCGGGCATGGGCGTTGTCGAAGCGGATTTGCGGGCCACAGGCCGGGTCGGGGATGTCGCTGTTGAGCGTGCCGGGCAGCATGTCGTCGCGCAGCGCGAGCAGGGCGATCACCGATTCGACGATGCCTGCCGCGCCCAGGGTGTGGCCGGTCCAGGCCTTGGTCGAACTCGCGTGCAAGGTGCCGGGGAAGATCGCTGCCACTGCGGCGGCTTCCACGCTGTCGTTGGCCGGCGTCGCGGTGCCGTGCAGATTCAGATAGCCCACCGCGGCTGGCTCCAGACCGGCGCGGTCGATCGCACCGCGCATCGCCAGCTGCGCGCCCAGCCCTTGCGGATGCGGCGCCGACATATGGTGCGCGTCGCTGGATTCACCGTAGCCGTACAGCCATAGCGACACATCCGGTGCGGCGGCCGGGCGTTCGAGCAGCGCAAAGCCGCCCGCCTCGCCCAGACTCAGGCCGACCCGGCGCGCATCGAAGGGCTGGCACATCTCCGGCGCCACCACCTGCAGCGAGTTGAAGCCGAACAGCACGCTGCCGCACAAGGTGTCCACGCCGCCGACCAGGGCCGCGTCGATCACTCCGGCATCCATCAACCGCGCCGCCTGGGCGAACACCTTGGCGCTGGAAGAGCATGCCGTGGATACGGTGACGCACGGGCCACGCAAGCCGGTGGCGTGCTGTACGAAGTCGCCCAGCGAATGCGGGGTGTGCACGATCGGGCGATTCAGATCCTCGGGGAAGCGCGCGCCGTCGGCGTCTTCGACCAGCCGCGTATACGCTTCTTCGCTGGCGCCGATGCTGAAGGTGGACGTGCCGATGATCACCGCCACCCGCTCGGCGCCGTAGCGCTGCGCGGCGGCCTGCACGGCCTGCACCATGCCGTCCTGATGCAGGGCCAGCCAGGCCAGGCGGTTGTTGCGGCAATCCCACTCTTGCAGGGCATCGGGCAACACCACTGCTTCCACGCCATCGACGCGGCCGACCCAACAGGGCAGCAGCGGTTGCGGGCCGAAATCGTTGCGCCGCAGGCCGCTGCGGCGTGCGGACAATGCGGCGGCCTGGGCGGCAAGCCCGGCGCCGAGCGCGGTGGTGGAAGTGAACGCGGTGACGGCAACCGGGGCCATCTTGGACGAATGCTGCGCTTGGCTCACGATGGTCTGGCTGGCAAGAAAGTGCGGTCAGTATATCGATGGCGCGCGTGGGTCCCGTTGACGGCGCAACTGAACGTCACCGTCATGTCGCTGACGCGGCTGGGATTTTTCGCACAGGCCGCGCTTTCGCCGTCGCCGCAATTGCGACACAATCGACGCGACACATCTCTCTTCCGAGCGCGACCACGCGCGCATGCACGCCTACGTCTATAAAAGCCAACGCAAGCAGGACACCTTCGTCTATCTCGCCACACGTGACGATTTCTCCGGGCTTCCTGCCGCCGTGCAGGCGCAGCTGGCGCCGTTTACGTTCGTGCTGGATGTGGCGCTGACGCCCGAACGCCGATTGGCGCAGGCCGATGCGGCCACGGTGCGCGAGGCGCTGGGCAAGCACGGCTTCTATCTGCAATTGCCCAAAACCATCGTGCTCGCCGGCGAGTGCGATTATGACTGAGCCTGTGCGTGGCGCACGGATGCGCGCCGCAGCGCTGGCCGGTGCGGCTGGCGTGGTGCTCTGCCTGCTCGGTGGCCTTGGCGGCGGGATTGCGGCGCTGAGCCTGTGGCTGGCGCAGCCGGCGTTCGCGCTGGCGGTGTCGTGGGCACGCGGGACGCGCGCAGTGCCGGGCCAGCCGCGCGCGATCGCGCAGGCGCTACTGCCGCTGCTGGCACTCTGGGGCGTGGGCCTGCTGGTACTGGCGGCGCTGATCAGCTGGCCACTGACCGCCTTGCGCGACAGCGGCAGCCTGGCGGCCGCGCTGGCGCTGAGCGTCGCGGTCAGCGCGGCCCTGCTGGGGCTGTGGCGGACCTGGCCGTTGTGGGGCGAGGTGGAACGCGACGGTGGTGCGCTGGTGCCACGCTGGCATGCGCTGGCTACGCAGGAATTGCATGCCTGGCGCGGCCTGCTGGCGGCTGCACTGGTACTGGCGATGTGCACCCTGGCCGTGGTGCTGGCCTGGCCGGGCTGGTTGTCCGGCGGCCTGCGCTGGGGCCTGGCGGTGGCCGCCGGTGTGCTGCTGCCGGTGGCCCATCTGCTGCTGCAACGCACCGCCGCACCCATGCGCAGCGATGCGCCGCAGACGCGCCAGGCCGCCGATTTCTTCTCCGAAGCTGCCGCCGAACCGCGCCCGCTGGAACCGGTGGCCCGGCATCAGCTGGTGCCAGAACTCTTCGAGGCCGCGCGTAGTGGCCGGGTGGACCGCGCGCTGCAATTGCTCGAGGCCGGCGCCGACCCGCAGGCGTTGCCGCTGCCGGAATGGCGCGATCAACGCAGCCTGCCGGCGCTGGCGGCGGTGCTGCCGGACCTGCGCCTGCTGCGTGAGTTGATCGTGCGCCGCGTCGACGTCAATCAACCGCACCGCGGCATGACCCCCTTGCTGGCCGCCACCCGCGACAGCTGGCACGGCCGCCCGGATGCGGTGATGACCTTGCTGGCCAACGGCGCCGACCCGCGCGCCAGCGACAACGACGGCAACACCCCCCTGCATCACGCCGTGCGCAGTTCCGACCCGGGCGTGGCCGCGCTGCTGCGCGACGCCGCCGCCGAGCTCGACGCGCTCAACAACGAAGGCCACTCGCCGCTGGCGATGGCCTGCCAGGTCGGCAACTGGCGGCTGGCCAAATTCCTGCTGGAACGCGGCGCGCAGTCCGAGCCCGAAGGCGGCGCCCCGGTGCTGCTTGCCGCTGCCGGTACCGAAGAAGACGACCCGGCCGGCGTGCAGTTGCTGCTCAAGCACAAGGCGCGTGTGGATGCGCGCGATCGCCAGCGTCGCAGTGCGCTGCACGAAGCCGCGCTGGCCGGCCACGGCGACATCGTCGAGGCGCTGTTGTCGGCCGGGGCGAATCTGGAAGCGCGCGATCTGCTGGGCCGCACCCCGTGGCTGGATGCCGCGCGCCAGGCACGTAGCGCGGTGCTCGAACGCCTGGTCGCACGCAAGGCCGATGTGCTGGCCATCGATGGCGACGGCCGCAACGCATTGATGCTGGCCTGCGCCGCCGACAACGTGTCGCCGGCACTGATCCGCCGCCTGCTGGACCTTCAGGTGCCTGCCGACAGCGTCGATGCGCACGGCCGTCGCGCGGTGGATGTGGCCGCCGAGGCCGGACGTTGGGCGATCGTGCAACTGCTCGATCCCGCTTACCCGTTGCCGGCCGCGGTCAGCGACGCGCAGGGCGATACGGCTGGCGTTGCCGTGCTACCCGATCGCCCGCCGTTGGTACTGCTGCGCGAAGGCCTGCAGCTCGGGCAGCGCGATGGCCTGGTCGCGCTGGCGCGGCTGTGTGCCCCGGAAGAACTTGGCGGCCTGCTGCACGAGACGCATCTGGCCTTGAACGCCGAGGCGGTCGACTGGCTGCTGCGTCACGGCGCCGACGCCGAAGTGCGCGACGCCTGCGGCGATGTCCCGATGTTTGCGCTGCTCTCGCGCGGCGTGGAGGCGGTGCCGGCGCTGCAGGTGTTGCTGCGGCATGGCGTTTCGCCGGCAGGCGCCGGTGGCCTGACCCGGCTGCTGAGTGCCTGCGTGCAGCACGATGCGGCATCGCGTGGGCTGGAACAGTTCGCGCTGGAACTGCTCGAACGCGGCGCCGACCCCTTCGCGCCGTCAGCCGCCGGCGATCCGCCGTTGTCGCTGGCGGTACGGTTGGGCTGGCTGCGCCTGCAGCACTGGTTGCTGGAACATGGCGTGGACCGCGAGGCGCGCGACAGCCACGGCATGACCGCCCTGCATCTGGCCACCGCGCTGGGCCGCGACGCCTCGCTGAAACTGCTGGTCAAGCAGGGTGCCTCGCCGGAAGCGCGTGCTGCCGACGGGCAGACCCCGCTGGGCGTGGCGCTGTCGATCGGCCGCCGCGATCTGGCCGACTGGCTGGATTGGCGCATCTGGTCGCTGCCGCGCCGCACGCTGCGCGAAGCGGATGTGCCCGCCGCCGCGATGACCGGCGATACCGATGCGGTGCGTCGCTTGATCGATCTCGGCCTCACCGTCGACGCCGTCGACGCCCAGGGCTGCACAGCGCTGCTGCGTGCAGCCGGTGGCGGCCACCTGGGCGTGGTCACCCACCTGCTCGGCCGCGGCGCCGATCCGCAGCGCGCGGCCAATAGCGGCGCCACGCCGTTGTCGGCGGCGGTGAGCATGCGCCAGACCGAGATCGTGGCCGCCTTGCTGCACGCTGGCGCGCAGATCGAACACCGCCTGCCGGGCGGGGTGACCGTGCTGATGCTGGCCTGCGCGCTGGGCCTGCCGGACATCGTGGCGCGCCTGCTCACCGCCGCGGCCGACCTGCACGCCACCGACGATCAGGGGCTGGCGCCGCTGCATTGCGCCGCGTTGTACGGCTTCACCGCGCGCGACAAGAACCGCCTGTTGGCCCTGTTGGACACCTTGCTGCTGGCCGGCGCCGACCCGGAATGCCTGGCCGGCGGCCGGGTCAGCCCGTTGCTGCTGTTGCTGGGCGCGCGTGCCGAACCGGGCACCGCCTGCGACGAGCAGGTGGTGCTGGCCGGCGTCGAACGCCTGCTCGACGAAGATGTCTCGCTGGATGTGGCCGACCAACGCGGCTTCGGCCCGCTGCATCTGGCCGCACTGCATGGCCTGCCGCTGCTGGTGCAGCGCCTGTTGCGGGCCGGCGCCGATGCCGACCGCCGCGATGCGCTCAACCGCACCCCGCGCGAGATCGCCATCATGCGCGGCTTCATCGATGTGGCCGGCCAGTTCGAACCGGCGCTGCCGGGCGTCTCCTCGATGGCGCGCTTCCTGCGCGAAGGCCGCTGAGCCAGCGCGGCGGGCAACCGCTGCGAGTGCTGTTCGTGTGCAGCCGCAACCGCCTGCGCAGCCCCACCGCCGAGCGCGTCTTCGCCGACTGGCCCGGCGTGCAGGCGCAATCGGCCGGGCTGGCCGCAGATGCCGACGTACAGGTCACCCCGGAGCTGCTGCAGGAAGCGCAGGTGGTGCTGGTCATGGAGCGTCGCCACCTGCAATTGCTGCGTCGCCGCTTCGCCGCGCACCTGCGCCACTGTCGGGTGATCTGCCTGCAGATTCCCGACGACGATGCGTACATGGACCCGGCACTGGTACGCCGCCTGGAACACACGGTGCCACCGCTGCTTGGCCTGCCGGTGCAGTCGTAACCTGATCCCGACACGGCCCATGCAAGACTGCGCGTTCTTTCTCCGGAAGGAAGCGCCCAACCAATGAGCGTGCGTATCGAGGACCACGCAATGCTGGGCAACTGCCACAGCGCGGCCCTGGTCGACCACCGCGGTACCATCGGCTGGCTGTGTCTGCCACGCTTCGATTCCGATGCAGTGTTCGCTTCGCTGCTGGGCGACGAACAACACGGGCAATGGGCGTTGTCGCCGGCTGCCGACTTCCGCACCGAGCGCGCCTACCAGGACGATAGTCTGGTGCTGTGCACGCGCATGATCACTGACAGCGGCACGGTGGAGCTGATCGACTTCATGGTCGCCAGCGAGAACGGCGAAGTCCATCAGCACCTGGTGCGCATCGTGCGCTGCGTGCAGGGTAGCGTGCCGATGCACATGCGCCTTACCTTCCGCTTCAACTACGGCCGCACGGTGCCTTGGGTGACGCGCATCGTCGATGGTATCCGCGCCATCGCCGGCCCCGATCAACTTGCCTTGCGTTCGCCGCAAACGCTGCGCGGCCAGGACATGGGAACCGAAACCGACTTCACCCTGCGCGAAGGGCAAAGCACCTGGTTCCTGCTCAGCCACGGCGCCTCGCATCAGGCCACGCCGCCCTTGATCGACGCCCAACAGGCGCTGCAACGCACCACCGCGTTCTGGCACGGCTGGGCGCGCCGCTGCACAGATGTCGGGCCTTGGACAGAGCAGGTGCGCCGCTCGCTGGTGGTGTTGAAGGGGCTGAGTTATCTGCCCACCGGCGGCATTGTCGCCGCGCCCACTGCCTCGTTGCCGGAGCATCTGGGCGGCACACGCAACTGGGATTACCGCTATTGCTGGCTGCGCGACTCGGTGTTCACGCTGATCGCGTTGCTGCAGGCCGGGTACCGCGACGAAGCGGCGGCATTTCGTGATTGGGTCCAACGCACCATTGCCGGTTCGCCGGATCAATTGCAGGCGCTGTACGGCATTGCCGGCGAACGCCGCTTGCAGGAATGGGAAGCGCACTGGTTGCCCGGCTATGAAAATTCCGGTCCGGTGCGCATCGGCAATGGCGCGGTGGATCAGTTTCAGCTCGATGTGTATGGCGAGTTGATCGGCGCGTTCCATTACGCACGCGAGAAGGGCGTGGGCCTGCCGTCGGACGACGACGGGTCGTCTGCGTCGCTGCTGGAAAAGATTCTGGAAACGCTGGAAACCCTGTGGCGCGAACCGGATGAAGGCATCTGGGAAATCCGCGACGAGCGCCGCCACTTCGTGCATTCCAAGGTGATGGCATGGCTGGCCTTCGACTGCGGCGCGCGCGACGGCATCACCAATGCAGATGCTGAAAAGCGCGCGCACTGGGGCCGCATTGCCGAAGAAATTCACGCCCAAGTGCTGGAAAAAGGCGTGCATCCGGATGGCCACTTCGTGCAGAGCTATGGTTCGGATCGGCTGGACGCCTCGCTGCTGCTCATTCCCATCGTGGGCTTCTTGCCGCCGGAAGATCCGCGCATCGCCGCCACTGCCGATGCGATCGCACGCGAGCTGACCATCGACGGGTTGGTCGAACGCTATCGCGCCGGCGACAGCGCCGATGGCTTGCCGGCCGGCGAAGGCACCTTCCTGGCCTGCAGTTTCTGGCTGGTGGAAAACTATGCCTTGCTCGGCCGCACCGACCAGGCGCGAGCGCTGCTCGAACGCCTGCTCGGGCTGTGCAACGACGTGGGCCTGCTCGCCGAAGAATACGACCCGCGCAGCAAACGCATGCTCGGCAACTTCCCGCAAGGGTATTCCCACGTGGCTCTGGTCAATGCGGCATTGCGCCTGCATGGACGCATGGGCGAAAAGGAAACGCATCCATGAGTGAGCAAGCAACCACACCGCCGTGCATCATCGTGGTGTTCGGCGCGCGGGGCGATCTGACCAAGCGCCTGGTCATGCCGGCGCTGTACAACCTGCGCCGTTCCGGTGCGCTGGGCGATGAGTTCACCATTGTCGGCATGGACCATGGCGACATCAGCGAGCGCGCGTGGCGGACCAGCATGGCGCAGTCGATGACGCAGCTGCTCAGCAGTCGCGATGCCGAATTCAAGACCGACGAATTCGACACCGCTACCTGGGACTGGCTGCGCGAGCGCATGCATTACCTGCGCGGCGACTTTACCGATCAGGGAGCCTACCGATCGCTGGGCGGCGTGCTGGACAAGCTGCACAAGCGCTACGGCACGCAGGGCAACGTGCTGTTTTATCTGGCCACCGCCGCGCGCTTCTTCGAGCCGGTATTGCTCAACCTGGGCGAAGCTGGCCTGGTCAAGCAACGCGCAGGCGAAGGCTGGCGCCGGGTGATCGTGGAAAAACCCTTCGGCCACGATCTGCCCAGCGCCCAGCATCTCAACGCCACGGTGGCCAAGGTGCTGCACGAAGATCAGGTGTTCCGCATTGATCATTTCCTGGGCAAGGAAACCGTGCAGAACATTCTCGCGTTCCGCTTCGCCAATGGTTTGTTCGAGCCGGTGTGGAATCGCGACCGCATCGACCACGTGCAGATCACCGCTGCCGAAACCATCGGCGTGGAAGGCCGCGGGCGCTTCTACGACCCCACCGGTTGCCTGCGCGACATGGTGCCCAACCATCTGTTCCAGTTGCTGGCGATGATTGCGATGGAACCGCCAGCGGCGTTCACCACCGAAGCGATGCATCGCCGTCGCGCCGAAGTGATCGAAGCGGTGCGCCCGATCGAACCCGAAGACGTGGTGCGTGGGCAATACGCCTCCGGTGCGGTGAGCAGCAGCGCGGTACCGGGCTATCGCGAAGAAGACACCGTGCCGGAAGATTCGGACACCGAAACCTATGTGGCGATGAAGCTGCAGGTCGACACCTGGCGCTGGGCCGGCGTGCCGTTCTACCTGCGCACCGGCAAGCGCCTGCGTGAACGCACCACCGAGATCGCGATCCGCTTCAAGCCCGCGCCGCTGGCGCCGTTCCGCAGTACCGAGGTGGGCGGTTACGGCCCCGACTGGCTGGTACTGCATATCCAGCCCGATGAAGGCATCTCGCTGCAGTTCGACGTCAAGCGCCCGGGCGCGCAGGTGGCGCTTGCACCGGTGCGCATGGACTTCCGTTACCGCGACTGGTTCCCCAAGGAATACACGGTGGGCTACGAGCGCCTGCTGCAGGACTGCATGAACGGCGAGGCCGGCCTGTTCCAGGATGCGGCGATGGTGGAAGGCGCATGGCGCATCGTGCAACCGATCCTGGATGCATGGAAACAACCGCCCAGCGACTTCCCCAATTACGCCGCAGGCAGCGCCGGCCCCTCGGCCGCCGACGCGCTGCTGGCGATGAATGGCGGTCACGCGTGGCGCGCACTCACTCCAGGTCGTAAACCACCGCCGCGCCGCCCACCAGAGGCACGCGCTGGTGCTGCGACGCCGGTGAAGAAGGCTGCCAAGAAGACGGCAAGCAAGGTCGGCAAGGCACCGGCCAAGAAAGTCGCCAGGGCGTCAGCCAAACGCGCATCTGCCGCGACAACGAGGCCCTCGCAGGATGCCGGGACGTCGTCTGGCAGCGCGGCCAAGAAAATCGTGCGCAAACGCGTAACCAGCAAGGTCGCAAAGACCACCGGCAAGACTGCAGCGGGCAACGGTGCAGCGAAGAAATCGGCGAGCAGGGCCGCAGCGCGTCCACCACGCCGCTGAGGGATGCCAGCGGTGCAGCAGTCGCCGCAGATCCATGTAGGAGCGCGCCCGCGCGCGACGGGGCTCTACCGTTAACGCCTGTCGCGCGCAGGCGCGTTCCTATCGAAGAGCTCAGCGGTCCTGCGTGGTAGGTGCCGGCTCCCCATCCACATCCGCCTTGACGTCGGCTTCGAACAGGTTCATCAGGTCGGCACGGGCGTCGCGCGAGGTCTGGATCACCTTGGCTTCGTCGTCGTAGACCAGGTGCTGGCGGCGCAGCAGGTCTTCGTCGTGCTGGCGGAAGCGTTTGACGTGATCGTGTGCGAGCGCTTCGCCCAGGCCGAGCGAGGTCAGCACGCGTTCGCTCAGCTCCAGGCTGGAGGCGAACACTTCGCGGAACGGTTCTGCGCCCAGGTCCATCAGTTTCCAGGCGTGCTGACGGTTGCGTGCACGCGCCAGCACCGTGGCGTGCGGGTACAGCCGGCGGATCAGTCGCACCGTCTTGATGTTGGTGTCCGGGTCGTCCACCGCGATCACGAATACCTTGATGCGCTCGGCACCGGCGGCGCGCAGCAGTTCCGGGCGGGTAGGGTCGCCGTAATACAACTGACTGCCGAACCGGCGCAGGTCCTCAACGGTATCGGGGTTGTGTTCCAGCGCCACGAACGGCACATGCCGCGCCGTGAGCAGGCGCGCGATCACCTGGCCGAAGCGGCCCATGCCGGCGACCAGCACCTTGGGCGTCTGCGCATCGATGGTGTCGAACGGGCGATCGGTCTTGGGTGCGCGCGCACGCAGTGGTCCGTTGACGATGCGTTGCATGCCGAGTAGCAAGAGCGGGGTCAGTGCCATCGACACGCCGACGATGGCCACCAGCCGGTCGTGATTGGCCGGCTCCAGCAGGCCCACACGATCGGCTTCGTTGAACACCACGAAGGCGAATTCGCCGCCCAGCCACAGCACGCTGCCCAGCATCAGGCTGCTGCGCAGCGGCAGCTTGGCCATGCTGCCGATACCGGCCAGCAGCGAGAACTTCACCACCAGCAAGATCCGCCACGCCCGCTGCGATCACCCACGGCTCGGCCACCACGCGGTGGAGATCGATCCCCATGCCCACCGAGATGAAGAACAGGCCCAGCAGCAAGCCTTCGAACGGTTCGATCTGCGATTCCAGTTCGTGGCGGAATTCCGAATCGGCCAGCAACACGCCGGCGATGAAGGCACCCAGGCTGGCGCTTAAGCCGGCCTCCTGCATGATCCAGGCGGTGCCCAGCACCACCAGCAAGGCACTGGCGGTGAACACTTCCGGCATGCGCGTACGCGCCACCACGTTGAACAGGTGACGCAACACAAAGCGCCCGCACACGATCACCAGCGCCAGGGCCGCCATCGCCTTGGCCACGTCCTGCCATTGAAGCGTTGCGTTCTTGCTGCCGCCGAGCAGCGGGATGGCCGCCAGCAACGGGATCGCAATCAAATCCTGGAACAGCAAGATGGCAAACGCCAGCCGCCCGTAGTCGCTGCTCAGCGCCTTGCGTTCGGCCAGCAATTGCAGCCCCACCGCCGTGGATGAGAGCGCCAGCGCCACGCCGATGATCAACGCGCTCTTCCAGCCCAACTGGGCTGCCATCAACAAGCCGCCCAGGATCACCGTCGTCACCAGCACCTGGGTGGCGCCAGCCCCGAACACCGAATGGCGCATCACCTTCAGGCGCGCCGGCGACAGTTCCAGCCCGATCACGAACAGCAGCATCACCACGCCGATCTCGGCCGCGTCGCTGATGCGTTCGGCATCCTGCACGACACCCGCGCCGTCGGGCCCGAGCACCACGCCGGCGACCAGGTAGGCCAACACCGCACCCAGGCCGAAGCGCTCGAACACCGGCACTGCCACGATGGCGGCCAGCATCAACACCAAGGCCAGTTCCAGACCACCGCTATGCATGCGTACTCTCCAGTGAGGGACGCATTATGCCGCGCAGGTCCGTTGGCCTGCGCGCACGCATGTGCCATCTGCACGGCGGCGATGCCGGGCTGCGCGGTGTGCGCCCGGCACCTATCTGCGGAGTGTGTGCGGATCAGTCCAGCAACGCCTGCGCCTGCACCGTCAGTGCGCGAGCGCTGCATGGCGCGCCGAACATGGTCGACACACCGTGCGAGCGATCAGTCGCTTTTCAGCAGAAAACGCCGATCCAGCGGCTGCAGTGGGCGTGCATTGAACGGGTACACGCGTTCGAACGCGTTGATCTGCGCCTCCGACACCTGCACCGGCTGGCTGAGCACCACCCAGTCCACCGTTTCGCTGCACGGCGGCGTGGTCAGCGAGCCCTCGTAGCGATAGAAACTGCGTTGATTGCTCGGCGGAAGAAACGCCTCGGCGCTGACCGTGGCGTTGGCGACCTGCCGGGTCTGGTCCTTGTCCTTGGGCATGGCGTCGAGCACGCGCTGGAACGCCGGATTGGCCTTGCCGGTTTCGAAGAAGATCGCCAGCACGCCCAGCGTCCCGTCCGGGCCCTGATGCACCAGGTGCGCTTCCATCGGGAAACGCCGGCCGTTCAACAGGTGCTCGCTGGGGTGATGGAAATGCAGTTGCAGCGCTTGATACTGCTTGCCGCCGGTCGCCATGGTGCCGCCATCGCGCAGATCCAGCTGGATGGAATGGCCGGTGTTGCGCACGACCAGCGGCACGGCGCTGTAGCTCAGCAGCAGCGTGCCCAGGTTGGCGTCGATGGCGCCTCTCAGATCGATGGGGCTGTTTTGCTGGCCATTGCCGCACAGCGCATTGTCCTTGGCCAGCTCGGCCCAGTGCTCGGCACCTTCCGGGCCGGTATAGCCCCATTCGTGCCCGGCATGTGGCGCGGTTTCGTGCGCCTCCACCGGCTTGCTCTCGGGCAGTGCGGTTTGCGCCATGCCCACAGCGTCCCAGCTGGCGGCGGTGCACAGGCACAGCGGGCTGATGCGACGTAACAGAAGCGACCTGGAAGCGGGCATGCACAAACTCCGGAAGAAAAACGCACTGCGTGGATGCGATGGCCGATGCCATGGCGGAAAAGCAACGCGCCGGGCATTGCGGGAAGCGGACTGCAGCAATGAACTGTGACGCTCGGCACAGCGGTGCGACAGGCGGTTGGTTGGCTCCGTCTCCGCGGCTACCGGCGCCATGGCAACAGGGCATCGGCACTGATAACCCGCTTGCCTGGCAGGGGTTGGGTATCGCCGCGCGTGTCCCCGGCCTGCCGCAACGCTGTGCAATGCCACGTGCGCAGCGTTGCGCCGCCGCTGGCCTGTGTACCGAGCGCCTGACTGGGCAGGCCTGCGCCGCCCGGCTTCGGGAAGCCCACTTAAGCGACCTGCGCGCAGGGCATTGACCAAGCCGACTCAGACGCGCAGACTGCGCCGCGCCATCGTCCGGATCACCGGTCGGTACGCACCTTTGGAGCCCTTACCCATGTCCAGCGACAGTCACCCTAGACCCGGGTCGATGACCCAGCTGGCGCGCGCCTGAGGCCCAGGTTCGCCTGCTGTCATCGACGACGGTCGTCACCAGGCGAACCACCATGTACGAGCAAACCCTGCGCCTTGCCGAAGGCGTCGATGCACTGACCGCACCCCTGGCCGAGCTCAACACGGCCGATGCGGTGGAATATCTCAACACCCTGGACCGCGACGACGCGGCGCAGGTGCTGGCCGCGTTGCCGCCAGCACGGGCGGTGAAACTGCTCGAACAACCCGAGCTGCGCGATGCCAGCACGCTGGTGGCGTCGCTGCCGGCCGAGCAGGCCGCCTCGCTGCTGGGGCAGATGGCCGACGACCGCGCCACCGACATCTTCCACGGCCTGGATGCCGAGCAGCGCCAGCCGCTGCTGTGGCTGCTTAGCGCCGAGGCGCGGCTCTCGATCCAGGCGCTGATGCGCTACCCGCCCAATACCGCTGGCGCGCTGATGACCACCGAGTTCGTCGCCGTGCCGTCGGACTGGACGGTGGGCCGCACTCTGCAGCACATCCGCGAAGTAGAGCGCAGCCGCGAGACCGTCTACGCGATCTATCTGCTCGACCCGTACACCCGCGTGCTGCAGCAGGTGGTGACCATGCGCCGCCTGATCACCGGCGCGCCGGAGGCGCCGATCCTGGAGGTGGCGCAGGTCAATCCGCCGATCACGGTGGACCCTGCGCTGGACCAGGAGGAAGTGGCCCGGCTGATCCGTCGCCACGACCTACTGGCGATCCCGGTGGTGGATGCGCGCGGCCACGTGCTCGGCATCGTCACCGTGGACGATGTGCTCGATGCCTTGATCGCCGAATCCACCGAAGACGTGCACAAGTTCGGCGGCATGGAAGCGCTGGACAAGCCCTACATGCAGATCGGCTTCGGCCAGATGATCAAGAAGCGCGCCGGCTGGCTGAGCGTGCTGTTTCTGGGCGAAATGCTCACCGCCAGCGCGATGCAACACTTCGAAGACGAGCTGTCCAAGGCGGTGGTGCTGACCTTGTTCATTCCCCTGATCATGAGCTCGGGCGGCAACTCCGGCTCGCAGGCCACCTCGCTGCTGATCCGCTCGCTGGCGCTGCGCGAGCTGCGCCTGCGCGATTGGTGGAAAGTGGCGTTGCGCGAACTGCCCACCGGCCTGACCCTGGGCGCGATCCTGGGCGTGCTGGCGATCGTGCGCATCACCATCTGGCAGACCGCCGGCCTGTACGACTACGGCCCGCACTGGCAGATGGTGGCGCTGACCATCGGCGCGGCGCTGATCGGCATCGTCACCTTCGGTTCGCTATCGGGCTCGATGCTGCCGTTCGTGCTGCAACGCTTCGGCTTCGACCCGGCCAGCGCCTCGGCGCCGTTCGTGGCCACGCTGGTGGACGTCACCGGCCTGGTGATTTATTTCAGCATCGCCGCGCTGATTTTGAGCGGCACGCTGTTGTAGAGTCCGGTTTCCTCTCGGGCAGGGTGCTGGCGATGCGAGGCAGAGCGCTGTGGTCCGTCGTGTGGGCTGGAATGTTATCGATCGTCGTGGCGCTGCCAGGCTGGGCCGAACCGGCCCAGCCTGTAGGATGCAACTACGATCGTGTGGCAATGCTGGCGCTGGATGAAAACGCCTTCGACCAGGACATGCAAGGCGGCTGGCGCACCGTTGCAGATCGCCCCGGCTGCGCCGCGGTGGCTGCCGACCTGTTGCGCGACTACCGCCAGGGGCATGCGATCACTGGTGGCATCGTGGTTTGGCACGAGGGGCAGATGCGTGCAGAAGCCGGGCAAACGGCGCAGGCGATCGCGCTGTTCGAACAATCGTATAAGCCAGCGGCCGAGGATCTCGCCGGCTGGAATCCGTATGTTGACGCCATGATCGCGTTCCTCAAACGCGACCGCGCCGGTCTGGAGGCCGCACGGGCACGGCTTGCGTCGGTCCCGTACCCGAAGGACAAGGACATGCCGCCGTTGCAGGATGGCTATGTCGTATGGCCGGCCACGAGCGGACGGTCTGAGATGAAGATGCGCTGGCCACCAAACCTGGATGTCGTCGATGGCCTGGTCAAGTGCTACGACGAACCTTATTCGGTGGCCTACGGTGCCCAGCGTTGCCGCATGTGGACCTCGACATTCTCAAAGTAAGCGGGCCGCGCAACGCTAGCCGCTACAGCATGCGCGGCAGGCATGGTCATGCGGCAACCGTGGTGCCCTTAGTCGTCGAATATCATCAGCTCGAAGGGCCTTGAGCGACACGAGCATCGATCGACGACGACCGCCATGCCGCAACGCGGCTGTGCCAAGCACCCTTTCGCAGCGCGCGCACTTGGCAGCCGTCACCGTCATCGCGCCTTCGCCTATGTCATCCATGCCCTGAAACGCCAGTGCGTGTACCGTAGAGCGATGGTATTCGCGTCCCCGGTCCGATGAGTACGTACCACCTGCAACAGGTCTTTCGGCCCAGCACCGTGGCGGTGGTGGGTGGCAGCCCGCGTGATCGTTCGGCCGGGCGCGCGGTGGTGCGCAACCTGCGCGCGGCCGGCTTCCCTGGCCAAATCGGTTGGGTGAGCCCGCGCTATAGCGAGATCGACGGCGTGCGCACGGTGGCGCGGCTGACCGATCTGCCGTGGGTGCCGGATCTGGTGGTGATCACCGCGCCGGCGCGCATCGTGCCGCGCATCGTCTCCATCGCCGCGCGGCGTGGTGTGGCCGCGGCGATCATTTTGACCGCCGGCCTGGGCAGCGGCCCCGGCTCGCCGGCCGCGCGCATGGAGGCGGCTGCGCGCGCAAAAGGCATGCGCATCCTCGGCCCGCACTGCCTGGGCGTGATCGCTCCGCATGCGCGGCTCAATGCCAGCATCGCCGCGCACTGCCCGCAGGCCGGTGATCTGGCGCTGATCTCCGAATCCAGCGCGATTGCTGCCGCGCTGGTGGAGTGGGGTGTGGCGCGTTCGGTCGGGTTTTCGGCGGTGATGTCGCTGGGCGATACGCTGGATGTGGATTTCGGCGATCTGCTCGATTACTTCGCCACCGACTACCGCACCCGCGCGATTCTGCTGTACGTCGAACGCATCGGCGATGCGCGCAAGTTCATGTCGGCCGCGCGTGCTGCGGCACGTGCCAAGCCGGTGGTGGTGGTCAAATCCGGCCGCCAGTACCGCATCAATCCCAATGCCGACACCCACGCGCAGGCGCTGGCCGGTTCGGATGCGGTGTACGGCGCCGCGTTTGCACGCGCCGGGCTGTTGCGGGTGGGCGCGCTGGACGAGCTGTTCGCCGCCGCCGAAACCCTGGGCCGGCTCGGCAGCTTCCCCGGCCGGCGCCTGGCCATCCTGAGCAATGGCGGCGGGGTGGGGCGGCTGGCGGTGGACCAACTGGTGCTGCGTGGCGGCACCCTGGCCGAGTTGTCGCCCAAGACGCTGGAAAAACTCGATCAGTCGCTGCCGGAAGGCTGGTCGCGCAGCAACCCGGTGGACATCATTGTCGACGCCGATGGCGCGCGCTATGCCGCAGCGATCGAAGCGCTGCTGGACGATGCGGAAAACGACGCGCTGCTGGTGGTCAACGTGCCCACCGCCTTCACTTCTTCGGCCGATGCCGCCAAGGCGCTGACCCGCGCGCTGGACCAGCGCAACCGCTACCAACGCGACAAACCTGTGTTTGCGGTATGGCTGGGCCAGGACGATGCGGCGATTGCCGCACTCAACGCCGCCCGCGTGCCCACCTATGCCACCGAATCGGATGCGGTGCGCGGCTTTACCCACCTGGTGCGCTACCGCGAGGCGCAGGCGGCGCTGATGGAGACCCCGCCCAGCCTGCCGGAAGATTTCGTGGTGGATGCCGGCATTGCGCGGACGCTGGTGGAAGAGGCCTTGGCGGCCGGCCGGCGCTGGCTGGATCAGGTTGCCACCAACCGGTTGCTGAGCGCCTACGGCATCCCGGTGGTGCCGCTGCAGGTGGTCGCCACCGCCAACGACGCCGCATTGCTGGCCGACCCGTTGCTGGCGGTCGGCCGCACGGTGACGTTAAAAGTGTTGTCCAGCGAGATCGCGCACAAGTCCGACGTGGATGGCGTGCGCCTTAACCTGTCCAGCGTGGCGGCGGTGCGCGAAGCGGCCACCGGCATCCTGGCGCTTGCGCGCGCTGCGCATCCCAACGCGGCGATCGAAGGGGTGATCGTCCAGCCCACCGTGCTGCGGCCCAAGGCGCGCGAGCTGATCGTCGGCATTGCCGACGACCCGGTATTCGGCCCGGCGATCGTGTTCGGACGCGGCGGCACCGCGGTGGAGGTCATCAACGACCGCGAGCTGGCCCTACCGCCGCTGGACCTGCGCCTTGCCCACGAGCTGATCGGCCGCACCCGCGTCTCGCGCATCCTCAAGGCCTACCGCGACGTGCCGGCGGCCGACGAGCGCGCGGTGGCGCTGGTGCTGGTCAAGCTGGCGCAGCTGGCCGCCGACATCCCCGACATCACCGAGTTGGACATCAACCCGCTGCTGGCCGACCGCGACGGCGTGATTGCGCTGGACGCCCGCGTGGCGGTGGCGCCGGCGCGCAAGCTGCACAAGGGCCGCGGCCATCCGCGCTTTGCGATCTTCCCTTACCCCAAGGAATGGGAACGCCAGATCGGCCTGGGCGATGGCACCCACGCGCTGGTGCGCCCGGTGCGTCCGGAAGACGAAGCGCTGGTCCGCGCGTTCTTTGCGCGCGTCACCGACGAAGACCTGCGGCTGCGCTTCTTCCAGTCGGTGAAACATTTCAGCCATGAATTCATCGCGCGGCTGACCCAGCTCGATTACGCCCGCTCGATCGCGCTGGTGGCCATCGACCCCAAGACCGGCGACATGCTCGGCGCGGTGCGCCTGCACGCCGACGCCGATTACCAGCGCGGCGAGTACGGCATCCTGATCCGCTCGGACCTCAAGGGCCATGGCATCGGCTGGCAGCTGATGCGCATCATGATCGAGTACGCGCGCTGGCTGGGCCTCAAACAGATCGAAGGCCAGGTGCTGCGCGAGAACCGCACCATGCTGGCGATGTGCCAGAGCCTGGGCTTCGGCTTGCGCCCGGATCCGGACGATGCGACCCTGATGGCGGTGACACTCCCTATAATGGGCGAGCCGCGCCCGGCCTGACCTTGCGTCACGCCGCGGTCCCCCATCCTCCACCGCACGCCGGATCTGCCGGGCTTTGCCCTGGCCTATTGCTCCGGCTGTCGTCTCGGCCCGCCTGGGAGTGTCAATGTTTCGCGATTTCAGAATGTCGTTCGTGGTCACCGCTATCTGCCTGGGCCTGGCTGCGTGGTGGGGTCACACCTCGTCGATGGGGATCTGGCAGGCGCTGTGGCTATGCCTGGTGCTGAGCGTGCTGGAGGTGTCGTTGTCGTTCGACAACGCGGTGGTCAACGCCGGCGTGCTCAAGCACATGAACGCGTTCTGGCAACAACTGTTCCTCACCGTGGGCATCCTGATCGCCGTATTCGGCATGCGCCTGGTGTTCCCGATCGTGATCGTGTCGGTGGCCACCGGCATGGGCCTGGTGCCGGTGATGCAGATGGCGCTGAAGGAGCCGGACCGCTATAGCCAGGTGCTGACCGACAACTACCCGTCCATTGCCGCCTTCGGTGGCATGTTCCTGCTGCTGGTCTTCCTCAATTTCCTGTTCGACCAGGAGCGCAAGCTGCATTGGCTGGGCCCGGTGGAGCGGCTGGTCGGCAAGCTGGGCAAGGCCGATGCGATGTCGGTGATCGTGGCGGTGACGGTCCTGCTGGGCACCAAGCTGTTCCTGCCGGCCGGCATCTTCCAGAGCGTGCTGTTCGCAGGCCTGGGCGGCATCCTGCTGTATCTGCTGGTCGGCAGCGTGGATGCGCTGTTCGAAGCAGAAGAGAGCGAAGACGGCAGCATGGGCCCGGCCAAGCGTTCGGGCATCGCCGCCTTCCTGTATCTGGAAGTGCTGGACGCGTCGTTCTCGTTCGATGGCGTGATCGGCGCCTTCGCGATCACCCGCGACGTGGTGATCATCATGCTGGGCCTGGCGATCGGCGCGATGTTCGTGCGCTCGATGACCGTCTATCTGGTGCACAAGGGCACCCTGGACGAGTTCGTGTTCCTGGAGCATGGCGCCCATTACGCCATCGGCGTGCTGGCGATCATCATGCTGGTGGGCACGGTCTACCACGTCCCGGAGGTGCTGACCGGCCTGATCGGCGTGGCCTTCATCGCCGCCTCGGTGTGGTCGTCGATCCGCTACCGCAAGCGCCACCATGTCGGGCCGACCGAGATCTGAAAGCTCACCGGCAAGGTCGCGCGTCTGCTGCAAGGCCGGCGACACCGGAGAAGGTGGTGGCAGGTTGAAAAGCGCGATGACTTCCACGTTTGGTGTCGACGGCAGGTGAATGCGGTTCGCGAATCAGGACACTCCTGACTTGACCTGCGCAGTCGTATTTGTTCTTCCGCTGCGCGAGGCGACCGCTCGTCAGCGCAGCCCGTTGTCCTGCAAGGCTCATCGCACTTTGGGCATATTTGGTGTTGACCCCCTGTGGGTACCCCACTATCTTGTGGTTCGGTGGTGACCGCCCCCAAGTGGCACCGATTAGACGAAAGCGACGCGCAGGCAATGTCGCCTGCGGCTCCCATCTCAGCGACCTGTACGCGCCCCGGCATTGCCGCGGTCGCTTCCGGCCCAATGACGGCAGCGCGTTGCCACCGAAACACCATCATGCGACAGCACACCGCGTGATGGCGGCCGTGGGAGTTCAGGGAAATTGGTGGGTGATGCCGCCGCGGGCGATGCCTGTGCGCTGTGCGTCCGTGTCGCCAATGCCGTCTGGAACGCCGCTCGGCTGTCGCCTGCTCTCCGGCAGGTTCGTGTGCCTACGCATGGAGGACGCATGACCACCAACGACACCCTTGCCGCGATCGCCGCCGGTACCTTAACCACCACCCCCAGCGTTCCCGCCAGTGTCAGCGCGCCTGGTAGCGGCGCGCCGGAGTTGACCGACCCGTCGGACATCGTGCCGCCTCCCCGCCAAGCCATTGCAATGCACGCACAGACCATCGAAGAACAAAACGTCTCCACCTGGATTACAAAAGAGGCGGGCAATCGCAAGATTCCGTTCGAGCCGGAGCGCCTGAATCGCGCCATCGACCAGATCCATGCCGAGTTCCCGCAGCTGGATGTGGCCGACTACAAGCGCTCGGTGTTCGGCTTTGTCGAGCGCAAGGACAGCGTCAACGCCGACGACCTGGTCGACCACCTGATCCGCGAGGCCGAAGCCCGCGTCGATCTGACCACCCCGGAGTGGGAACACTTCGCTGCGCGTCTGTACCTGCGCCGCCTGTACAAGCGTGCCAGCCGCAACCGTTTCTACGACGCCAGCCAGAAGTACGGCTCGTTCGTGGGCCTGCAGGAAAGCCTGGCCGACCGCAATGTCTATTCCAACGACATCCTGCGGCGCTATTCCAAGGACGAGCTGATCGAAGCCGGCAAGATGATCGAGCCCGAGCGCGACAAGCTGTTTGCCTACAACGGCCTGTACCTGCTGGCCACGCGTTACCTGGCCACCGACAGCTCGCGCGGCGTGTTCGAACTGCCGCAGGAGCGTTGGCTGACCATTGCGCTGTACCTGATGCAGGACGAGATCGGCACCGGCAAGGGCAGCCGCGAGCGCCGCATGCAACTGGTGGGCGAGGCCTACTGGGCGCTGTCCAACCTGTACATGACCGTGGCAACGCCGACCCTGGCCAATGCCGGCAAGGTCGGCGGGCAGCTGTCGAGCTGCTTCATCGATACCGTCGACGACAGCCTGCAGGGCATCTACGACTCCAATACCGACGTGGCGCGCGTGTCCAAGCACGGCGGCGGCGTGGGCGCCTACCTGGGCTATGTGCGTTCGTCGGGCTCGGCGATCCGTGGCGTGTCCAATTCGTCCGGTGGCGTGGTGCCGTGGATCAAGCAGCTCAACAACACCGCCGTGTCGGTGGACCAGCTGGGCCAGCGCAAGGGCGCCATCGCGGTCTACCTGGACATCTTCCACCGCGACATCGAAGCGTTCCTGGACCTGCGCCTGAACAACGGCGACCAGCGCCTGCGCGCGCACGACGTGTTCACCTCGGTGTGCATCCCCGACCTGTTCATGGAAGCAGTCGAGCGTCGCGGCGACTGGTATCTGTTCGACCCGCACGAAGTGAAGCGGATCAAGGGCTGGTACCTGCAGGACTTCTATGACGAGAAGAAGGGCGATGCCAACGGCAGCTTCCGTCGCAAGTACGAAGAAGTCGTCGCCGACGAGCGCATCACGCGCAAGACCGTCAAGGCGATCGACATCTTCAAGCGCATCATGGTCAGCCAGCTGGAAACCGGCAACCCGTTCATGTTCTATCGCGATGAGGTCAATCGCAAGAACCCGAACAAGCACGAGGGCATGGTCTATTCGTCCAACCTGTGCACCGAGATCCTGCAGAACATGAGCCCGACGCGGATGATGCAGGAAATCATCAGCGGCAATCAGATCGTCACCACCAAGAAGGCGGGCGACTTCGTCGTGTGCAATCTGTCCTCGATCAACCTGGGCCGCGCGATCACCGTGCAGGCCGACCAGGCCGATCTGCTGGGCGCCGACGTGCTGGAGCGCTTGATCCCGATCCAGGTGCGCATGCTCGACAACGTGATCGACCTGAATCAGTTGCCGGTGCCGCAGGCCACCATCACCAACCAGAAGTACCGCGCCATCGGTCTTGGCACCTTCGGTTGGCACCACCTGCTGGCGCAGAAGTCCATCCACTGGAATGCCAAGGAAGCCGAGGATTACAGCGACGAGCTGTACGAGCGCATCAACTACCTGACCATCCAGGCGAGCATGGAGCTGGCTAAGGAAAAGGGCACCTACAGCGTGTTCCGCGGCAGCGACTGGCATAACGGCGAGTACTTCCGTGCGCGCGATTACAACAGCCCGCAATGGCTGGAGCTGTCGGCGCAGGTCGCGGTGAACGGCGTGCGCAATGCCTGGCTGCTGGCAGTTGCACCGAACATGAGCACCGCGCAGATTGCCGGTTCCACCGCGTCGATCGACCCGATCTACAGCGCGTTCTACTACGAAGAAAAGAAGGACTTCCGTCGCCCGGTCGCCGCGCCCGGCCTGTCGCTGGAGACCTGGCCGTACTACGAAAAGGGCGCCTACAAGGTCGACCAGTTCGCCAGTGTGCGCCAGAACGCCCGTCGCCAGCGTCACGTGGACCAGTCGATCAGCTTCAACTTCTACGTGCCCAGCACCATCCGTGCGAGCACGTTGCTGGACCTGCACATGACCGCCTGGCGCGAGGGTTTGAAGACCACGTACTACGTGCGCTCCAACGACATCGACATCAGTGAGTGCGAGTGGTGTTCGAGCTAAAGCGCATGCAGTAGCTAAGCGCATTCGCGCTTCGCTTCCACGGTTCGCGTTGCGAACCGTGGACCCTGCTTCACCAGCTCCCACACCCCGCGCCTTCGGCGCGCTCCTTGACTCAGGGGGCTTTCCTCCAGAATGATTGCTGCCGTCGTCCCCGCTGCGCGCGCGCGACGCCTGAAACACGAGTAGAGACCCATGTCCGCAACACCGCTTGAACGCATCAAAATTCTTGAGCCGCGTCACCCGAACCGTTCGACCAGCATCATCAACGGTCAGACCTCGGGCATCCTCAATTGGAACGACATCCCGTACCCGTCCTTCTATCGGGCCTACAAGGAACTGTCGACCAACTTCTGGATCCCCGACGAGGTGGACATGAAGGGCGATGCGCGCCAGTACAACGAGCTGTCGGCGCGCGAAAAGAATGCCTACGATTCGATCATCGGCCTGCTGGCCACGCTGGATTCGCCGCAGACGCGCTTCATCTACAACGTCGCCGAATACATCACCGACCCGGCCGCGCATGCCAATGCCGCCATCATCGGCCAGCAGGAAGTGATCCATAACGAGAGCTACAGCTACGTGCTGGCCTCGATCACCGGCCTGGCCGACCAGAACCGCGTGTTCGAAATCGCGCGCACGCACCCGACCATCATCAAGCGCAACGCGCCGATCATGGGCGCCTACGAAGACTTCATGCGCGACAAGACGGCTGAAACGCTGATTCGTTCGCTGATCCAGTCCTCGATCCTGGAAGGCATCAACTTCTATTCCGGCTTTGCGTATTTCTACAATCTGGTGCGCCAGAACCGCATGACCGGCACCGGCAAGATCATCAGCTTCATCAACCGCGACGAGCTGGCGCATTCCAAGTTCATCAGCGAGCTGATTCGCGCCATCATCGGCGAGAACCAGGCATTGCAGGGCGATGAGCTCACCGACTACGTGCACAAAGCGTTTGAGCACGCGATCGACCTGGAAACGGTGTGGACGGCCGAAGTGCTGGACGGCATCGACGGCATCGACGTGGACGAGATGATCCGTTACGTGAAGTACCGCGCCAACAAGATGGCCGGCATGCTCGGCATCGAGAAGCTGTACGAAGGCGCCAACGACAACGTGATGCCGTGGATCAAGGCCTACGCCGACAACTTCACCGAAACCAAGACCGATTTCTTCGAGATGCGCAATGCCTCGTACAAGAAGACCAACTCGGATAACGGGTTTGATGATTTGTGAGGGGCCGGCATTCGGGATTGGCAACAGCCACCCTATGCGTTTGATGTCTACCAGAATTCTTAGCTGCCGCGAGCATGGATATGCTTTATGTGATCGCTACGATGTGCTTGCTTGCCGTAATTTTGGCAGTAGTTTTGTGCAGTCTTTTGTTGACTACACACGCAGAGCTCAGGCGGCAGAGTGAGTCAATCAGCCGTCTGCATCAGGAGTTGCAGGGGCATTGGAAGGGTCACAATATTTGCATGCGCAGATACGCGCACTCCTCGAGAAGCAGCCTCCACCTTCGCGTGAGGAGTTCTGGAGCTACCAATTCAGCTCTGAGCTAATCCCCAATCCCCGCCCCATGAACATCCTGCTGGCCCTGGCATCGTTGAGCGGCAACACGCGTGATGTGGCGCGCAGTGTTGCGCGGCAGTGCGAGGCGGCCGGGCATGTGGTGACCTGGGTGGAGACCGACATGCAGCGGTTGGATCAGGTGCCGCATGCGCCAGGACAGTACGAGTTATTTCTGCTTGGTAGTTGGACCGACAACGGCGGGCGTACGCCGGCGGAGATGAAGCGTTTCATCGTCGAATTGGTCGACACGCTGGGCAAGCCACCGCGCGTTGCAGTGTTCGGCACTGGCGAAACGCAATGGGGCGAGGAATATTTTTGCGGTGCGGTGCACCGTATCGCGCGCTTCTTCGACAGCCCGTTTCCTCGTTTGACCATCGAACAGATGCCCCACGGCCAGCGCGACGCGCAGGCCATCGCCGCCTGGACCGATACGGTTCTGGCCCAATGCAAGAACGATCCCAATGCAGACCATTACCGTCACGTCGCCTGAGCACTACACCCAGACCCTGGCCGCGCATCCGCGCGCGCTGGTGGACTTCTACAAGGACAACTGCCCCGGCTGCCGCATGCTCGACATGTCGCTGGACAAGTTCGCCAACAGCGATGCCGCCAATGGCGTGGCCTTGTTGAAGGTCAAGCTGGAAGTGGTGGGCGAGGACTTTTTCCGCGACCTGGGCCTGCGCCAGACGCCGACCCTGGCGCTATACCGCGACGGCAGCGAGGTGGCGCGGTTACCTGGCTTCCAGTCGCCGGCGCAGGTGGAAGCGGCGGTACGCAACGGCCTGTGAGAGTGGCCGGCGCCCGGTCGATGCAAGGCGCCCGGCGATGAACGCCACGGTCACCATCGTCGCCTGGAGCTTCCTGCTGGCGGGGTTGGGCCTGTTGCCCGGTGCGGCGCTGCTGCCGGACCAGGCGCGCTGGATCTTGTTACCGGGGTGGTGGCGGCATCCTTGGCTGTCGCTTATGGCATGCGCCGCGTCGTCTGGTTGCGCCGGCATGGCACGGTGCTGGAAGCGAGCTTCGTCTGCGTTGAACGCAATGCGTCTTTGCAGGTCAACTGCATGCACCCGTTCCGTATCCTGGGCCATCGCCACGACCGTACCCACAACACGTTGACCGAGTATCGCAGCGACAACCTGTGGACCGACCCGCCGACGTCCCCCCGTCCTGAGTAGCGGCCGGGTTTAGAGTCCGGGGTTGATGATATCGGTATTGGCCAGCTGTTGGGCATACGCGGATGGCGTCATGCCGTCGATTGCCTTCTTGGGTCGCTCCTCGTTGTATT
>NZ_JFAQ01000057.1 GCF_001304695.1 Xanthomonas axonopodis
TGCAACACGGCTGCCTCGGCCCGGTTGGCAAATCGGCAGTCGAGCGACGCTTCTTCCACTTCGCCACCGTTTTCTGATTGATCCCGTAGCGCTTGGATAGCGCTCTCAGGCTCTCTTGACTATGTTGTATCGCTCGACGGATCGCCTCTGTCGTAGTGGCGCTCCCGTGTAGAACCTGGCCCATAGTGCTTCCTTCCAATCGAGGGAAAATAGTGCACCATCAAAGCATGGGATCAAACACCCCCCTAGCAACGGCGCTCAGTCGTCGTGCGGATCGGCAGGCGTGGCCAGGATGCGTTGATAGAACGCCAGGTCCAGCCAGCGCCCGAACTTGAAACCGGCCTCGCGCACGGTGCCGGCGTGGGTGAAACCGAACTGTTCGTGAAACGCGATGCTGGCCTGGTTGCTGGCATCGATGCCGCCCACCAGCACGTGCACGCCGCGCGCTTGCGCCGCTGCGATCAGGGCCTGCAGCAGCAGGCGCCCCAGGCCCTTGCCGCGATGGTCGCGGTGCACGTAGATCGAATGCTCGACGCTGTACTTGAAGGCGGGCCAGGCGCGAAAGGTGCCATAACTGGCAAAGCCCATCAGGGTACCGTCGTCGTGCTCCACACCGATCACCGGAAAGCCGCCGGCCTGCTTGGTGGCGAACCAGCCGACCATGCTCTCCGGGGGCCGTGGCCGGTAGTCGTACAGCGCAGTGGAGTTGGCGATGGCTTCGTTGAAGATGTCCAGAATGGCACCGGCGTGGCGCGCTTGGCTGCAATCGACAATGTGCATGGAGCCCGACGAACATGGAGGTCGCCCGATTAGAAAGCATTGCCGGACCCTGAACAACGCAAGCCGCAGGACAACCAAGCGGCGCGCGCATGCCCACTCAACCGGCAGCGGCTGGATGCAGCGTTCTACCAAGTCTTGGCGACTGCCTGTTGCCAGACACGCGACAATGGGCAGAGACGATCACGCAGTGACCGCGGCGGCGTCCGCCTTGAAGCGGCCGTGGCAATCCCCATCTGGAGTCGTGCATGAGCAGCCCCCTCCCCTCCCCCAGCGCACAGGCCTTCGGCGATCCGGCGTCGATTCGCTGTGAGCGCGCCGCGTCCGAACTGCGTGCCGGGCGCCCGGTCTTGCTGACGGCGGCCGATGGGCAGGCGCGTGCGGTGCTCGCGTTGGACAGCAGCACGGCGCAGTCGTATGCGGCTTTCGCACGCGCCGCCCAGGGCCGCCACTATCTCTTTGTGACGCCCACCCGCGCCCAGGTGCTGGGGCTGAGCGCGCCACAGGGTGCGCGCGTGGGCCTGATCGATCACAGCTACGACCAGCTCGCTGCGTTGGCCTACCTGCGCGACACCCCGGTGCCCACGCAGTGGACGGCCGGCGATGCGCTGGATGCCGGCGGCGTGGAGATCGCGCGGCTTGGCCTGCTGCTCCCGGCGCTGCTGGCGGTGGAGCTGCGCGATGTGCACGACCATGCCGCGTTCGCCGGCTGCCAATCGCTGGCGCTGGACGATTTGAGCCGCGGCTGTGCCACATCCGCCGCCGCCGGCTACGAGCTGGTGACCCGCACCCCGGTGCCGCTGCGCGGCCTGGGCATGAGCGAGTTCGTGGTGTTTCGCGGCGGCGTGGCGCAGCGCGATCAGGTGGCGATCGTGGTCGGCCAGCCGGACCTGAGCAATGCCGTGCCGGTGCGCGTGCATTCGTCGTGCCTCACCGGCGACCTGTTCGGCTCGCTTAAATGCGATTGCGGCGACCAGCTGCGGCACGGCCTGGCCAAATTGAAGGAGCTCGGTGGCGGCGTGCTGCTGTATCTGGACCAGGAAGGCCGCGGCACCGGCATCGCCGCCAAGATGCGCGCCTACGGCTATCAGCATGCGGGCCTGGACACCATCGACGCCGACGCGCAATTGGGTTTTGGTCCTGACGAGCGCCGCTACGGCAGTGCGGTGGCGATGCTGCGCGAGCTTGGCATCCGCCGGATCCGGCTGTTGACCAATAACCCGGCCAAGGCTGAGCGCCTGCGCGCGGCCGGCATCGTGGTCGAAGACCGCATCGCGATCACCGGCGACATCACCGCCGAAAACGAGCAATACCTGCGCACCAAGGCCGCGCGCGCCGGCCACGCGCTGGATGTGGACGCGTTGATCCTGGCCGCGCAATAACACGCCCGGCGCCGGGTGCGCCGGCACTGGGCAGCCGGCTATGCTTGCGCACCGCTTCTGCAGGCCAGCCACGTGCACGACGCTCCACCGCCGAACCCCGATGTCATGGTCCGGCCCGCTCCGGCAGAAGCCCCGGCCGTGACGCACAGCCAGTGGCAGTCGCTGCCGCGTCGCGGTGCGTATGTGGCGGCGATCAATGGCGCGTTCGGCGGCGGGTGTGCGGGCCTGATCGCAGCCGGCGTCACGCTTGTCTGGCTGCACGCCTGGCATCAGTGGCCGGCGGTGTTGGGCGTGACCGCGGTCATCGCCCTGCTGGGCGCCTGGTTGGCGGTCAAACGGCACCGGCTGACGCAATGGAAACTCGATCAGCATGGCCTGGCGCTCCAGCGCGGTCATCTATGGCAAAGCGATACGCGCGTTCCGATTTCGCGCGTGCAGCATGTGGACCTGCGCCGCGGGCCGATCGAACGCGCGACCGGCCTGACCACGCTGGTGGTGCACACCGCCGGCAGCCGGCTTAACGCGGTGGCGCTGTCGGGGCTGGATCAGGACGATGCCGAGCGCCTGCGCGACCGCCTGGCCCGGCAGCTCGATCACGACGACGACGCGCTATGAGCGCCATCGCACATCCCGGCAACGACGAGCAGCGCCTGCATCCGTTGTCGTGGGTGTTCGTGTTGCTGCAGCAGATCCGTCAGTTCCTGATTCCGCTGGCCGCATTGGTCCTGTTCGGCAGCCGTGACGGCAATCGCGATGTTGCCGACCAGATCGCCACCGGTGTGGTGATTGCGGTGCTGGTGGCGATTTCGGTGCTGCGCTACTTCACCTACCGCTACCGGATCGGCAGCGATAGCGTGGCCATTCGCAGCGGCCTGCTGGAACGCAGCCGGCGCGATATTCCGTTTGCGCGCATCCATAACGTGGTGGTGCATCAATCGCTGCTGCATCGACTGGCCGGCGTGGCCGAGGTGCGGCTGGAATCGGCCGGTGGGCACAAGCCGGAAGCGGAAATGCGCGTGCTGCGGCTGGATCAGGCGCTGGCGCTGGAAGATCTGATACGGCGCCGTGCAACCGACGCAGACGCCCCGGCGCCGCAGATCGAGGAAGACAGCGGCAGCTTGCTGCGCCTGCCGCTGGCGGAGGTGATCCGGCTGGGTCTGATCTCCAATCGCGGCATGGTGGTGGTGGCGGCCGGCTTTGGCGTGATCTACCAGATGATTCCGCGCCGCACGGTGTCCAACTTCGTCGAGCATAACGGCGAGCTGGCCTATCGCTACGTCAGCCAGATCCATCCCGGCGTCGCGGTCACGGCAACGCTGGTGACCCTCGCCACGCTTGCCCTGTTGATGGTCATGCGCGCGCTGTCGGTCGCCTTGGCGGTGACCCAATACCATGGCTTCCATCTGAGCGAATCCGAGCGCCGCCTCACCGTGGAGCGCGGGCTGCTGACGCGGATCCGCAGCAGCGTGGCATTGCGGCGGATTCAGTCGTGGACATTGTACGAAGGCCTGCTGCACCGCCTGTTCGGTCGTCGCCAGTTGCGGGTAGACACCGCAGTGGCCGACAGAGGCGATAACGAAGGCAGCGCACTGAAGGAGCTCGCGCCCATTGCCGACCCGCAGCACTGCGACGCGTTGCTGCAACGCCTACTGCCCGGCATCGCCTGGCCGCCGGCGCAGTGGCAGACGATCGCCACGCATTGCTGGTGGCGGCTGAGTCTGCCCACCGCGCTGATGCTGCCGCCGCTGGCGGCGGGCCTGGCGTGGCAGTTCGGCAGCCAGGCCTTGTGGCTGCTGGTGTGGCTGCCGTGGAGCGCGTTCAAGGCGCAGCGCCAGGTGCAGCGCATGGCCTACGCGGTGGATGCGCGTTACCTTGCGGTGCGCGGCGGCTGGTGGGAGCGCTGGTGGCGGCTGGCCGAGCTGGACAAGCTGCAGGCGCTGCAACTGCAACGCTCGCCGCTGGATCGGTTGTCCGGCACCGCCACACTGTGGCTGGATACGGCCGGCGCCAGTGCCACCGGCCCGGCGCTGCGGCTGCGGTTTGTGCCGTTTGCACAGGCGCAGGCGCTGCAGGCGCAACTCGGTGCCGCGTTGGCGCGGCGCAAGCTTCGCTGGTGATTGGGCAATCGGGAATCGGGACTGGATCAACCACGCATCAGCAGCAGCCTCTCGTCAACGATCAACCAGCAGCGATCAACGCTGCGACGGCCCCCAATATCCGAACTCGCGACGGATCTGCAACCCGCGCCACACCGCACCCAGCGGTTTGCGGCGCAGTCCGCCGAGTTTGCCGGCGATGAAGTCTTCGGTGGCGGCAATCACCCGCTTGGAAGAATGCCCGTCGCGATACGGGTGAATCGCATCGGCGTAACTGGCAAGCGCGCTACGCAATGCCGCATCCGGCGCCAGCGCGCGCGCCAGCTGCTGCGGCAACTGCTCGGCCTGCCGGAAGTCGAGCATGTGCGGCTGCGGCACACGGTTGCGAAAGGTCACCACCGGTTTGTGCTGCACCACGAACTCGGACACGATCGATGAGGTATCGGAAACCAGCACGTCGGCCGCACGTTGCGCGGCCATGACCTCTTCGGGCTCGATGAAGCGTGCGTTGGCGCCTGCCAGTGCGCGATAGCGATCGAACAGCTCTGGAGCGCACTTCGGGTGCAAGGTCAGCAGCCAGTAATGCGCGCCGCGCGCGATGTCGGCGGCGATCTCGTCGTAGAGTGCGGGCGCTGCGCTCAACCGCTCGGTAAAGGTAGAACCGAACAGGATCACCGGGCGGCCGGCGGCCGGCGTACGCAGGGCCGCGCTACGCCCGCCATCGTCGCGAAAGACCGGGTCGAGCTTGGGCCAGCCGGTTTCCACCACCGCAAAATGGCCCTCGCGCTGCGCCAGCGCGCGGAACGGCGCGGTGGTGGCCGGGCCTTGCGTGCAGTACAGATCGAACAACCCACGCACCCGGAAATGGCCGCGATTGTCCTCGCGCTTTTGCACATTGAAACCATGAAAGAGCTGCACTTTCGCACCGGAAACAAACGGTGGCACCCAATTGGCGGCACTGAATACCGCACGCGGACGCAGCGTCAACGCTTCGCGCAGGCCGACCTCGCGCACGCCCGGCAGCGCCAACCCGCGCGCGCCGCCTTCGAACCAGGCCGACACCGCATGCCCGCAGGCCTGTAATGCCTGCGCCAATGGCGCCAGAATAGGCAACGCGTAACGCTCCGTTGCGAACAGTAGGTAATCGGCCATCACATGTCCTCTTCGACCGCACCCGACGAACGGCCTCGCATCAGCGCCTGCATTATCGCGTTCAACGAGGCCGATCGCCTACGCGACTGTTTAGCCTCGCTGGCGTTCTGCGACGAGATCGTGGTGGTGGACTCCGGCTCCACCGATGCCACCACCGCCATCGCCAGCGACTACGGCGCACGCGTGCTGCACCGCGCCTTCGATGGCTACCGCAGCCAGAAGGCATTCTGCGTGGCACAGGCCAGCCACGACTGGGTGTTGTGCCTGGACGCGGACGAACGTATCAGCGATGAACTGCGCAGCTCGATCATCGCTGCGCGCGATGCCGGTTTCGCCACGGCGGCCGGCTACCGCTTCGCACGCCTGTCCGACTACTTCGGGCGCTTCCTGCGCCACGGCAACGCCTACCCGGACCGCGTGCTGCGCTTGTTCGATCGCCGCCGCGGCGGCTGGCGCGGCAAGCGCGAGATCCACGAGGCGGCCAGCGTGGATGGCCCCGTGGAAACCTTGGCGGGCGATCTGGTCCATTACCCGTACCGCTCGCTGATGCAGCAACTGAGCAAGACCCAGCGCTACGCGCAGATGATGGCCGAGCACGAACACGCACGCGGCAAACGCGCCACCTGGAGCAAGCTGGTGCTGGCGCCGGCCTGGCGCTTCTGGCGCGGCTACCTGTTGCGCGGCGGCTTTCGCGATGGCTGGCATGGGCTGATCTACGCGTATGTGCGCGCCAACTACGTCCGCCAGAAGACCATCATGTTGTGGCTGCTGCAAAACAATCAGCCGGTGCAAGACCCGCCGCGCGCGCCGGATCGACGCGGCGAGTAAGAACAGATAAAAACCTCGAGAGCTGCAGGCAAGCTGATGAATGCCGCCAACGGTGCGTAGAAGTGGGCATGTGCAAGCCAACGCACCCCAACAGCAGCAACGACTGCACCCCTTCTGTTTTTGCACAGGCGTGTGATCAGGCACTCCAGCTGCGCGCTGCTGGTGAACGCGCCACATCCAGCCGGAGGATCACCCGCCGCTACCGAGCGCTCGCCACATCCGACTGCGCCTGCCGCGCGGACAGACCCACCAGCACGCCGACCATGGCCGTGTAGAAGCTGGCCGCCACCTGGTGCGCGAACATCGATTGGGTTAGGCCGCACAAGGCATAACTGATCACGAGCATCACCCCGGCCGCCGCCGGGCCGCGGAACTGCTGTTGCTCGCTGCGCCGATGCAATCGCACGAACACCCACAGCGGCACGCCGTAGACGGCAAGCAGCAGCAACAGGCCGGGCACGCCCTGGGTCGCACTCCATTCGGCCAGATCGTTGTGCGCATGCCCCAACTGGCAACGGTACAACGACGGGTCGGCGGCACAGGTCGGCAGGTCGTGCATCGCATCGTCGAAACGACCAACGCCCACACCGGTCAGCGGATGCGTCTTCAGCGTGTTCCAAGCCACATGCAGGCGTTCGATGCGGGCACCGGCCGACGAATCGGTGTCGCCCACTTCGTAACGCTGCAGGTCGCGCTGCAATTCGCCCAGCCGCATTTGGTCGGTCAGCGCCGGCACACTGAGCGCGATACCCACCGCCAGCAGCGCGCCGCCGATGAAGGTCAGCAAGCGCACGCGCGTGCTGTGCCAGGGCGCACCCCAGATCAGCACACCCAGCGTGGCCAGCATCGCCAGCCATACCCCGCGGCTGCCGCTGAGCACGATCACCACCACGGTGGCGACCGCAGCGCCTACCAGCCAGCGCACGCTGCCGAGCGGGCGGCAGAACACCGCCACCACCAGCAACATCAGCACGATGTCGGCAAACACAATGGCGTTGGTGAAGCCTTCAGCGCGGTCGGCACCGTTCATCACCTGCAACAGCGCGATCAGCATGGCCGCAAACACGCCGACCAAGGCACCGCGCCACAACCACAACTGGCGCGGCTGCAATACATATGCCCACAGCGCCGCCCATGGCAGCACCAGGAAGCGCGAGCGGTTGCCCACATCGCGCAGCCCGTGCTCGAACAAGGCGATCGACAGCAGCGACATTGCAATCACCGCCACCGTCAGCCAACCCACCACGCATAACGACCATTCGCGCGCAGCAATGCCGTCACGCAGGCCGCGCCAGCCAACCAGCGAACCAAGCAGCAGGCACAGGCCGAACGGCAGCAACCCGCTCGGCATGCTCACCACCAGCGCAGTCAATGCGAACGCGCCCAGCTCGGCAATGCGCACGCCTGCCCGCGAGGTAGTCGGGGCAGCGGGCGACAGCGACGCGGGTTGGGAACGCAAGGAATTCATCTGCAGATCGGTGGGAAAAGGGGGGCGACGCAGTGGCCAGGCTTTGGCAGCGCCGGCCAAGCTAACGATGCGACGCATGAATCCCTGCTAGACAGCTACCGGCCGCTGCATTGACGCCGCGCCAATGGCACCTTGCACGACGCGCGTGCACCGGTGGGGTCGGCTGGCTCATTCGGTGTCCAGGTTGCCCTGCTCCTTTGCTTCCACCGCACGCTCGCTGGAGCTGGCCACGCAGGCGCCACGCACCGCGTCGGCCGGCACCAACCACCAGCGCCTGCGGTTGGCCACGCCCACCAACTGGCTGCGGCTGCGATCCACGCAGGCCAGCAATGCGGTCTCCTGTGCCAACAGCCAGCGCTGGCCGGGTTGTTCTGCCTGCCAGGCCACGCCGCGCTGTAATTGGGTCTCCCACGGCACCTTGAAGCCGAAGGTCTGCGCAGGCCGGTCGGCCATCAGCAGGTTCTGCTCCTTTCATGCCACCAACCCGAGTTGCGCATCCGGGCCAATGCGGCGCCCGGCCTGGCGCATCACCGCACCGGCCGAACTGGAATCGTTGAAGATCGGGTAGCACACCAGCCCGAACGCCACCCACCACGCGCCAAGCAGCGAGACCACCGCAAACGCGGAGCGGCGCACGCGCAGCAGCAGCAGGCTGGCGATGCCCCAGGTACCCACCGCCAGCAGCAGCCAGCCCAGCGGGTCGGTAGCTTCGCTGCCGACCCCGCGGCTGTCCATGATCTTCTGCTCGAAGCCCGGGTGGCCGATCAGCATCGCCGCACCACCCGCACAGAACACCACTGCCAGCAGCAGCCCGAACCCGAACAGCAGCCGCTGCACGCCAGTCCGGCGCAGCAGGCCGGGCACCAGCTGCGCCAGTGCCAGGCAGAACATCGGCAGCGCCGGCAGGATGTACACATCGCGCTTGCCGCTGGGAATGGTGAAAAACACCAGCACCAGCAGCCACCAGGCCAGCGGCAGCAGATAGCGCGGATCGCTCCGCCGCAGCCGGCGCCGCCACGCCGGGATCGCCCACGGCAGCAGCAGGATGGTCGGCAGCCACATCGTGGCCATGCTTTGCAGGTGGTACCAGACCGGCTGCGCATGATCCCAGGAGCTGGCGTAGCGCTTGGCGGTCTGGCGCAGCAGGATGTCGTTGAGATACACGCGGTATTCGGGCTGGCCAGCGGTCAGCGCGGTCACCATCATCGGCACGAACCACAGCAGGATCGCCACGAAAAAGAACAGCGGCCCCAGCCAGAAGCGCCGGTCGCGCACATGCACGCGTACGCCCGGCCAGCCACGCGCCGCTGCAATCCCGGCCGGGATCAGCATCAGCAGCGCGATGATGCCAACGCCCTTGGTGATCACACCCAAGCCGGCGGCGAACCAACCCAGCGTCCACCAGCGCCAGGCCGGGCCCATCAGCAGATGCCGCAGCAAGCCGTAATTGGCCAGGGTGATCCAGAACACCACCAGCGGGTCAATCTGCGCCTTCTTGGCCTGAAAGGTGAAGTGCAGCGTAAACAGCAGCATCCAGGCCGCATACACGCCGACGCGCCGGGTCCACAGCCGCCGGCCCAGATCGTAAACGCAGGCCAATGTGCCCAACGCGGCCAGCAACGACGGCAGCAGGAACGCCACCCGCCAGTTGCCCAGCAGCGTGTAGAAAAACGCCTGCAGCCACATCAGCATCGGTGGCTTGTCCGAATACAGCTCGTTGCCGCGATGCGGGAACAGCCAGTCGCCGCTCAACACCATCTGCTTGGCCACCAGCGCAAAGCGCGGCTCGTCCGCCGGCCACGGGTCACGCAAACCCAGGCCGGCACCAATCACCAGCACGGCGGTCATGGCCAGCAACCAGACATCGGTGGAAGCGCGATTTTTGAACATGTCGGGCGGCAATCGGACGCAGAGGGTGGAGCGCTGGACTTCGCGCGCGATCAGGAGGCTTTTAGCAAAAGCGCGTAGAAAAATCCGTCGCAGTGCTGCTCGCCTGGAAACCGCTGACGTCCGGCGCCGGCGGCATGCCCGAACTGCGCACCCAAGGGCTGCGCCTGCGCGTCGGGAGTGCGCTGCAGGAATGCCTCGACCTGCGCCTGGTTCTCGCGCGCCAACAGCGAGCAGGTGGTGTACAGCAATTGTCCGCCCGGGCGCAGCGTGCGCCAGGTCGCATCCAGTAGCCGCGCCTGCAGCGCACACAGCGCATCGATGTCGTCGGCGCGCCGGTGCAGCAGTACATCCGGTTGACGACGCACCACACCGGTGGCCGAACATGGCGCGTCCAGCAGCACCGCATCGAACCGCTGGCCATCCCACCACGCGTCCGTCTCGGCGGCGTCGGCCGTCTGCACTGCAACCTGCGCATTGGGGACCGTGCGCTGCAAGGTCTGCTGCACGCGCTCCAGGCGCCGCGCATCCACATCCAGCGCGGTGAGCTGCAACCCGGGATGGCGCTCCAGCAGATGCGCCGCCTTGCCCCCGGGCGCCGCGCAGGCATCGAGCACGCGTGCCGACGGCGCCAGGGTCAACGCATCGGCCACCTGCTGCGCAGCGCCGTCCTGCACCGACACATCGCCTTCGGCAAAGCCCGGCAACTGGCTCACCGGCACTGCGCTGTGCAGGCGCACCGCGTCCGGCAACACCGCATCGGTGTGAGCGGCGATGCCTAGTTCGGCCAATCGTGCGACATAGGCCGCCGGATCGACGCGTGAACGCTGCACACGCAGCCACATCGGCGCCATCTGCGCACTCGCCACGAAGATGGCCTCAGCGCGCTCACCCCAGTCCGCACGCAGCTGCTTGCGCAGCCACGACGGCCAACCGGCATCGTCGGCCACCGCCGGAAATCCTTCGCGCTGGGCACGCCGCAAGATCGCGTTGACCATGCCGGCCTGACGGGGCCGGCCCAGTGCGCGGCACGCATCCACCGTGGCCGACAACGCGGCGTGCGCGGGCAGATGCAGCACGTCGAGTTGGGCGAAACCGACCATCAGCAGCGCCTTGAGTTCGGCATCGCGGGGCGGCAATGCACGTTCCAGCCATTGCCGCAACGCGACGTCATACGCCGGGCGCCGGCGAATGACCGCAAAGCAGATCGCCTCCACCAGCGCGCGATCGCGCGGATCGCCGATGCCGGGCAAGGTCGCGGCAAGTTCGGCCTTCAACGACCGGCCCTGATCGAACACCGCCGTCAGCACGCGTGCGGCGGCCAAGCGCGAGGCAACGCCGGCGGTTGCGGTGTCGGCCGACATCAGCGCAGCGCCGGCAGGTCGCGCCGCGCGTTGAGGTAATCGGCGGCGGTAATCGCCTTGCCGCCCTCGCGCTGGAGCACGCGCACCCGCAGCGCACCCTCACCGCAGGCGATATCGATGCCCTGCTTGCTGGCCGCCAGCAGGGTGCCCGGGGGCTGTTGATGGGCCAGTTCAAGTGCTACTGCGCCATGCAGGCGCACGCGCTCGCCATCCAGGCTCGCCTCGGCGACCGGCCACGGGTTGAACGCGCGCACGCGCCGCGCCAGTTCCCGCGCCGGCTGCGCCCAATCCAGCCGCGCCTGCGCCTTGTCCAGCTTGTGCGCGTAGGTTACCCCGTCGGCCGGCTGCGGTTGCGCCACCGGATGGATGCCGGCGCGCAACAGACCCAGGCCATCGGAGAGCACCTGCGCGCCCAGCGCGGCCAGCCGGTCGTGCAGCTGGCCGCCGGTTTCCTGCTCGCCAATTTCGATGCGCTGCGACAGCAGCACCGGACCGGTGTCCAAGCCGGCTTCCATCTGCATCAGGCACACGCCGGTCTCGGTGTCGCCGGCCTCGATCGCACGCTGGATCGGCGCGGCGCCACGCCAGCGCGGCAGCAACGAGGCATGCACGTTCCAGCAACCATGGGTCGGCGCGGCCAGCACTGCCTTGGGCAGGATCAACCCGTAAGCCACCACCACCATCAGGTCCGCATCCAGCGCACGCAACGTCGCCAATGCTTCGGGCGAACGCAGCGTCTGCGGCTGGAACACCGGAATGCCGCGCGCAATCGCCTCGATCTTGACCGGCGAGGGCGTCAACCCGCGGCCACGCCCGGCGGGCCGATCCGGCTGCGTGTACACCGCCACCACTTCATGCCGCTGCGCGGCAGCGCGCAACGAAGCGACAGCGAAATCCGGCGTACCGGCGAAGATGATTCTCATAGGGCTGGGATTTGGGAGTAGTGATTGGGGATTGGCAACGGCGGATGTGCTAGCCGGGACGGTGGCGGCGTGGAACTGATAAATGGGGTGGACAGTTGGGCGGGCAGATTTGGCGACCGGCGCCGAAAGCGGCATTGCCCAGCATCAATAGACACGGTGAAAAGCGGGAGTTGCAAGCAGCAATTCGATAGCCGCGACGGGCAGCGGCTTATCCAATCCCGCATCCCGAGTCTCAAGGCGCTGCGCACGCGGACTGGGGCAATGGCGATTCGACGACTCACGCAGGAAACAGATCACACCAGGATCTGCGCCCGAAGATTTGAAACAGCAGACTCAACGACCAGCAAGACCCCGCTTTTGCCAATCCCGAATCACCAATCCCCAATCCCAGCCCTCAAGCCACATGCTTGCGCTGTTTGGCCAGCTTCTTGCGCACCATTTCGCGCTTGAGTGGCGAGAGATAATCCACGAACAGCTTGCCGTCCAGGTGGTCCATCTCGTGCTGGATGCACACCGCCAGCAGCCCGTCGGCATGCAGTTCCTGCGCCTGGCCCTGGCGGTCGAGATAGCGCACGGTGATCGCGTCGGCGCGGCTGACATCGGCATAGATGCCAGGCACCGACAGGCAGCCTTCCTGATACAGCTGCTCGCCCTGCTTGCTCACGATCTCGGGGTTGACGAACACCTGCGGCAGGTTCTTCTCGTCGCTGATGTCGATCACCATGAATCGCTTGTGCACGTTCACCTGACTGGCAGCCAGGCCAATGCCGGGCGCCTCGTACATGGTCTGGAACATGTCGTCCAGCAGCGTCTGGAACGCCTGGCTGGTGACCTCGGCAGCGTCGACCGGCACGGCCTTGGTGCGCAGCCGCGGGTCGGGAAACTCAAGAATTGGGAGCAAAGCCATGGGGTTACCCGTCTGGAAACACCGGCGCGGCGCCGGCAAGACGGTCTCATTCTAGCGCAATGCTTGCGTGGCGCCCCGGTTTCTAGACTATAGTGTGCAGACCTGTTGGGGAATCAGGCAAGAAGGCACCTATGTTGAACCGACTTCGTACGGTCGTCGCTGCGGCGATGCTGACCGTCGCGACCTACGCTGCCGCGCAAGCGGTGGGCGAGCATCCAGACACCTATGTGGTCCGCAAGGGCGATACCTTGTGGGACATTGCTGGGCGTTTCCTGCAAAAACCATGGCTGTGGCCGGAAATCTGGCAAGCCAATCCGCAGATTCAGAATCCGCACCTGATCTATCCGGGTGACGTGATCAGCCTGGCCTATCTGGACCGGGTCGGCAAAGGCACGATCCAGCCCGGCCCGCGCCAGGAAGCGCCGATCAACGCCATTCCGCTGGCCGACGTCGAGCCGTTCCTGAAGAACCTGCGCGTGGTCGACGACTTCGACCAGTTGCCGTATGTCGTGGGTCTGGAAGGCGGTCGCACGCGTGCCACCACCGGTCAGGTCGCCTACGTGGTCGGTCTGGAAAACGCCCAGCCGGGTCAGCGCTTTGCGGTGGTTCGCCCGACCGTGAAGTTCAGCCTGCCCAAGCACAACGAAGACCTGGACATGGCCGGCAACATCACCGCCGGCTCCGGCAACATCTGGAAGAACTTCATCGCGCCGAGCACGCGCCGCGAGTTCCTCGGCTACGAGATGGCGCAGGTCAACGTCGGCACCATCACCCGCAGCGCGGCAGGCGGCAACTCCAAGGCGGCGACCCTGCTGTTGCAGGACAGCGGCCGCGAAGTGCGCGCCGGCGATCGCATCGTCGCAGTCGAAGCGCAGCCGTACGATCTGCAGTTCATTCCGCATCCGCCGTCGGAACAGGCGCTGCAGACCGAACTGCGCGTGCTGGCCATCTCCGACGCCTTCAGCGTCGGCGGTACGCGCGACGTGATCGCCATCTCCGGCGGCGCCCGCGAAGGCATCAACAACGGCACGGTGTTCTCGATCTGGCGCAAGGGCCGCACGGTCAGCGACCGCGTCAAACATTCGCGCTTCTCGCGGACCGACGACGATTTCAGCGGCCCGTCCGGCTCCACCGTCGGCCTGCCCGACGAGTACGCCTCGCATGCGATGGTGTTCCGCACTTTCGACAAGGTCAGCTATGCGCTGGTGATGGAAAGCGTCAAGCCGACCGGCCTGGGCTATTTCGTCAAGCATCCTGACGCGCAGTAGGCGAAAGATCCGATGCATCAACGCGACGGCGCCCGAGGGGGCCGTCGTCGTTTGCAGCCTAACCTGGGTGTATGGCCCAAAACGATCCCGACCTGCGCGCGCTCCTGATCCTGTTGCTGGCGGGCGGCCGCAGACCGCCTCGACGAAAATTGCTGACCTTGTACGAGTCAGCGTCCGAGATGCTGGCAGCCGGGCCGGGGGCATGGCGCGCCGCTGGTTGCGATGAGGTGCAAGCTGCGCTGCTGCAGCGGCCCGATCCACATGCGCTGGACGCCGCGCTGCGCTGGTGCGAACAGCCCGGCCATCACCTGATCGGCTGGCGCGATCCGGATTACCCGGCCCTGCTGCAGCATATCGCCAACCCGCCGATGGCCTTGTTCGTGGACGGCAACCCCAACGTCCTCTGGCACCCGAGCGTGGCGGTGGTGGGCAGCCGCTCGGCCACTGCCGGCGGCCGCGACCATACCCGCGCATTCGCCTCCAGCCTGGCCTGCGCCGGGTTGAGCATCGTCAGCGGCATGGCTGCCGGCGTGGATGCGATCGCGCACGAGGCCGCACTGGCCCAGCACGACGGCATCACCGTGGCGGTAGTCGGCACGGGTGTCGATGTCGCCTACCCCGAGTGGCACCAAGGCCTGCGCGATCGCATCGCCGAACGCGGCGCGGTGGTCAGCGAATATCTGCCGGGCACTGCCCCGGTCGCGGCGCACTTTCCGGCCCGCAACCGGATCATCACCGGGCTGGCGCTGGGGACATTGGTGGTCGAAGCGGCGATGCGTTCGGGCGCACTGATTACCGCCCGGCTGGCCGCCGAAGCAGGCCGCGAGGTGTTCGCCCTACCCGGCTCGCTGCACAATCCGCTCGCGCGCGGCTGCCATCACCTGATCCGGCAGGGCGCCACGCTGGCGCAGGAGCCTGCACAGGTGATCGAGGGACTGGGCCAGCTGTCTGGCGAATTGGCCAGCGCCTTGCGCGAGCGCCTGGCCGCCCCCATTGAGTTGCCCAGCAAGGCAACGACCCGCGCTGGCGCCGGCGTTGCCCGCTCCGATCCCGACTACCAGCGCTTGTGGCAAGCGCTGGGCCACGACCCAACCCCTATGGATTCATTGGTGCAGCGCACCGGATTGACGGCCGCCGCGCTGTCCTCCATGCTGCTCATCATGGAACTCGAGGGAGACGTGGTCACCGAGCACGGTCGCTATACCCGCAATCCTTAGTTTCTTCACCTCCACAGCGTCGCGCGACGCAGGCCGAGGGCAATGAAAGAGAGCATTCTCGATGTACTGCTGTACCTGTTTGAACATTACTTCAGCGAAGACGCGGACTTGGTCCGTGACCGTGACTCGCTTCAAAATGGCCTGATCCAGGCCGGTTTCAGCCCCGCAGAAATCAGCAAAGCCTTCGATTGGCTGGACGCGCTTTCCGAGCAGCGGCCCAGCGTCGCGCGCCCGCACGTCGATGGACCGGTGCGGATCTATCACGGGCCGGAGCTGGACAAGCTCGATGTCGACTGCCGCGGGTTTCTGCTGTTCCTCGAACAACACCGCATTCTCGACGCCGACCAGCGCGAGTTGGTGCTGGACCGCGCCATGGCGCTGGATCAGGACGAACTGGATCTGGACGATCTCAAGTGGGTGGTCCTGATGGTGTTGTTCAACCAGCCCGGAGCGGAAGCGGCTTACGCCTGGATGGAAACCCAGATGTTCCTGGACGAGCCTGAACCCGTACACTGAGCGTTGAAGCCGCCACGGATGTGCGTGCAGGGGAACGGGGATGCGCAGTTGGTATTACGCCGATGGCCACCGCCATAGGCATGGCCCGGTGGCCGAGGATGCCTTGCTGGGCCTGTATCGCGATCGCGTGATCGCCCTGGATACGCTGGTCTGGCGCGAAGGCCTGGACAACTGGTTGCCGCTGTCCGCCTGCACCGACACCCTAGGGCCGCCTGTTTCCACTGATGTGCGGCGCGGTTCCGCCGCCGTTGCCGCCTGCCGCGGCGTACGTTCCGCCTGCCCATCCGTCCGTTGCGCCAGCGCAGCCGCGCAGCAATCGCCACGGCTGGCCCCTGGTTGCAGTACTCGGTGCGGTGGTCGGTGTCTTCGTGATGGTGGGCGTCATTGGCATCTTCGCTGCGATCGCGTTCCCGGCCTACAACGATTACCTGAGCCGGGCCAAAGTCGCCGAGGCGGTCGGCGAGCTGGCGGCACTGAAGCCGCAGATCACCGAATTCCTGGCCAGTGAAAGCCGCTGCCCGGCCAATGACGACGCGGGGTTCAAGCCACCCGAGCAGTACGCGAGCGAGCGGCTGAGCAGCGTGCGCATCGGCCGTTTCGAGGGCAGCGAATGCGGCATCGAAGCCGTGCTCCATGCACCCAAGTCGGCCAGAATCGACGGCAAGGCCGTGTGGCTGGAGCTGGATGCGGATGCAGGCAGCTGGCACTGCAGTTCCGAAAACGACGAGACCCAACTTCCACCGGATTGCCGCGGCTGACCGCCAGCTGCATGCTGATCGCTACACGTTAAGGGGACAACATGACGCATGTGGTACTACGCCGACGCACAGCGGCAGCGCCAGGGGCCCGGTGGACACGGACACGCTTCGTGCGCGCCTGTCGCAGGGCATCATCGACCGTTCCAGCCTGGTCTGGCGCGAAGGCCTGGCGCAATGGGTGGCACTGCACGAGGTCGAGGGCGAGCTGGGCTTCGGTAGCGCAGCGGCTTTCGCGGCCCCGGAAGCCGGCGGGCCGATGCCGGCGGACGCGGCAAGCCATGCGCCATTGTCGGCTGCGTATTCCGGCGACAATGCGCCGGCCACAGCCTCGCCTTCCGCAACCCTGCCGATCGACGACCACGCCGCTGCGACATCGCGCTGGCAGCCGGCATTTGCCGGGGGCGGCATTGCCGGTGCAAGTACCAGCACCAGTGATGCCGGTGCGACTGATGGTGCCGATCACCACCCGACAATCGCCTTCCCATTACACCCGCCACACGATCAATCCCCTTCATCAGACCCGTCGGCATGGTCCACCACGCCGCTGGCGTCAGATCCAAGCCCGACCACGACCTCGAACACGGCGTCGCCACCGCATTCCACCCCGGCAGCGGCGACCACGCCACCTGCAAGCGCCTGGGATGCCCCGGCCCTCGCAGCGCCCGCCGCAAGCGTCGCGCTGCACGACGCGCCGGTGGTCTACGCCAGCCTGTGGCGGCGCGTGGCCGCCAGCATTCTCGATAGCCTGATCACCACCTTCGCGGTGTACCTGATCGTGATTCCGCTGGTGTTCGTGGTGGCGCTTGTCACCACGCGCGGCGATTCGGGTTCGGCGCTGGACGACGGCAGTGCGCTCGGCATCGCCATCGTGGTGCTGTCCTATGGCATCGGTCTGGCCATCCCGACGCTGTATTTCGCCTGGATGCAGTCCAGCCGGCATCAGGCCAGCCTGGGCAAGCTCGCCTGCGGCATCAAGCTGGTGCGTGCCGACAGCAATGGCGGCCGGGTCGGGTTCTGGCGCAATGTGCTGCGCTATCTGGCCTACATGTTGATCAGCGTGCTGACCCTGGGCATCGGCGTGATCGTGGCCGCCTTCATGGCCGGCATGACCGAGCGCAAGCAGGCCCCGCACGACAAGGTCTGCAACACCCTGGTCGTGGACCGTTGGGCGTTCACCGAGCATCCGGAGCGGCAATCTCGCGGCCTGGATACCGTGTCCATCGTGGTCCTGCCCATTTACGGGCTGATCCTGGTGCTCTCGGTGGTGGTCGTTGCCTTCATGCTGGCGGCGATCGGAATGAGCCAGCGCCAGCGATTCGCGGCGCTGGCCGCTTGACACGGCGGCGTCCGCCATGATCTTTCTAATTAAGAGAACTGAACGCCCGGGAGTCTTCCCGGGCGTTAACGCGCGGGAAACGGTCGATCTGCTTCCCTCGACCGGCCAATTAGGCCACGCTACCCGCCCCCCGGGCTCCGCCCCAAAAAGTTGCCACCATGCCCAAGCACCTGCTCATCGTCGAATCGCCCGCCAAGGCCAAGACGATCAATAAATACCTCGGCAAGGACTTCACTGTCCTGGCCTCGTATGGGCACGTGCGCGACCTGGTCCCCAAGGAGGGCGCGGTCGATCCGGACAATGGCTTTGCGATGCGGTACGACCTGATCGAGAAGAACGAGAAGCACGTCGAAGCCATTGCGCGTGCCGCCAAGGGTGCCGACGACATCTTTCTGGCGACCGACCCGGACCGCGAGGGCGAGGCGATCAGCTGGCACATCGCCGAGATCCTGAAAGAGCGCGGCCTGCTCAAGGACAAGCCGATGCAGCGGGTGGTGTTCACCGAGATCACCCCGCGCGCGATCAAGGAGGCGATGGCCAAGCCACGCATGATCGCCGGCGACCTGGTGGATGCGCAGCAGGCGCGCCGCGCGCTCGATTACCTGGTCGGCTTCAACCTGTCGCCGGTGCTGTGGCGCAAGGTGCAGCGCGGCCTGTCCGCTGGCCGCGTGCAATCGCCGGCGCTGCGCATGATCGTCGAGCGCGAAGAAGAGATCGAAGCCTTCATCCCGCGCGAATACTGGTCCATCGATGCGCATTGCCGGCATCCCTCGCAGGCGTTCAACGCGCGACTGATCAAGCTGGATGGACAGAAGTTCGAGCAGTTCACCGTGACCGACGGCGACACCGCCGAGGCGGCGCGCCTGCGCATCCAGCAGGCCGCGCAAGGCGTGCTGCATGTCACCGATGTGGCCAGCAAGGAGCGCAAGCGCCGCCCCGCTCCACCGTTCACCACCTCCACGCTGCAGCAGGAAGCCTCGCGCAAGCTCGGCTTCACCACCCGCAAAACCATGCAGGTGGCGCAGAAGTTGTACGAAGGCGTGGCACTCGGCGATGAAGGCTCGGTCGGTCTGATCAGCTACATGCGTACCGACTCGGTGAACCTGTCGCAGGACGCGCTGGCGGAAATCCGCGATGTGATCGCGCGCGATTTCGGCACCGCCTCGCTCCCCGACCAGCCCAACGCCTACACCACCAAATCCAAGAATGCGCAGGAAGCCCACGAAGCGGTGCGCCCGACCTCCGCGCTGCGCACCCCGGCGCAGGTAGCGCGTTTCCTGTCCGAGGACGAGCGCCGCCTGTACGAGCTGATCTGGCGCCGCGCCGTGGCCTGCCAGATGATTCCGGCCACGCTCAATACCGTCAGCGTGGATCTGTCGGCCGGCAGCGAGCACGTGTTCCGCGCCAGCGGCACCACCGTGGTGGTCCAGGGCTTCCTGGCCGTGTACGAAGAAGGCAAGGACACCAAGAGCAGCGAGGACGAAGACGAAGGCCGCAAGCTGCCGCTGATGAAGGCCGGCGACAACGTCCCGCTGGACCGCATCGTCACCGACCAGCACTTCACCCAGCCGCCGCCGCGCTTCACCGAAGCGGCGCTGGTCAAGGCGCTGGAGGAATACGGCATCGGCCGTCCCTCCACCTACGCTTCGATCATCCAGACCCTGCAGTTCCGCAAATACGTCGAGATGGAAGGCCGCAGCTTCCGCCCTACCGACGTCGGCCGGGCGGTGTCAAAGTTCCTGTCCGGACATTTCACCCGCTATGTCGATTACGACTTCACCGCCAATCTGGAAGACGACCTGGATGCGGTGTCGCGCGGCGAAACCGAGTGGATCCCGTTGATGGAGAAGTTCTGGGGCCCGTTCAAGGAATTGGTCGAAGAGAAAAAAGACTCGCTGGACAAGACCGATGCCGGCAGCGTGCGCGTGCTCGGCACCGACCCGATCAGCGGCAAGGAAGTCAGCGCGCGCATCGGCCGCTTCGGTCCGATGGTGCAGATCGGCACGGTCGAAGACGAGGACAAGCCCACCTTCGCGTCGCTGCGTCCTGGCCAGAGCATCTACTCGATCTCCATCGAAGATGCGCTGGACCTGTTCAAGATGCCGCGCGCGCTGGGTCAGGACAAGGACCAGGACGTCAGCGTGGGCATCGGTCGTTTCGGCCCGTTCGCACGCCGCGGCAGCACCTATGCCTCGCTGAAGAAGGAAGACGACCCCTACACCATCGACCTGGCGCGCGCGGTGTTCCTGATCGAAGAGAAGGAAGAGATCGCACGCAACCGGGTGATCAAGGAATTCGACGGCAGCGACATCCAGGTGCTCAACGGACGCTTCGGCCCGTACATCAGCGACGGCAAGCTCAATGGCAAGATCCCCAAGGATCGTGAGCCGGCGTCGTTGACGTTCGAAGAAGTGCAGCAGTTGCTGGCCGACACCGGCAAGCCGGTGCGCAAGGGCTTTGGCGCCAAGAAGGCCACCCTGAAGAAGAATACGGTCAAGGATTCGGCGCCGAAGAAGCCTGCCGTCAAGAAGACCGCGACCAAGACCGCAGCCGGCAAGACCGCTGTCAAGAAGGCGCCGGCCAAGAAGACGGCTGCCAAGCAGGCCGCCAAGCGCGTGGTCAAGAAAACCGTGAGCAAGGCCGTAGGCTGAGAGGCGCAGCATGACCCATACACTCGACCTGAATCAGGCCGTCGCCGCACTGACGCAGGGTGGCGTGATCGCCTACCCGACCGAAGCGGTGTGGGGACTGGGATGCGACCCGCGCCAGGACGCGGCGGTGATGCGGCTGCTGGAGATCAAGCGGCGCCCGGTGGAGAAAGGCGTGATCGTGGTGGCGTCGAGCGTGGACGTGCTGCGCGACTGGGTCGACATCGAGGCACTGGAGCCGGCACGCCGGCAGGACGTGCTGGCCAGCTGGCCCGGCCCGCACACCTGGATTTTGCCGATCACCGATCGGGCGCCGCGCTGGGTCACCGGCGAGCATGACGGGCTGGCGGTACGCATCAGCGCGCATCCCGTGGTGGCGGCGCTGTGCGCGGCCTGGGGGGCGCCGCTGTTGTCGACCAGCGCCAACCTGGCCGGCGAGCCGCCAGCGCGCAGCCGCGCCGCCCTGGATCCGGCGTTGCTGGCGACGATCGACGGCGTGGTGGATGGCGAGACCGGCGCCCTGGCGCAGCCGACCCAGATCCGCGACGCACGCAACGGGCAGATCCTGCGCGACTGAGTGCGACCGAGAGCGACCGCGCTGCCATCAGGCGGACGCGGCGGGTCCATCGGTTTCGTCTGTCCCGCGCCGAATGCTCCGGGCCGCCGACCTTGTCGGCCTACCTGACGACTGCCTGACCCTCGGGCAGCAGGCCGCAGCCATCTGGCGCGTTGGCGCCTGGACCCTGCACACCGGGTCAGCCGCCCCCCCCCCTTTGCGGCGGCCGCACAGACGCGCACACTGCGGCCATGCGCACCGTCCTGACTGTTCTGCTGCTCGCCGCGGCGCTGCCTACGTCGGCCCCCGCCCCCGCGAGCAAACCCGACCCGAATGTACGGGTCTATCGCTGCGTGAGCAGCACCGGCACCGTCGCCCTGCAGGATGCCCCCTGCAGCAGCGGTCGCCAGCAGGTGCTCGATCTGCAACGGCCGCAAGACCCGCCGCCGCGTCCGGCCCGCGTGGAGCCGCCGGCACCGGTCGCCGCAGCGCCCACGCATGAGGTCCGCGTCGTCACCGTGCAGCCGCCACAGCCGATGTACGAGTGCATCACCGAAGACGGCAACCGCTACACAAGCGACAGCCCGGAAGGCAATCCGCGCTGGGTGCCGACCTGGGGGCCCGCCTATGTGGGCAATACCGTTGCGCCCCCGCTCAGCGGCGGTGGCGGTATCCAGCGTCCACCGATCTCGGTGAGCCCGCGTCCGGCGATCTCGGTGCAGGGCGGCTCCGGACGAGGAAGCATCCGCGGCAGCGCGAGCTTTGGTGTAGATCCGTACCAGGACGGCTATCAGGGCGGTTACAACGGCGGCGGATACGGCGGCACGGTCATCGTGCCGTACGGCAACGTGCAGATCCGCGACGAATGCCATGCCCTGCCCGCACAGGAAGTCTGCGCGCGGCTGGCCGACCGCCGTTGGGAGCTGATCCGCCGCTACAACAGCGCGCTGCAGAGCGAGCGCGAGGATCTCAGCCGCGAACAGCGCGGTATCGAGGCGCGCCAGCAACGCGACTGCGGCGGCGCATGAGGCGCTGGCCGCTGTTGGGCGCAATGACGCTCAGCATGATGGCGCTCGGTTCGCTGGCCGGCGCGCAGGAAGTGACCATCTATCGCTGTACCGATCCGGCCGGCGCACTGACGGTGCAGAACATGCCGTGCCCGAAGGGCATGCAACAACAGAAGAAGCTGATGACCGCACCGGCGGCGCTGCCAACCCGGCGCCTGCACATGCGGTGCCAGCAGCACAAGCACGGGCCGCTGCGCAGGCGGCTGCACCGGGGCCCGCTGCACCGGCCACGCCTGCCGCACCGCCGGCACCGACGGTCACCTCCACGTCGACCCTGCCACCGCCGCCACTGTTCGAGTGCACCGCACACGACAACGGGCGTTACTTCACCGAAGACCGCGAACCGGCCACGCGCTGCCTGCCGATGCAGACCACCAACCTGGCCGGCGGGCCGGCCACTGGAGGCGGCAGCGCCTGCGAAGTGGTCACCGACCGCTGCGCGCCGGTGCCGGACCAGAGCCTGTGCGAGGCCTGGCGCAAACGCGCCGAGCAGGCCGAATCCACCTGGCGCTTCTCCGATGAAGCGCAGTCGGCCGAGCGCAAACAGCGCTATGCGCAGATGCGCCGGGTTCTGGACGAGAGCCGTTGCGCCAATCCGGCCGCCACGCCCTGAACACGCCTGTCGCGCGATTGAGCCAACGGGTCTGGACAGTTGGCGAGCAATCGCCATTTGGTTGAAAGAACACGCGCGCAGCACCGGCATGTGCATGAACATGGCGGCTCTGCGTCCATGCGCATCCCATCGAAACCAGGCGGGTATTTGTTGCCTGCGCTAGAACCCGTAGCGCAGGAAGCCGCCATCCACCGCGATGCATTCTCCGGTGATGTAACTGGCGGCTGGCAGACACAAAAACCCCACCGCGGCGGCAACTTCTTCCGGCTCGCCAATGCGGCGCATCGGGGTGCGTTCGATCACCTGTTCGTAGTAGTCCGGATCTGACAACGGACCGGACGTGCGGCGGGTACGGATGTACCACGGCGCCACCGCGTTGACGCGGATGCCGTCTTGCGCCCATTCCACCGCCAGGTTGCGCGTCATCTGCTGCAACGCCGCCTTGGTCATGCCGTACGGCGCGCCGCTGCGCACATGGGTGATGCCCGAGACGCTGCCGACGTTGACGATTGCCGAAGCAGCATGTTGCGTCAGCAACGGATGCGCATAACGCGACAGTTCGAATGCGGAAAACACATTGGTTTCGAAGATGCCGCGCCACTGGTCTTCGGTGTAATCGATCGCGGCGCGGGTGATGTTGCCGCCAGCGTTATTGATCAGCAGATGCAGGCCATCGGCATGATCTTCCACCCAATCCAGGATGGCGCGGCGCTCTTCATCGTCGGAGACATCGGCGGCCAGCCCGTGCAGTTCGCGCTCGGGAAACTCGTCGGCAAGCTCATCGCGCGCCTGCGCCAGGGCATCGGCATCGCGCGCCACCATCAGCAGGTCGGCGCCGAAGCCAAGCAGTTCGCGTGCGATGGCCAGGCCGATTCCGGCGCTGGCGCCGGTGATGAGGGCGGTCTGTCCATCCAGCCGCCAACGGTGCGTTGTCACGTGGGTGATCCTCTTCAAAGCACAGGAAACGGCCGCTGCAACGCAGTTGACGCGCATGCGTGGCCCGGGCGTTAGGATAACGCCACCCCAAGCGAGGTCACGACGATGAAGATGCATTGCATGCTTGCAGTTAGCCTGGCGTTGTCGCTTGGCGCCTGTCAGCGGCCGCAGCCCGCGCCCACCGATCAGAAGCCCGACCCGCAGGCCACCGCCTTGCGCGACCACATCCAGCAACCGCTGAACAAGGCGCGCGCGGTGCAGGCCGCAACCGACCAGGCGGCCGACGATCAGCGCAAGGCGATCGATGCAGCCACGCAATAGCAAAACCTCGGCAACCGGCTGAACGCGCGCCCTGAAACACCTGCATTTGTCGCCAAGTCAGCGCACGGGTGCGCCAACACCCACCGGTGAACGCCTGCCAAGGCTGTCACTGCGCTCACCACAACATGCGCGATGGCCAGCGGCTTATGGCTGATGGTTGCGCGCTCGACGATTCCAGCATGGGGCTTGCCGTCTGCTTGCCTCGTTCGGCCGTTCAAACCACCGCATCATCGGCGCACTCACAACAACGCCGGCACTTGGCTGGCGTTGTCGATGCATCACTCGCGCACGGAGCGCGACGCCTCAGAACCCGCAGAAGCAGTAGGCCAGCGACTTGACCGGCGTGCCGCCTGCCTTGCTGTCGTGCACGGCGCTTTCGACAAAGCGCAGCTGCGTATCCACTTCCGGCAACGAGCGGGCCAGCAGCGCGCGCGCCATGCCCGAGTCGCCCAGCATCCAGGCTCCCATGCGGCTGCCGGCAAATCCGCTCATGAACTGCGAGAACGGCGTGGCCGGCTTTTCCACATAGCGCACGCGGAACTTGCCGCGGCTCAGCTTGGCGCGGTCGGCCGCATCGGCCACCGCTTCAGACATGCCGCCGAACGCATCCACCAACCCGCGGTCCTTGGCCTGCGCGCCGCTCCACACACGGCCACGCGCCACCTTGTCGATCGCCTCCACCGACTGGTGACGCGCCTGCGCCACCTTGCCGGTGAAGTCGGCGTAGCCCTTGTTGATCACTGCCTGGATGACCTGGCCGGCGGCCGGATCCAGCGGACGGGTGATGTCGAACGCACCGGCGAATCGCGTGGTGGCCACGCCGTCGGTGTGCACGCCGATCTTGTCCAGCGCGCGGGTCAGGTTCGGCACCATGCCGAAGATGCCGATGGAGCCGCTGATGGTCGACGGGTCGGCGTAGATGCGATCGGCATTCATGCTCATCCAGTAACCGCCGGAAGCGGCCAGATCGCCCATCGACACCACCACCGGCTTGCCGGCCTGCTTGAGCGCAACCACTTCGCGGCGGATCTGCTCGGAGGCGAAGACTTCGCCACCGGGCGAATCCACGCGCAGCACCACCGCCTTCACTTCCTCGTCGTCGCGCGCCTGGCGCAGCAGCGCCGCCGTGGACTCGCCACCGATACGTCCGGCCGGCTGTTCGCCACCGCTGATCTCGCCCGCCGCCACGACCACCGCCATCTGCGGGCGGCTGTCCATCGGCGAACGCTGCGCCTGCAGCTGGCTCAGATAATCGTTGAACCCGATATTGCGGAAACCGCTGTCGGCATCGCTGTCGGCGACACCGCGCTTGACCAGCAGCGCATCGACCTCTTCGCGCGTCTTGAGCCCGTCCACCAGTTTCTGTTGCAGCGCGAACTTGGCCAGGTCGCCACCGGCGGCGGCCACGCCTTCGGGCAGCGTGTCGATGCCGGCAGCCAGCTGCGCCGGGCTCAGCTTGCGCGCGGTGCCCACGTCGGCCAGATAGCGCTGCCACACATCGTTCATCCAGAACAAATCCGCTTCCTTGGCATCGGCCGAGGCCGCGTCCAGGATGTACGGCTCGGCTGCAGACTTGTACTCGCCGACGCGGAACAGGTGCATGTCCACGCCGAGCTTGTCCTGCAAGCCCTCGCGGAAGTACTGGCGATAGCGGCCAAGACCTTCCAGCAGCACGCTGCCCATCGGGTCCAGATACACCTCGTTGGCCTGTGCGGCGAGCAGGTACTGGCCCTGGCTCATGCTCTCGCTGAAGGCCACGATCTGCTTGCCGGAGGCGCGCAACTTCTGCAAGGCGGCGGCTACTTCGCGTTGGGACGCGAATCCGGACGGTTGCAACTTGTCCAGGTTCAACAACACGCGCTCGATCTTGCGGTCCTTGCCGGCCGCCTCGATCACGCGCAACAGGTCGCGCAGCTGCACTTCTTCTGCGCTCTTGTCGCCAACCGCCTTGGCCAGCGACCGGCTGACCGGATCGGCACTGAATTGTTCGACCAGCGTGCCTTCCGGGTTGATCACCAGGGTGGTGCGCTCGGCCAGCGGCTTGGTGCCATCGCCACGTGCCAGCGCCACCGCGAACACCAGCAACAGCAAGAACAGGAAACCGAAGAACACCAGGTTGAAAATCAGGCGCCGGGTGAAATTCATCACATCCCACAGGCCGACGAAGAAGCTGGCGATGGGATTGCGACGCACGGGGTGGTTCATGGAAAGCTCCGTCGAAAGACGCTGCATACAGATCGATGGTGCCCAGCATACCGGCTGCGCAGCGCGCGCGGCATGCGCTGGAAGTCAGGGTGTCACGGTAGCGGTCAGCCGCCAGCTGGTCTGGCGGAAGCGCCACCCCATCAGGATCGACGCCACCGTCAGGCCCAGGATCAGGCCCACCCACATGCCCCTCGGTCCCCAGCCCAGCCCCAGGCCGAGCCCGGCGCCGA
>NZ_JFAQ01000058.1 GCF_001304695.1 Xanthomonas axonopodis
CTTCTACAACCAACAGCGCCTCACCAGGCGCTGAAGAGGATGACCCCGGACGCGGCCTATGCCGCTACATTAACCGCATGACCTGAGCAGAAACCGGTAGGTCATTACATGGCCGCACAGACCGCAGCCGATGAAGGCTGCAGGCAGCAAGCTGGTGACAACACCCATCTCCACAAACAACGACGGCGGGCCGAAGCCCGCCGTCGTCTATTCACGCCCCAGCGTTACACCTTATGCGGCTTCGCGTGGCTGTTGCACCTGCGGCTTGTCGTAGAAGCTGGCCGCGCGCAACTCATGCGGATCGAAGTCGTCCACGGTGATGGTGTCCATCATGATCTCACGCAGCTCTTCCAGCAGCTTGCGCTCTTCCATGCTGATCACACCTTCGGCCACGGCTTCGTCCAGCTGCGCCGGGAAATCCAGCGCCTCGATGCCCTTGGTCTTGAGCGCCTTCAGGAACTTGCGCTCCACCGGTTCGGCCATCACCGCCTTGTTCAGGTAGCTGGCGATACGGCCGCCCGGATTGTTGGCGCACGGCGTCAGGAACACGCCGTTGGCCAGACGGTCGCGCGCCTCGTTCGGCGTCATCAACAGCGAAGCCACACGATGGCCGAGGCGGTCGCCCGGCGCTTCGGCGCGACGGCCCAACGGGAAGATCAGCACCCACATCAACCAGCCCACCGGGCGGATCGGGAAGTTGCGCAGCGCAGCCGACAGCGCGGTTTCGATCTTGTGCACGCTGTCGTGGAAGGCCCAGGCCAGCAGCGGCTGGTCGCTCGCCGGTGCGCCCTCGTCGTGATAACGCTTGAGGATCGCACTGGTCATGTAGATATGGCTCAGCACATCGCCCAGGCGACCGGACAGCGATTCCTTGAACTTCAACTTGCCGCCCAGCATCAGCATCGACACGTCGGCCATCAAGGCCAGGTTGGCCGAATAGCGATCCAGCTTTCGGAAGAATCGACGGGTATACGCATCGCCCGGCGCCGCACCGATGCGCGCACCGGTCAGGCCGAACCAGAACGAGCGCACCGCATTGGAAATGCCGAAGCGGATATGACCGAACAGGCTCTGGTCGAACTGCTCCAGGCCACGACGGGCATCGGGATCCTGCGCGGCCTGCATTTCCTTCAACACCCACGGATGGCACAGAATGGCGCCCTGGCCGAAGATCAGCAGGCTGCGGGTCATGATGTTGGCGCCTTCCACGGTCACGCCGATCGGCGCGGCCTGCCAGGCACGGCCTGCGAAGTTGCGCGGCCCCAGGATGATGCCCTTGCCGCCGATCACGTCCATCATGTCGCTGACCACTTCGCGGCCCATGGTGGTGCAGTGGTACTTGGCGATCGCCGACGGCACCGACGGCACATCGCCGCGATCCACCGCCGCAGCCGTTGCCTGCGACAGCGCACTGATCGCATAGGCCTTGCCGCCGATACGGGCCAGCGCTTCTTCCACGCCCTCGAAACGGCCCACCGACAACCCGAACTGTTTGCGGATGCGCGCATATGCACCTGTCACCACCGCCGCGGCCTTGCTGCCGCCACTGGCGGTGGAGGGCAGGGTGATCGAGCGACCGACGGCCAGGCACTCGTTGAGCATGTTCCAGCCCTTGCCGACCATCTCCACGCCACCGATCAGCTGGCTCAGCGGGATGAACACTTCTTCGCCGTGGATCGGGCCATTCTGGAACGGCGAATTCAACGGGAAGTGGCGGCGCCCGATTTCCACGCCCGGCGTTTCGCGCGGCAGCAGCGCCAGCGTGATGCCGATGTCCTTCTTGTCGCCGATCAGGCCGTCCGGGTCGTAGGCGCGGAACGCCAGACCGATCAGCGAGGCGACCGGGGCCAGGGTGATGTAACGCTTGTCGAAGGTCAGCTTGACGCCCAGCACATTTGCGCCATTCCACTCGCCCTTGCAGACGATGCCGTAGTCCGGAATCGAGGTGGCATCGGAGCCGGCGAACGGACCGGTCAGGCCGAAGCACGGCACTTCCGCACCGACCGCCAGCCGCGGCAGGTAGTAATCCTTCTGTTCCGGGGTGCCGTAATGCAGCAGCAGCTCACCGGGGCCGAGCGAGTTGGGCACACCCACGGTGGAGCTGACCACGCTGGAGATCGAGGACAGCTTCTGGATCACCTTGTGGTGTGCCAGCGCGCTGAAACCCAGGCCGCCGTACTGCTCGGGAATGATCATGCCGAAGAACTTGTTCTTCTTGATGAAGTCCCACAGTTCCGGCGGCAGGTCGGCGTGGACGTGGGTAATTTCCCAGTCGTTGATCATCTTGCACAGCTCTTCCACCGGGCCATCCAGGAAGGCCTGCTCTTCGGCGGTGAGTTGAGGCTTCGGATAGTTCAGCAGCTTCTGCCAATCCGGGTCACCGGTGAACAGTTCGCCTTCGAAACCGACCGAGCCGGTCTCCAGTGCGATGCGCTCGGTCTGCGACAGCGGCGGCAGCACCTTGCGGAAAAAGCCCATCAGCGGCGTGGTCAGCAGCGGCTTGCGCAGGAACGGCAGCAGCACTGGTGCGGAGACCAGCACCACCAGCGCGGCGGCCACGATGGTGGCGGTGAGATTGGCACCCAGCAGCCAGCACGCCACCAGGACACAGGCGCTGATCGCAACCCACGTGGCAAGGCGCGTCCGGTGATAGGCAGCGATACCCGCCGCCAGGATGACGAGGAGGAACGGTGCAATGATGCTCATGGTCTTGCTCCAGTGACATGCTCGGTAGTGTTGGACGCTGCGATGGTGCAAGCCGCCGACAGTGCGTCCAGATAATGCAACACGGTGGCGGTAAACGTGGTGTTGTCGTCGCCTGCCAGCATGTGCGTGGCATCGGGCAGATGCACATGTTGCGCATGCGGCGCGATGGAGAGGAATTCGGCGATGTTGGCGGGCGCCACCAGATCGCTGCGTCCGCCGCTGATCAGCAGCATCGGGCAACGCACCTGTGCTGCCGCCTCCAGCAATGCATGCTGCTGAAGCTGGGCATCCTGGCCGGCCAGCTCGTTGACCAGGCGTGGATCCCAAAGCCACTGCCAACGCCCATCGGCACGCTGCCGCAGCAATGCCTGCAGTTGGCCCGGCGTTTTTCGCGGCCGATGCGGCAGGTAGACGGCAATTGCATCGGCGGCCGCATCCAGCGATGCAAAACCGTCTGGATGCGCGGTCATGAAGCGCAGGATGCGCTCCACCCCCGTGGTGTCCCAGCGTGGTGTGATGTCGACCAGCACGATGGCACGAAACAGGCCCGGCCACCGCGCTTCGGCCAGTAGCCCGAACAAGCCACCCATCGACGCAGCAACCAGCACCGGTGGCTCAGGCTGCTCGCCGGCCAGCACGATCAGATCGTCGGTGAACTGCGCTGCCGAGTAGGGCAGGTCCGCCGCATTGGCGCTGGAATCGCCATGCCCGCGCGCGTCGTACGACAGGGTGCGGTAGCCCCTCTCAGCCAGCGTCGTGGCGGTGGCATCCCACGCATGTCGGGTCTGTCCAAAGCCATGCGCGAATAACACCGTCGGCGCATGTTCTGCACCCCGCATCGACACCGCGAGCACTGCATCACCAGCATTGACGCTGGACAAGGACGCAGTGGAGGCGAGGCTAGAGGGTAAGATGACCATACTTAATGGTATGGATGTGCTATGGCGGCTGTCAATACTCAATCGTATGGACGGTTAAGCCGCTGAATCATGGCACTGATATGTCAATTTCGTGATGCATACTGCAACTGACACAAGCGTATGGTTAAATCGCGGCATGAACGACACCATCGACTCCAGCCTCACCACGCCCCGCGCCAGCTCCGGTCGCGGCAATCGCCTCAGCGCGGACGATTGGGCACAGGCCGCGCTCGACCTGATCGCCGAGCAAGGGGTGGGCGCGGTTGCAGTCGAGCCGCTGGCGCGCCGGCTCGGCGTGACCAAGGGCAGCTTTTACTGGCACTTCCCCTCGCGCGACGCCCTGCTGCAGGCCGCCCTTGAGCGCTGGGAAATCTTCGAGCAAAAAGAAGTGTTCGGCAGTCTGGAAGACGTGCCCGACCCCAGCGCCCGCCTGCGCGCGCTGTTCCAGCTGGTTGCCTACGAAGTCAAACCGCACGTCATCTACAGCGAACTGCTCAAGGCGCTCGACCATCCGGCAGTACGCCCGGTCATCGACCGCGTCTCGCAACGTCGCCTCGATTACCTCATCGCCTCGTTCCGCCAGGCCGGCCTCACCCGCACCGACGCCCAACATCGCGCCCGCCTGGCCTACGCCGCCTACGTCGGCTTCCTGCAACTCTCACTGCAATTGCAACAGCCCAAGCCGGCCCGCGAAGATTTCGAAGCCTACGTCGAGCACGTGATCCAGACGTTGATTCCGGGGTGAGCTGACTTGTTGAGATTGAACGCTGAGTACCTGCTGTTCGCGCCGGCATGAATAAAAAAGGCGGGCCGCAGTCGGCCCGCCTTTCGAACTCGTAACGACACCTTCGCTTAGAAGGAGAACGTCACGCCCAGCGTGTAAAAACGACCGATCGCATCGTAGAAGTTCGGGAAGGTGTTGCCGCTGTTCTCAGTAGTGTTACCGATCGTGTTACCAACGACCGGCGCCTTCTTGTCGGCGAGGTTAGCCACCGATAGGTTCACTTCGGCATTGAAGGGTAGCTTGTAGTTCACGCCGAAATCAAAGTAGCTGTACGACGGGATTTCGCGGTAGCTCTCAAACCATGTACCGGTTTCAGGCTCCACTTCCATCTTGCTGCTGTAACGCCACGCCAATGACACCGACAGATCGTTGTAGGACCAGCTGGAACGCAGGATGGAGCGGTACTTCGAGTTGGGCGTGCAGCTGACGCTGTAGTAACCCAGGCAATCACGGTTTTCGGACTCGGGAGTGGCCTGCGATTCCAGCGTAGTCACCAAGGTTGCGTCATAGGCGAAGTTCAAGCGGCCCATCGCGCCCGGCAGATCGAAGCCATACTTCAGTCCGAGATCAAAGCCGTCGGTCTTCAGCGTACCCTGGTTGCTCAAGATCAGCGAAATGCCGCGAGACGTGGTGCCATTGAAGGTGCCTGTCAACGGCGACCGGCCAATCAGGGCGCAGTTGCTATTGAATGTCAGCCCAGGATTGAACGCAGAGTCATAGCAGCCGGAAACAACGTCATCGACGCTCTGAGAGGAGATGGTTTTTTCCATCTTAATCTTCCAGTAGTCCAGCGTCATGGCGAAGTTGGAGGTGGGGTTCCAGACCAAGCCAATCGTCTGGGTGTCCGCCTGCTCCGGAGTCAGCAGCAGGTTGCCACCGGTGAGGACATTAACCTGACCCGCGTTAGGTTGCGCAACCAGGCCAGCCGAACCTGCAGGAACGCCGGTCTGTACGCAGAGGTTGGACAGCGTGCCCGGCACATTCGCTTGTGCCGCGCTGATTGCTCCGCCGGCGCACGGATCGGTCTCCAGGTTATCCAGGCCGGTCACCTGAGGAGCGAACAGCTCACGAATGCCAGGTGCGCGGTTGGCGCGCTGGAACATGCCACGGAAACGAAGACTTTCGATCGGCGCCCAGTTAATACCGTATTTGAAGCTACCGTACTCGTCGCCGGTGTTTGCGCGGGTCTTGAAATCAGAATAACGGTAGCCGGCTTCCAGCGAGAGCGCGTAGACACCAGGTGCGTTATCGATCAGCGGTACGATAAATTCGCCAAACGCTTCGTTGATCGTAAAACTGCCCTGGCGATCCGGGATCGGGGCGCCGGTGCCCATGACTTCACCCTGGATCTGGCTCGGGCCGTCCGAACGCGTGCCAGCCGTTGCGCGACGATGTTCGGCGCCCACAGCGACGCCAATCGGATAGTCAGACCAAGGGCTCTTGAATCCACCTAGATCGCCGCTGAAGTTGAGCGCCGCGTTGTCTTGTTCAACGTTCTGGATTGAGAAAGCGCTCAAGTTAATAAAGTTAAGTGCTTCGGGCGAAACAGAACCTTCCGGACCCCAGACATTAAGCGGTACGCAGCCATTGCTCGGATCAACGCAGGTGGTGCCATCGAGAGACATCAACGCCTGACGGGTTTTGGACAGCGAGCCCCAGTTGCGAGATTCGGCGAGCCGCTCAGATTCACCGTGCGACCAGAAAGCGTCGTACTTCCAGTTATCGGTGATCGCGCCACGCAGACCGGCAGTCACCTGGAAGGTCTTGGTATCGAAGCGGTTGATGCGTGGGCCAAGCTCTGTCAGGCGACGGCCAATCGTTAGGTCTTCGATCATGGTCGCATTGCCCGGAACGCAGTTGGCAGCATCGATGCCATATGCTTGGCAGAGCTGCTGGCGGGCAGGTTCAGGAATCAAAGGGTTGCCAATCGGCATATCAAACGCTTCTTGGAACAAGCCGCTTGGTGCCAGAGATGCCTCCACGCGTGAGCGGGTGTAATTCACCTGGCCATATGCTTCAGCATGCTCGTTGATTTCATAACGGCCTAGCGCTGTTGCCTGATACCGATCGAGTCCGGTCTGGAAAAGATTGACCGGATTGAAATTATAAGTTTGGACGTCGCTGACGATTTGGCCAGTGGTGGGGTCGATCTGACCTCTGCCGTCGAGTGTGCCGTCATCACCTGGGGTACCCCATACGCCAGGCGGTCCAACGATCAGCGAAGGCACCGTGGTCCCTGAGCCCTGCGGGCGTCCGTTACCAGACGAGCGCGACACTTTGCCCCAGGCACGGTCGCCCTGGAAAACCGGGTCGACCTTGGTGTGACCAACGCTGAACACGACATTGCCTTTGCCGTCGGACGAGTTGGTGCCCATCGTGGCTTCGATGCGCTGACGCGCGCCATCGCCATATTTGGATTGACCGTAGGAGCTCTGCACTTCAACGCCTTCGAAGTCGCGGCGCAGGATGAAGTTTGCGACGCCAGAAATGGCGTCAGCACCGTAGACGACGGATGCGCCACCGGTCAGCAAATCCACACTCTGGATAAGCGCTACAGGAATCGTATTTGTATCAACGACGCCGGACAGATCGTAAGGAACGGGACGACGGCCATCAACTAGCACCAGCGTGCGGTTCGAGCCCAAACCGCGCAGGTCGAGTTCTGCCGCACCAGTGGCGCCATTGTTCGTACCAGGGCCCACGGTCGGCGAAACACTTGGCAGCTGCTTGACGAATTCTTCTACGGCAACAGGCTGCGTGCGCATGAACTCTTCACGCTCAATACTGGTAACCGGGCTGCTGGTGGTAAGGCCAGGTGTCGAGATACGGCTACCGGTGACGGTGATCGTGTCGAGCGTTGCTGCTTCATCAGCTTGCTTGGTCTGCGCGACCGCAGTCGCCGAAAGAACGGCATTGCCGGTGCCGAGCACCAATGCAAACACAACTGCATCGCGCAGTTTGTTGGACTTAAAATTCATTAGCTTTCTCTCCAAGTGATCTTGGGTACTGCCAAGGGTTGTTTTGCCTGCCGGGGGTCCGAAAAAAGCGGATCCAAAACGTCAGGGTGAACCGATGGTATATGCGTTGCGAGAGAAATTAAAGTCCCGTTAACGAAAAAGAAGGGGGTTGTGAAAGTGTCGGTCCGGCGCATGATCCGCAACGAAAAACGCCACCGGCCGGAGGCCAATGGCGTCTTATGAAAGGCTTTGCAATCAGTGGGTTACAGGTCTTGTTCGTATCTAACGTACGGAACGGTTCCGTCGCTGTTGCTCTCGTTGCTTGGTGCGAACGGATTCTTGCCTCGGGAAATGACGTTCTCGGCGCCAACAGTGAGCTGGCCGCTCCAGGGGGTGCGCCAGGTCAGGCCCAGGCCCAGGCCTTCCCACTTTTCGGGCTGGCCGGGGACGTCGACGACGCGGCCGATGACGTTTGCGCTGAAAGCGCCGTAGCCGCCGCCAACGCTTAGCGTCTTGCTGTCCCATTGGTCGGCAATGGCCGGGGACACATCGGCCAGCGGCACCAGGCGTGCACGAGCATAGGTGCCGCCGATCGAGACGAAGCCTTCGCGACCGATGTTCTTCTGCCCGAAGACGGTCAGGTCGTTTTGCTCGACACGCGTCAACGGGGCCTTGCCGGCGCCGATCAGCCAGGCGGGCAGGGTGTCGCGACCGGTGCCGGCGGTGACGCCGACCCGGCCGCTGCCGCGATTGAAGCCCAGCGTGCCGGACACGCGGCGCGAGGCCGCTGCGCTGTCTTCTTCGTCATCGCCGATGCCTGCAAGCAGGCAGTGGCTGGCAAGACCACTGATGTTGGTGCCGCGACTGCTGTTGCAGAGCAGGCCAAGCGAGTCGCCGGAGCTCAGGCCAAATGCGGCATCGAGCGAGTTGCGACCGAAATGCCAGCGCGCACCTGCCTTTTGCTCGCCGGTCGGCTCCAGGTACAGAAAGGCTTCCACCTTGCCGCTGCCCTTGTTCCACACCGGCAGGATCGTGCTCTCGCGCAACTGCTGCGCCGACTGCGCGTGCACGCCCGTGGCCGCCGCGAGGGCAACCATCAAAGATAGCGGGAGGCGCAGTAGATATCGCATACCAGAGGTCAGACCCAGGGGCAGTTGTTAAGTTCCCGAGAGCGGGCAAGTAGGATGCTAGGGTGTTTATGATTATTTAACAAGTGGTTGCATGCCCCCAGGACGCAACCGTCATCCTATCTATTGCAACCTTTCCGGCGCTTCCTGCGAGGGCTGCGCTGCGTTGAAAAGTACGTCCAGCGCGGTCAACGGAAAGTGATACTCACGACCGCAGAATTCGCAGCGCACCTCGACTTCGCCAGTCGCCTCGGCGGCCGCGCGTGCCTCCTCTTCGCCCAGCGATTGCAGCATCGAGGCAACCCGCTCGCGCGAACACGAGCAGCCAAAGCTGAGTGGCTTGCTGCCGAGCAACTGCGGCTCTTCTTCGTGGAACAGGCGGTGCAGCAGGTCCTGGCCGGCGACCGAGAGCAGCTCCGGTGCGTCCAGGGTGTCGAACAGGGCGCCAATCCGGGTCCAGCCATCGGTGTCGCCTTCATCGCCGGGGAGCTTCTGCAGCAGCAGGCCGGCGGCCTGATCCGGGCCAGCGGCCAGCAGCAAGCGCGTCGGCAACTGTTCGGACTGCTGGAAATAGGTTTCGAAGGCTTCCGCCAGATCCGGTGCCTGCATGCCGACCAGACTTTGGTAGCGTTGCGGCTCGCGCGGGTCCAGGCCGGGGTTCTCGATGGTGATTGCCAGCAGCGCGGCCTCGCCCAGTTCGCGCAGGTCGGTCGGCGCATCCGCGCCCTCGGCCAGCTGCACGATGCCGCGCAAGGTGCCGGCGGCGGTGCATTCGGCAAACAGGGTGCGCAAGGTGTCGTTGCCGCGCAGTTGCACCGACAGGCGCCCGTCGACCTTGGTGTGGCCGGTGAACAGTGCAGCGGCCACCGCAGCTTCGCCGAGCAATTGGCGCGCGGCAGGCGGGTACTCGGCGGCACCCTGGATGTCGTGCCAGGCCTTGGTCAGGCGCACATGGACGCCGCGCACGCCAGCGGCGGGCAGCAGGAAACGGGAAAGCTGATCGTGATCGGTCATGGAAACATCGGGCGTAAGGGACGCGGGTTGCCGGATAATGCGGCAAGCATCGGGATTGAAGGTCGTAGCAAACAATGGGGACGGATGCATGGGATGGCAAGCAGGCGCCGCCGCCGCGGCGCGCGCGACGGTGGGTGCGCTGGCTGATGGCGGCCCCGCTCCTGTTTGCAGCGGCGAGCGTGCTGCAGGTGCTGATCTTGCGGGTGGTCGATCCGCCGATCAGCAGCATGATGGTGGGGCGTTACCTGGAAGCGTGGGGCGAGGGCGACTGGAGGTTTTCGCTGCATCAGCAGTGGCGTGATTACGAGAAGATAGCGGCAAGCCTGCCGATTTCGGTGGTGGCTGCGGAGGATCAAGAGTTCCCGATGCACCACGGTTTTGATTTGCAGGCGATCGAGAAGGCGCGCGATCACAACGCCCGCGGTGGACGCGTACGCGGTGCCAGCACCATCAGCCAGCAGGTCGCCAAGAATGTGTTCCTGTGGCAGGGCCGCAGTTGGGTGCGCAAGGGCCTGGAAGCCTGGTACACGGTGTTGATCGAGCTGTGCTGGCCGAAGCAACGCATTCTGGAGATGTATCTCAACGTGGCCGAGTTCGGCGACGGGGTGTATGGCGCGCAAGCGGCTGCGCAGCAGTTCTGGAGCAAGGATGCGGCAGGTTTGTCGCCAGCCGAATCGGCACGCCTGGCAGCGGTGTTGCCTTCGCCACGGCGCTATGACGCGCGTCGTCCCGGTGCATTCGTGCAGCGACGTGCCGCCTGGATCCAGCGGCAGGCACGCCAGTTGGGCGGCCCTGCCTATCTGCAGGCGCCATCACGGTGAGCATGATCGAGAATGCCCAGTTGCAGCCCGCACCCGAACGCCTGACGGTGCTCATCGCGGCCTTCAACGAAGAAACCAGCATCCCCCTGCTGCATCCGCGACTGTGCGCGGTGTTGGCGCAGTTGGATGGGCTGCAGACGCACGTGCTGTATGTCGATGACGGCAGCACAGATGGCACCTGGGAGGTGCTGCATGCGCTGACCGAAGTGGATGCGCAGGTGAGTGCGGTGCGGTTGTCGCGCAATTTCGGCAAGGATGTGGCGATTTCTGCCGGACTGGACCACGTGCTGCCGGGTGCGGTGGTGTTGCTCGATGCCGATGGCCAGGATCCGCCGGAGTTGATCCCGGAATTCGTCGCGCTGTGGCGGGGCGGCTACGACAACATCTTCGGTACGCGGGTCATTCGCGAAGGCGAGAGTTGGCTCAAGCGCAGCGCTGCGCATGCGTTTTACCGTGTGATCCGACGCTTGTCGCGCACCCCGATTCCTGCCGATACCGGCGATTTCCGCTTGCTGTCCCCACGTGTCGTACACGCCTTGCAGCAACTGCGCGAACGTCACCGTTTCATGAAGGGGCTCTTCGGCTGGGTCGGTTTTCGCCAGGTGGCACTGCCGTATCGGCGTGAGCCGCGGCTGTCCGGGCACAGCAAGTTCACGGTATGGCGGCTGTGGAATTTCGCACTCGATGGCATTACCAGTTTTTCGACGGTGCCGCTGCGTGCGGCCACGTATCTGGGCCTGCTTACCGCGGTGCTGGCGTTCCTGTTCGGCGCCTGGGTCGTCATCAAGGCCGCGCTGATGGGCGACCCAGTGGCCGGTTGGCCGACGCTGATGTCGGTGATCCTGTTTTTGGGGGGCGTTCAGCTGATTGCCCTGGGCCTGATTGGCGAATACCTGGGCCGCTTGTACGACGAGGCCAAGCAGCGCCCGCTGTATCTGGTTGATACCCACCGCGGCGCGGTGGGAGTAGGCTGCGATCACCAAACCAAGCGCGGAGCGGGCCATGTAGACCGTACGACAGCTGTTGGGGACCAAGCAGGTTGAGGTATTTGCGGTTGCCGCCGATGCCGCGGTGATCGAGGCGATTCGCCTGATGGCCGAAAAGGCCATTGGCGCGGTCTTGGTGATGGAAGGGCAGCGCTTGGTCGGTGTCGTTTCCGAGCGTGATTACGCGCGCAAGGGGCAGGATATCGACCAGCTGCAGCGTTACATCGCCAGCTGACGCTGCGCTGCCTTACTGCGCGTACTTGCCGCCGCAATCGCTGTCCTTGCCCGGGCCCGGTTCGAAGGTCGCAAGCAGGGCGGCCGGCGGTGCGATGCTGCCGAGTGCGACCGCGATCGCGCCGCGCACGCCGAGCGCCTTGAAGTCGGGGCGGAAGCTTGGGTCCTTGAAGGTGCCGCCGATTCGCAGCGGCGAGCGCAGGCTGAGGATGCTGCGATCTTTTGGGCGCGGGCGAAGCAGCAGATCGAGCGTTTCGTTCTTCAGGCTGATGTTGCCTTCGCCGACGATGATGGTGTCGGTGCTATCGAAGGCCAGTGCCCGCGACTGCATCAGCCCGTCCTGCACGCCGAAGTCGCCGAAGATGCACCGCACCGGGATCTGCCGGTCCTTGGTGAGCATGTATTTCAGCGATTCGGCGATGTCCAGGCCGGCCAGCTCCATGATCAGGTTGCCGACATGGCCGCGGCCCATGCCGACGCCGATGCTGCCATCGGCGCTGCCGAGCATCGCGGCGATGGAGTTGCCGCGGCCACGCAGATCCAGCTCGCCACCGATCGCACCGGAGGCCTGCTTGGCGAGCGCGGCAACGGGAAACAGCTGATCCAGGCGAATGCCGCGAATGCTGGCTTTCAGTTGGGTGGTGATGACTGCACTGCGCGCATCCATGCCGATGGTGGAGCGGATGTCGCCGCCGGCGACGCCGAAGTTCAATGGATCCAGCTGCAGCAGGCCGTCCTTCAACGTCAACGAGGCATCCATGTCGTCCAGTGGCCAGGACGGTGCGTTGATGCGCTGTGCGCGCCAACGCACCTGCGCGTCCATTGCACGCAATTTGGACAGGTCGTACGGCGTGGTGGGCAGAACGCGCGCGCTGGCGGCGAGCTGTGCGGCGTGCTTTTTCTGCTCGGCGTTTGCCGATTCGTTGATTCCGGTCTTGGGCGGCGCGCCGACGAAGCCGGCCAGGTCGTCGAAATCCAGCCGTTTGGAAGCCAGGTCTGCGCGCAGGAACGGGCGCTCGTGACGCAGGTCGATCTCTGCAGTGCCGGAAAGATCGCTGTCGCCGGCAATGCCGGTGAACTTTTCATAGCGCCAGACATCGCCATCGCGGCGTAGGCGGCCGTCCAGCGTGTAAGGCGGCGTGGATGGCATCGCGACACCGATCAGCGGGTACAGGCCTTCCATATCCTGGCCGCTGAGCGCCATATGCAGGTCAAACACCCGGAACTGAAACGGATTGGTCAAGGTGCCGCGCACATGCGTCCGCGTGGCGCCGGCGCTGCCGCGCAGATCGATGCGGAAAGGATGTTCGCTTTGGCTCAATTCCAGCGGCGAGGCAGTATTGCCCTTGAGCGAGAACGGATAGCCTTTCCAGCGGCCCTTGCCGTCGATGCCGATTGGCGCGGCATGCTGGTCGCTGCTTGGCGGTGCCAGGCTGTTGATGGCCACATCCACATCCGAGCGGCTGACATCGTCGATGTATTGCAGCCGCCCGTTGTTCACCAAAAGGCGGCCCAGGCGCGGCATGCTGCCGTCGCCATCGCTCTGGTCGAAGACCCAGTTGCCTGGGTGGCTGTCGTTACCGGCTTCCAGCAACAGCGTGGGGTGCTCCAGCCGGAGCTCCGGCAACCGCAGCTTGCCGCGCAGCAGCGGCCAAGAACTCGACGTCGATCTCGGCCGCGTTCAGCTCGGCCATCGCGCCGCGCTTGGACCATGATGCATTGCCCAAACTCAATCGCTCGCCGCGTACGGTGGTAATGCGGCCTAGATCGACTTCCAGATGACCCAGATGAAAGTCGCGCCCGGTCTTCGCACTGACCGCGCGTTCGACCGGCCCGCGTAGCCAGTTCCAATCGAACAGCAGGACGAAGATCGCCACGAGGGCAGCAACGACGCCGAGCCCCATCCACCAGCGGCGACGGTGGGCTACGCGGGCGGGCGAAGGGGCAGGAGAGGAGGGCACGTTGTTCACGTGCGCAATGGTTGGCAATGGCCCGTGCATGGCGCGCGAACGCGCCGGTGGCTACGGATCACATCACCTGTGCAATCACCGCAACGAAGTGGCAAGCGCTACCGGCGAGCACGAACAGATGCCAGATGGCGTGGAAGTAACGCTGGGTATCGCGTTGATAGAAATACGTGCCCAACGTGTAGGAGAGCCCGCCAGCCAGCAGCCAGCACAGCGACCAGGTGTCGACAGAGCGTAGCAGCGGCTCGATGGCCACGATGATCAGCCAGCCCATCGCCAGATACAGCACCGTCGAGAGCAATCGAAAGCGACCGGTAAAAAACAGTTTAAAGATCAATCCGGCGGCGGCGATCGTCCAGATGGCGGCGAACAATCCCCAGCCCCAGGGGCCGCGCAGATTGATCAACGTAAACGGCGTGTAGGTGCCGGCGATCAGCAGATAGATCGCACAGTGATCGAGCACCTGCAGGCGCGCCTTGGCGCCTGGATGCGGAATGGCATGGAACAGCGTGGAGGTGACGTAGAGCAATACCAGCGTGGCACTGAACACGATGGCGGTGGCCAGTTGCCAGCCATCGCCATAGATGGCGGCCAGCGTGATCAGCACCGAACCACCGGCCAGTGCGGCAATCGCACCCAGGCCGTGTGTGACGGCACTGGCGATTTCGTCGCGCAGGTCGGTCGAGCGGGAGGCGTCTGCGTTCATCCCAAAAAGGTACCGCAATTGCGAGCAATTCGCATCGCCAGCGGTGCCGCACGCTTGCTGCAGGTCACGCGCAGGTCAATCGATCGCCTTGACATGCGCATGTTCGCGGGTAGCCGAGAAGCGCACATCCGGCGCGCGTTCCTGTGCCAGCTGCAGATTCACGCGGGTCGGTGCTAGGTAAACCAGTTCGCCGGCCGCGTCGACGCCCAGGTTGCCGGCATTTTTCTCGCGAAATTCTTCCAGCTTCTTGGGGTTGTCGCAGTGCACCCAGCGTGCAGTGGTGACGCTCACCGGCTCGAAGATCGCATCCACGCCGTATTCGTCCTTGAGCCGGTACGCGACCACGTCGAACTGCAGTACACCGACCGCGCCCAGGATCAGGTCGTTGCTCATCAACGGGCGGAAGAATTGCGTGGCGCCTTCTTCGGACAGCTGCGCCAGCCCCTTCTGCAATTGCTTGAGCTTGAGCGGATCGCGCAGGCGCGCGCGGCGGAACAGTTCCGGCGCGAAGTTGGGAATGCCGGTGAATGAAAGCGATTCGCCTTCGGTGAAGGTGTCGCCGATGGAAATGGTGCCGTGGTTATGGATGCCGATGACATCGCCCGGCCACGCTTCGGCGGCGATCTCGCGATCGGACGCCATGAAGGTCAGCGCGTTGGCCAATTTGACGTCCTTGCCGCTGCGCACATGCAGCGTCTTCATGCCGGCAGTGAACTTGCCAGAGCACACGCGCATGAAGGCCACCCGGTCGCGGTGCTGCGGATCCATGTTGGCCTGGATCTTGAACACGAAGCCGCTCAATTTGGCTTCGGTCGGCTCCACGCGGCGGCCGGTGGTCTCACGCGTCTGCGGTGGCGGTGCGTGTTCGACGAAGAAATCCAGCAATGGTTGCACGCCGAAATTGTTGACGCCCGAGCCGAAGAACACCGGGGTCTGCTGGCCGGCGCGGTAGGCGTCCAGATCGAACGGGTTACTGGCACCTTGCACCAGCTCCAGCTCCTCGCGCAGCTCGGCCAGCATCTGCTCGCCGATCTTCTCGACCAGGCCGGGCGCCTCCAGCGAGGGGAAGATGGTGGAATCCTGACGGGTGAAATTGCGCCCCTGTTCGTACAGATGCACTTCGCCGGAGATCAAATGCACCACGCCCTTGAGGCGCTGGCCCATGCCGATCGGCCAGGTGACCGGTGCGCACTGGATGCCGAGCACGGTTTCCACTTCATCCAGCAGATCGATGGGATTCTTGCCCTCGCGATCGAGCTTGTTGATGAAGGTCATGATGGGCGTGTCGCGCAGACGGCAGACTTCCATCAGCTTGATGGTGCGTTCTTCCACGCCCTTGGCCACGTCGATGACCATCAGCGCCGAGTCCACCGCGGTGAGCACGCGGTACGTGTCCTCGCCGAAGTCGGCGTGGCCGGGCGTGTCGAGCAGGTTGACGATCTTGCCCTCGTACGGGAACTGCATCACCGAGGATGTCACCGAGATGCCGCGCTCCTTTTCCAGCGCCATCCAGTCCGAGGTGGCATGGCGTGCGGCCTTGCGGCCCTTCACCGAGCCGGCCATCTGGATCGCGCCACCGAACAGCAACAGCTTTTCGGTCAGCGTGGTCTTGCCGGCATCGGGGTGGGAAATGATGGCGAAGGTGCGCCGGCGCGCGGCTTCGTTGGAGACTTCGGACATGGGCGGGGGCGCGCCCGGTCGGACGCCTGCGGAAACTGAGGAAGCCGACGATTATAGCGGCTTCGCTGCGGCACGCTTTTGCGGCAGGGGTGGGACTGGGCGATTTGGGCGGCGGACCTCGGTCGGGCCGGTCGCGGTCAGGGCGCCGGCGAGGGAAACTGCAGTTCGCCCTGTGGGCCGAGCATGCGGAACGGCAGCGAGAGCAACTGCATGCCGGCATTGCGCTGGATTGCGAAATGCAGGTGCGGCGCGGTGCTGAAGCCGGTATTGCCCGAGTCGCCAAGCCGCTCGCCGGTGCGCACCGCCTGGCCCGGTCGCACGGCCACGCCATCGGGCGCCAAGTGGGCGTACAAGGCCATGCTGCCGTCGGCATGCAGGACGCGCACCAGGTTGCCGCCGCCAGCGGCGGGGTTGGTCGGGGTGCTGTCGACCACATCGCGCTGCACTTCCATGACCACGCCCTCGCGCGCTGCCAGCACCGGCGTACCTTGCGGCATGGCGAAGTCCACCGCATACCAGTTGGGCGGATCGGCGTGGCTGAACTGCCCGCCAAAGCCCTGCGCCACCTGCACCGGCACATTGTGGAATGGCAATTGATAGCGCACCGGCTGCGGGGCGGCCCTCGGATCGCCCGGCACCACCTCGAGCATGAGCCCGAAACCGCCCAGGGTGCGCTGGTTGCTGGCCGGATACAGCCGGGTCACCAGGCGGCGCTCGTGGGCGGCCAACTCGAGCGTCAGCGGTAATTGCGGCACGGCGCGGTAATCCTCGCTGGGTGGGGCGCTCAGGCGCAGTTGCGCAGGCCCGGCCAGCGGATTGGTGACCCAGGCCAGATACACCGGTGCCTGCCATTCCAGCTGCAGCGAGGCGCCAATGCCTGTGGCCGCCGTTCCGGGTTGTGCGTCTGGTGTCTGGGTCGATTGCTTTGCAGCGCCGGGCCAATGCCAAGGCTGTTGTGCGTGTGCCGCAGGCGCCCAGGCCGGCAGCAAGACGCATGCCGCGATCAGGGCGGGCAGGGCAGTGCGAGACACGTGGTAGGGCACGCCATCGACTCGAGCAAGGGGGAGCAAGTATGCGGCCCAGCATGGACCGGAGTGGTATCGGATGAAAATATATCTTTCTATCCGCATGAAGAGATTGACATCGCAAAAATCCGGTGGCATCTTAGCCTCACCATCGAGACCGGCGGAGGGACAGGCCCTTTGATGCCGGGGCAGCCAGCGGAGCGCGCAAGCGCCCGCGTTTGGTGCCAAATCCTGCGGGGGCCTCCGCGTCCGCCGAAAGATGGTTCGAATCGTGCCTTGCGCACGTCGAACGCGAGCTCCGCGAAGCTCGATGGCCGATCCACCCTGGATACCGCCATGAGCCTCGTGAACACAGCATCGCCGTCTACCAACGATTTCGTCGACACCCCCGCCAGCAGCGACGACGGCATCACTGCCGTGCGCGGCGAACTCGTCATCGCCCTGCCGATGCGCCATGCCGGCATGCGCGAGCTGCGGCTGCGCTATGAACTGATCGGCGCGGCCAGTGCGCCGGTGGTGTTCGTGGCCGGCGGGATCTCCGCACACCGCCATCTGGCCGCCAGCGCGCTCTTTCCCGAAAAGGGCTGGGTGGATGGGCTGGTCGGCAGTGGCCGCGCGCTGGATCCTGCTGCGCGGCGCCTGCTGGCGTTCGATTTTCTCGGTGCAGACGGCAACCTGGACGCGCCCATCGATACCGCCGACCAGGCCAATGCGATTGCCGCCTTGCTGGACGCGCTGGGCATCGGACGCTTGCACGGTTTTGTCGGCTATTCCTACGGTGCGTTGGTGGGCTTGCAATTCGCAATTCGCCATGCGGCCCGTGTTGGCACCTTGATCGCGGTGAGCGGTGCGCACCGCGCGCACCCGTACGCCGCGGCCTGGCGTGCCCTGCAGCGCCGCGCAGTGGCGCTGGGCCAGCTGCAGTGCGCGGAACAGCATGGCCTGGCGCTGGCGCGTCAGTTCGCCATGCTCAGCTACCGCACCCCGGAAGAATTCAGCGAGCGCTTCGATGCGCCGCCGGAGGTCATCAACGGCCGCGTGCGTGTGGCCGCCGAGGACTATCTGGACGCCGCCGGGGCACAGTACGTGGCGCGCACGCCGGTGAACGCGTATCTGCGCCTGTCCGAATCCATCGACCTGCATCGCATCGACCCCGCGCACGTCCGCGTGCCCACCGTCGTGGTGGCGGTAGAGGGCGACCGCCTGGTGCCGCTGGCCGACATGGTCAGCCTGGTCGAAGGCTTGGGCCCGCGCGGCAGTCTGCGCGTGTTGCGCTCGCCGTATGGGCACGACGCCTTCCTGAAAGAAATCGATCGCATCGACGCCATCCTCACTACCGCCCTTCGCAGCACCGGAGAAACCGCATGAGCTTTCGTGACCCCACCGACGCCCCCTGTACTGCTGCCACTGCCGCCGTGCGTGCCGGTATCGATCGCGACACTGCCTACGGTGCCGTGACCCCGCCGATCGTGCTGTCGTCGAATTTTTCGTTCGATGGTTTCGGCAACAAGCGCCAGTACGACTACACCCGCAGCGGTAATCCGACCCGCGATCTGTTAGGCGAAGCGCTGGCCGAACTGGAAGGCGGCGCGGGCGGGGTGATCACCTCCACCGGCATGGGCGCGATCAATCTGGTGCTCAACGCGGTGCTGCAGCCCGGCGATACGCTGGTGGTGCCGCACGATGCGTACGGCGGCAGCTGGCGCCTGTTCAATGCATTGGCCAAGAAGGGCCACTTCGCGCTGATCACCGCTGATCTGACCGATCCGCGTTCGCTGGCCGATGCCTTGGCGCACTCGCCCAAGCTGGTGTTGATCGAAACCCCGTCCAACCCGCTGCTGCGCATCACCGATCTGCGCTTCGTCATCGAAGCTGCAAAGAAGGTCGGCGCATTGACGGTGGTGGACAACACCTTCCTGTCGCCGGCGCTGCAGAAGCCGCTGGATTTCGGTGCCGATCTGGTGCTGCATTCCACCACCAAGTACATCAACGGTCATAGCGATGTGGTGGGCGGTGCAGTGGTGGCGCGCGATGCCCAGCTGCATCAGCAATTGGTGTGGTGGGCCAATGCATTGGGCCTGACCGGCTCGCCATTCGATGCCTTCCTTACCTTGCGCGGTCTGCGCACGCTGGATGCGCGGCTACGCGTGCATCAGGAAAACGCCGATGCGATCGCTGCGCTGCTGGACGGGCATGCGGCGGTGAATCGGGTGTATTTCCCTGGTTTGGCCTCGCATCCGGGCCACGCGCTGGCCGCGCGTCAGCAGAAGGGCTTCGGGGCGATGATGAGTTTCGAACTGGAAGGCGGCGAAGCGGCCGTGCGTGCGTTCGTCGATGGCTTGCGTTACTTCACCCTGGCCGAGTCGCTGGGCGGTGTGGAAAGCCTGATCGCGCATCCGGCCTCGATGACGCACGCGGCAATGACCGCCGAAGCGCGTGCGGCAGCCGGCATTTCCGATGGGTTGCTGCGCTTGTCGATCGGGATCGAATCGGCCGAAGATCTGCTGGCCGATCTGCGCGCTGGCCTGGCCCGTGCCGAAGCGACCCTGACCACCGCCAGCCGCAAACAGGTCGACGCGTGAGCAATGTCTTGCCCGTTTCGCGCCGCGCTTCGGTTGATGCAGTGACGCCTACGCCGCGGCTGGCCTTGCTGGGGACCGGCACCGTGGGGCGCGCTTTCGTGGCGCGCTACACCGCGCTGCAGCAGCGCCAACTGCGCTTGCCGCGCTTCGATTGGCTGGCCAATTCGCGCATTGCGCATGATTGCGGCGTGAGTGCCGAGCAGGCCCTGCAGCACGCCAATGCGGCGCCGCGCGGGCAGACGGTCTTGCAGCCGTGGGCAGAGACCACCGCGCTGCGTGCCGGCGATGTGCTGGTGGATGCGACTGCCAGCGATATCGTGGCCGATTGGCATGTCGAATGGTTGCAGCGCGGTGTGCATGTGGTCACCGCCAACAAACTGGGCCAGGGCACCGCGTTGTCGCGTGCGCAGGCGCTGCATGCGGCCCGTCATGCCAGCGGCGCGTCTTACGGCGACAGCGCCACTGTGGGCGCCGGGCTACCGGTGTTGAGCAGCGTGCGCGCCTTGGTCGCCGGCGGCGACCATATTCATTCGATCGAAGGCGTGTTGTCCGGTTCGTTGGCCTGGCTGTTTCATCGCTACGAGGGCAGTGGCGCGTTTTCCGCCTGCGTGCGCGAAGCGATGGCGGCTGGCTATACCGAGCCGGATCCACGCATCGATCTTTCCGGCGAGGATGTGCGGCGCAAGCTGCTGATCCTGGCGCGTGCCGCAGGGTGGCAGCTGGAGGCCGAGCAGGTGCATGTGGAATCGCTGGTGCCTGCCACGATTGCCAAGCTGCCGCTTGCTGAACTGGATGCGCAGCTGGGCGCGCTGGATGCGGTGGTGGGTGCACGTTGGCAGCAGGCACGTGCGGCAGGGCGTTGCTTGCGCTTTGTCGGTCGCGTGGACGCGCATGGAGCGAGCGTGGGACTGCGCGAATTGGCGCTGGATCATCCGTTGGCAGGCGGTGCCGGGACCGACAACCGGGTGGCGATCAGCAGTGACCGCTATCGCGCGCAGCCGCTGTTGATCCAGGGGCCGGGCGCAGGCGCCGAGGTGACAGCGGCCGCGTTGCTGGATGACGTGCTGCGGATTGTGGCCGGCTGATGACGTGACCGAGCTGACTCCGGTGCCTTGCCGTGCGCTTTGCGGCGGTGCGGATGCGTGTGCGCGATCGACGCTGCGCGTGCCGACGCGCTGGAAGGTCGGATGCGCGGGCTTCAGGCGGCCGATCGTTCGATCCAGGCATGGTCGCAAGATGATCGGATGCCGGATGGGTGCATGATGGATCAAAGTTGGCGCGCGGGTTTCCAACTGCCGGCACGCTGACTGCTGTGCTGGCGCCATCTGCCCATCGGTGCTGGCTGCAGCCGGTTTCGACCGGCCGCGGTGAAGATGAGAGGGCAACCAACCGTTGCCCCCTCATCCACCCATCGCACTACTGCGCAATGGCCTTCAACAGCGCAGCATTGAAGCGCGCCGGGTCCTGCACCTGCGGCGAATGGCCCAGCTTGGCAAACTCGATCAGTTTTGCATTCGGAATCGCGGCCGCCGCGCGTTTGCCCAGCTTGGTGTAATCGCCCACGCGTGCCTTGACCTGCGGCGGTGCGGTGTCCTTGCCGATGGCGGTGCGGTCCTTGAGGCCGATGAACAGCGTGGTCGGTACCGCAAGTTTGGGCAGCTCGTAGACCACCGGCTGGTTGAAGACCATGTCGTAGGTCAGCGCCTGATTCCACGCCACGGCCTGCTTGCCCCTGCCCAGCGACATGCCGGCCTGCATGCGCGCCCAGCGTTCGAATGCGGGCTTCCATTGACCGGCGTAATACACATCCATCTGGTACTTCTTGATCCGTTCGAAGCTGGTTTTCAGTTCGTTGTCGTACCACGCATCCACGCTGCGCCAGGGGATGCCTTCGGCCTTCCAGTCTTCCAGCCCGATGGGGTCGACCAACGCCAGATGCTCGGTGGCTTGCGGGTACATCAGCGCATAGCGAATGGCCAGCATACCGCCCATCGAATGGCCGACAACCACCGCATGTTCGATGCCGAGCTTGTTCAACAGCGCATGTGTGTTGTCGGCCAGTTGCGCGAACGAGAACTGATAGGCGGCAGGCTTGCTGGATTTGCAGAAACCGATCTGGTCCGGTGCGATCACGCGGTAGCCGGCCTTGCTCAGGGCCGCGATGGTGGTTTCCCAGGTGGCGGCGCAGAAGTTCTTGCCATGCAGCAGCACCGCGGTGCGGCCATTGGGTGTACCGGTCAGCGCAACATCCAGGTAGGCCATTTCCAGCGGCTGCTGTTGCGAGGTGAATGCATAGGTCTTGATCGGGTGCGGGTAGTCAAAGCCTTCCAGGCGCGGGCCATAGCTGGCTTCCTGCGCCATCAGCGGACTGCAGACCAGGGCGAGCGTGAGGGTGCAAGCGCGCTTTTGCATTGTGATCTCCATCCGGATCCAGCATGTGACGTTACAGCCGGGGATGTGGTGGGGACGTACAGCCGGGCGACGTTTGGCAGGCGCTGCCGGCCCTTACTGGCGATGGCGCGGGTGACCAGTGCAGGCGCCGATGCCTGTTGCCCTCATCCGCGCTTCGCGCCCCTTCTCCCGCGTGCGGGAGAAGGGGAGTGCATCGGTTCGCGCCAGGTTTTTCGTGCTTCGAGCTGTACGCGCCCATTCCTGCTTGCGAGACAGGGGCCTTACATCAACGCACGCCTGGCAAGCCTTTTGCCTGGAGACCGGCGCGCACCTGTGTGGTAGGTTGTTTCGACACTACAGGCGCTCACTCGGTGCCACTCTCGCCCACGACTGACTCAGCACTCGATGACGTTCACCGCCAGCCCGCCGCGGCTGGTTTCCTTGTACTTGTCCTGCATGTCGCGGCCGGTGTCGCGCATGGTCTTGATGACCTTGTCCAGCGAGACCTTGTGCTTGCCGTCGCCGCGCATGGCCATACGGCTGGCGTTGATGGCCTTCACCGCGCCCATGGCGTTGCGTTCGATGCACGGAATCTGCACCAGCCCGCCGATCGGGTCGCAGGTCAGGCCCAGGTTGTGTTCCATGCCGATTTCCGCGGCGTTTTCGATCTGCTCCGGGTTGCCGCCGAGTGCGGCAACCAGGCCGCCGGCGGCCATCGAACAGGCCACACCCACTTCGCCCTGGCAGCCGACTTCGGCGCCGGAGATCGAGGCGTTTTCCTTGTAGAGGATGCCGATGGCCGCTGCGGTGAGCAGGAAGTCGAAGATGCGTTGTTCGCAGGCGCCCGCGCAGAAACGGTCGAAATAATGCAGCACCGCCGGAATGATGCCGGCCGCGCCATTGGTCGGCGCAGTGACCACGCGGCCGCCGGCCGCGTTTTCTTCATTGACCGCCAGGGCGTAAAGGTTGACCCAATCCAGCGTGGTCAACGGGTCGCGCATGGCCGCTTCCGGCTTGGAGGAGAGCTCGCGATAGAGCACAGGTGCGCGCCGCGAGACGTTCAGGCCGCCCGGTAGCGTGCCTTCTTCGCTGATGCCGCGTGTCACGCAGGACTGCATCGCATTCCACAGCTCGCGCAGGCCAGCACGGATCTCGTCTTCGCTGCGCCAGCTCTTCTCGTTTTCGAACATCAGCGCGGCAATGCTCAGGCCGCTGCGCGCGCACTGTGCCAGCAGTTCGTCGCCGCTGAGGAACGGGTAGGGCAGCGGCGTTTCGTCGGCCACGATGCGGTCGTCGGCAGCGTCGTCCTGGTTGACGACAAAGCCACCGCCGACCGAATAGTAATCGCGTGTGGCGATAACGGCTTCATCGGCGTCATAGGCCGTAAAGCGCATGCCATTGGGGTGGTACGGCAGCTTCTGCCGCTTGTTCATCGGCAAGTCGCGCCTTTCGTCGAAGACGATGGCGTGCTGGCCCATCAAGGTGATGCGCTTGCTGGCGCGAATGCGCTCCAGCGTGGCGGGGATGATGTCCGGGTCGATCAGGTTCGGGCGATGGCCCTCCAACCCCAGCAACACCGCCTTGTCGGTGCCATGGCCGCGGCCGGTCAGGGCGAGCGAACCGAACACTTCGGCGCGGATGCGCACCACGTCCTGCAGGCGCCCGGCATCGAGCAACCAGCGGTGCACGAAGCGTTCGGCGGCGCGCATCGGCCCCACGGTGTGGGAGGAACTCGGACCGATACCGATCTTGAACAGGTCGAACGTGCTGACAGCCATGCGTGCCGAAGCGGTGAGCGTAAAGGCGGCTATTCTAGTCGTTCGGCGGTTGCGGCACGGCTGCAGCGCAGCATGAGAGCCCGGCGGATGCCTCTGACCCTGTACCAGCGCGACGATTGCCACCTCTGCGACCAGGCCGTGGAAGTGCTGGCACAGGCGCGTGCGGGCGATTTCGACAGCGTGTTTATCGACGACGATGCGGCGCTTGAGTCCGTTTATGGTGCCCGCGTGCCGGTGCTGCGCGATGCGTGTGGACGCGAGCTGGATTGGCCGTTCGACCGCGTGCGCTTGCACGCGTGGCTGGAAGAAGACGTCCCCAAGAGGTAGTCGCGGCGCAACAAGATGCCAAAGCCGCGATCTGTACTGCAGTCGCGCAAGGTGCGGCTTGCGCGCATCGGCCACGTTCTGGAGGTGGCTATCGGCGCTCGCTGTCGCACGCCATGCGGGCATAAAAAAGCGGCGGACCCGACGAGTAGTCCGCCGCTCAGTGGCTGCGTCCGGTTGCAGCCTGTGGCGTTACTTCGCCTTCAACACGACCTTGGTGCTGATCGCGGTTTCGTTGGGAATGGTCTTGGTGTCGGCCCAGTCGCCGCCGCCCACGCCAAAGTCCAGTCGCTTGACGACGGCCTTGCCGGCCAGCACCGGCTGCGCGCCGGGGGTCCAGGTAAAGATCAGCGTGACCGGCTTGCTGACCCCGCGCAATTCCAGGGTGCCATCGGCGGCGTATTGGTTGCCACCCAGGGCGCGAAACTTGTCGGCGCGGTAGCGGGCAGTGGCGAACTTGGCGACGTTGAAGAAATCCGGGCCTTGCAGGGTGGAATCGCGGTCGTTGTTGCCGCTGACCGCGCTGGCCAGCGGGATGCGCACGTCGAGCTTGGCCCCGGCCAGGTTGGCCGGATCGAAACTCAGCGTGGTGTCGAATCCGGGGAACTTGCCGGTGAACACTTCGCCGTCGTACTTGCTGGCGAATACCAGGCTAGAGCCCGGCGCCTGCACGTAATCGGCGGCCAGCACCGGTGCGGCGGCGAACGTGGCAACCAGCGAGGCCGCGACCAGTATCGGAGAGGCGAACAACTTGGACGACATGGGGAATCCTTATGGTTTGGGAGCCAGCCAGCCACGCGGCAACATCCGCGCCAGGGTGGCGTCGCGCTGGAACAGGTGGTGGTAAAACGCAGCGCCGGCATGCGCCAGCACCACGGCAATCAGCAACCAGAAACCCCATTCGTGGATGAAGTGTGCAATGCCGCGCAGTTGTTCGTCCGGGGGGCTGAGCTTGGGCACATTGAACAGGCCGAACCAGCGGAACGGCCGCAGGCCGCTGGTGGAGTCGTACAACCAGCCCGACAGCGGCATGGCGAAGATCATGGCGTACAGCAGCCAGTGGGTGAACCCGGCGATGCGCTCCTGCCAGCGCGGCGTACCGGCCACCGCCGGTGGTGCGCCGGCGTAGATGCGCCAGCCAAGCCGCACGATCACCAGAGCCAGGACGGTCAGCCCCACTGACTTGTGCGCGGTGTATACCCAGAAGTATTTCGGCGTCTTGGGCAGCTCGCCCATGGTCAGGCCGACGATACCCAACACCAGGATCAGCAGGGCGATCAGCCAGTGCAGGGTCTGGCTCACACCGCCCCAGCGTTCGAGGTTCTTCATGCTCATGTACCCGATTCCTGGGTGGCGGCGGAGTCCGGCGTCGTGGGTGCGGCTTGCGGCTCGGGTGCATCGTCGTCGGCGCGGCCTTCGCGCAAGGCTTCGGCTTCGATGCGCAACTCCACGCTATCGCCGATCATCGATTTCCAGGCGTCGATCCCGAACTCTGCGCGGCTCAGCGTGGCGGTGGCGGAGAACCCGGCGGTGCGTCGGAACGGCGGAAGCGGGTGACGTTTGAGCGCGTTGAGGGTGACGTCCAGGGTGACCGGGCGGGTGACTCCGTGCAGGGTCAGCTGACCGGTGACCTTGGCACGGTTTTCGCCGCTGGCTTCCACGTGTGTGGAGACGAAATGCGCGTCGGGAAAGCGCTCGGCGTCGAGTAGGTTACGTGCCAGGGTGGCCTGGTTCCACTTGGCATCGCCCAGGTCGGCGCGGCGCAGCGGCACGGTGACATCTAGCCGGGCCGCGGCCCAGTCGTCTGGGTCGAAGATCAACGTGCCGCTACTTCCGGAAACGGTGCCCAATGCCTTGGAAAGGCCGGCATGTTCCACCGCGAACAGCACCCGGGTATGCACCGGATCCAACGCATACCGCGCTGGCGCAGCGGTGGCGGCGAGGCTGGTTGCGACCAGGGCAGAGGACACCAGCAGGCGGGCGAGGATTGTCATGGGCGGATTCTAGACACATCCCGGCTAGGCGCGCTTGGCTTGCGCTCGCAACGATCCGTTGCGAGCATGCCGGCTGGACGAGGAAAGGATTCCCCCATGCGTGTACTCATCGTGGTGCTGGCCGTTCTGGTGGCGATTTGCCCATGCGCGGCAAAGATTCCGGAAGTGCCACGCTTTCGGATCGTGGGACCCAGCGAAGGCTTGCCTTCGACGATGGTGGTTGCCATCAGCCAGGATCGCGCCGGCTACCTATGGCTTGGAACGCTCGACGGTCTGGTGCGTTACGACGGCGCCGGCTTCAGGACCTGGCGCCACGATCCGGCCGACCCTGGATCGTTGCCCTGCAATGCGGTGCAGGCATTGCATATCGATGCGCTGGACCGGGTCTGGGTGGGCTGCGGCAAGACGCTGAGCGTCCTGGATGCCGGCCGCAGGCGCTTTGTTCACTATCGCGCTGCAGACTATCCATTACTCAAAGACGGCGAGATCTTCAGCATCGCCGCGTTCGATGGCGGCATCTGGGCCGGCACCACCACCGGTGCGCTGGTGCGCATCGATGCCAGCGGAGGGATGTCGTCGGTGAATCTGGGCGGGATCGACGGCGCGCTGGATCACGCCATGGTCATGAACCTGGCGGTGGACAACCAGCACCGCCTGTGGATCGGTACCAGCAATGGCCTGGCCTATTACGACGGCAAGCAACTGCATCGCCAATACATCGCGGACGAGCCGAACCGGGAATCGGCCATCTTCGGCTTGCAGTGGACCGGGGACCGTTTGTGGCTGGGAAGCGAATCGGGATTGCATGTGCTGCGCGCAGACGGTCGCTGGCAGCCGCTTGCCTGGTCAACGATGTTCGGCAACGGCAATGAATTCTGGGGCGCAGTCGCGACGCGGGATGGCGAATTCTGGCTGGGCAGCGGACGTGGGTTGTGGCGCACGCGCGGAGAGCGTCCACCGGTGCCCGCCCTGAGCGGGGAGGGGCCGTTGTCGCGTCGTAACGTGATCGGCTTGATGGGGGCGGCCGATGGCGGCCTGTGGGTGCCCATGCATGGCACCGGGCTTGGGTATCTGCCAGACGACTGGAAACGCAGCGCCGTGCTCAAGCCCGCGGTGCCGATGGGCGATGCGATTTATTGCAACCTGGCCCCTGCCAAGCGCTCAGGGGGCTTATGGCAGGTGGATGCGCAGGGGCGACTGTTGCGCGTGGACCCGAGTACCGGCGATTCGTTCCAGACAGGCCTGCAGTCGCCGCAGCTCAAAGGGATGGAGTTGGTGTCGGCGCTGGAAGATCGCCTGCAACGGGTGTGGCTGGGGAATTTGACCTTTGGCCTTTCGCGGATGGATTTGCGTACTGGTGACTTCGTGCACTGGCCGTCCGATGGGCCCGAGCCGTCATCGGCGTTGTCGGCGCCGGAATGGATCATGGAGCATGGCGACACCGTCTGGATGGCCTTCATCGACATGGTGCAGCAGCGCGACCTGCGCACTGGCAAGGTTTTGCAGCGGATAACCCAACAAGACCTGCATGGCCTACGCGCGATCGACATCCAACAGCTGGACCAGGGGCCCGACGGGCGCGTCTGGGTGGCCGGCGAGGGCGGCATGTTCGCATGGGACGAGGCGACAGGCCGCTTCGTGCCGGTGGCAGGGCTTGAGGGTATGCCGATTCAGGCATTTGCCAGCCAGTCTGCGGACACGCTTTGGGTGTATCGCGCCTCCGGCGCAGAACAGTGGCAAAAGCTTGCGGCCGGCTGGAAGCGCGTCCGTCAGGTCGGCGAAGCGGATGGACTGAGCGGGTTCGATGCCTCTGCCATGCAGATCGACCCGCGTGGCCGTGTCTGGATTTCCAGTCTGCGCGGGCTTTGGCGGATCGATCCCTCGGTGCATCCGGCGCGGGTCCGCAATATCGGCACGCGCGATGGCCTGACCAGTCAGGAGTTCATCCAGCATTGCCTGTTGATGTCGGGCGACACCTTGATCGGCGCAACCAGCGATGGCTCTACCGTGCTGCTGGATACGGCAATGCCGGATGTTGCACCGTTCGTGCCGGCACTGCAGCTGGAACATGTCAGCGTGCTGCGCAATGGCGCACGGATCGCCTTGCCAATGGACCGCCCGTTCCAGCTGGGCCCCGAGGACCGTCAGCTGCAAATCGTCAGCCGCCTGCTGTCGTACAGCGACCCGCTCTCCAATCGATATCGCAGCTTCCTGAAAGGCTTCGATACGGACTGGCAGACCATAGGCAACACGGGCATTCGCGAATTCGCCAGCCTGCCCGCCGGCAACTATGCGCTTGCGCTGCAGGGCATCGACCCGTTGGGCAATCGCTCACAGGTGCGTTCGCTGCAATTTTCGGTCAGGCCGCCCTGGTGGCGTAGCGAGATCGGCATTGCATTGATCTGTTTTTCCGGATTGCTGTTGAGCGCCTTGTTGGCCGCCGCTTATCGCCGACGGATCCGCATGCGCGCGCAATGGCAGCTGGCGCAACACAAGCGCGAGTTGGCCGAACAGGCATCGCTGGCCAAGACGCGCTTTCTGGCAACGTTGGGTCATGAAGTTCGCACACCGATGACCGGCGTGCTGGGCATGAGCGAGTTGCTGCTGCAGACCCCGTTGGATGGCCGTCAGCAAGGCTATGCGAGCGCGATCCAGCTGGCCGGCAAGCACCTGCTGCGTCTGGTCAACGATGCACTGGATCTGGCCCGGATCGAAGCGGGCAAATTGCCGCTGGATTATCGCGATTTCGACTTGCGTCAGTTGGTCGGTCAGGTGGTGGAACTGGTGCGTCCCAGCGCCGAGCAGAAGCGGCTGGCATTCCACTGCGAGCTCGACGATGCATTGCCGCCGGCATTGCATGGCGATGCCAGTCGCGTGCAGCAGATCCTGCTGAATCTGCTGTTCAATGCGGTCAAGTTCACCGAGCGCGGTAGCGTGCATCTGCGCGTTACCGCGTTGCCGCAGCACAGCCGACAGGGTCTGCGCGTGGAAGTGCGCGACACCGGGCCGGGCATGAGCGCCGATCAGCACGGCCGGCTATTCCAGCGGTTTGAACAGGCCGAAGGCGCGCTCACGCTGGCACGGCACGGCGGCAGTGGGCTGGGGCTGGCGATCTGCCGCGAACTTGCGGCGGCGATGGGCGGCGCGGTGACGGTCACCAGTGAGTTGGGGCAGGGCGCCTGTTTTGTGGTCGAGCTGCCGCTGCACTGGGTGTCGACGTTAGCTGCGGTCACGCCTGCAGTGCGCGCTCCGTCGCTGCGAGAGCAAGCGCCGTTGCAGCTGCTGCTGGTCGAGGACGATGCGACCGTGGCGCAGGTGATCGTCGGCCTGCTGCAGACGCGTGGGCATCACGTCACGCATGTGTTGCATGGTCTTGCCGCGCTGGCAGAGGTGAGTACGCGCAGTTTCGATGCAGGATTGTGCGATCTGGATCTGCCCGGCCTCGATGGCGCAGCGCTGGTGGCGCAGTTGCGCGCGCGGGGCGTGCGCTTTCCGATCGTGGCGGTGACCGCACGTGCCGACACCGATGACGAACCGCAGGCGATGGCCGCGGGCTGCAATGGTTTTTTGCGCAAACCGGTCACGGGCGACCTGCTGGCGCAGGCATTGGCGCGGGTGCTTGCCGATGTCGATGATGGCCGGCGCGATAGCGAGGCCGGCGACGCGTAAGTTGACGTGCAAGCCGTCCGACTCCGCGACAGAAGCGTTGTGCCGGCCTTGTCTTGGTTCCGCAGCGCGGATAGCAAATCGGCAGCGCGTTCGCCGCAACCAGTGTCGTGCGCGGCAGGTGCCCGTCGCATTGGGCGACCAAGCGTTGGTCGCATGCCGGCCAGTCGGAACGAGCAGCAGAACAGCGACTCGGCCAAGTGCGAGCCACTTTGCGCAACCAAGAACTGCCGCGTAGCGGGTAAAGTGCAGTCCCAACAAGGAGCGCCTGGGTGCACACGCGGCGATGAGGATAAGGATGACGATGAAGGACGTGCTGTTGTCGGTGTTGGCCGTGCTCTTGCTGAGTAGCCTGGATGCGGCGGCGGTGAACCAGATCGAGACCCCGCGCATGCGCCGCTTCGGTGGTGCCGAAGGCCTGCCTTCGCGCATGGTGCTGGCCTTCGCCCAGGATCGGCAAGGCTATGTCTGGGCGGCGACCAGCGATGGCCTAGCGCGCTATGACGGCATCGGTTTGCAGGTGTGGCAGCACGATCCGCATGTCGCCAGTTCGATTCCGGGCAACGAAGTGGAAACGCTGTTCGTCGATGATCGCGACCGGATGTGGGTTGGCATCAATGGCTCGCCACCGAGCATGCTGGATGCGGCGCGCTCGGCATTTACGACGTTTCCCGACGTTGGCAGCGCATGCGATGGACAGGTCTGGGCGCTGGCCCAGGCCGAGGATGCGATCTGGATAGGAACCAGCAGCGCCGGGCTGTGCCGGCGCGAAGAAAATGGTCGGGTGACGGCATTCCGTGCCACCCCGGATGCGGCGGACGGACTGCCCAGCAACACCATCATGAGCCTGGTGACCGATGCGCGTGGCCGGCTATGGATCGGCACCGACAGCGGGTTGGTGATGCGCGACGGCGAGCGCTTCGTGCGCATCGCCCCAGACCGACTAAGAGCGGATAACAAAACCCTTGAATTTTGTTGAGTCGGCGGCAACATTGTCGGCATGACACGTCGCAAAGAGATCCCTATTGCGCTGTGGAAGCGCATCGAGCCACTGATTCCGCAGGTCAAGCCTTCCCTCCAAAGGTGGACGACCTCGTGTCAGTGATCAGCAGGCCCTCAACGGCATCGTCTATGTGCTGCGCACGGGCATTGCGTGGGAAGACCTGCCTTTGGAAC
>NZ_JFAQ01000059.1 GCF_001304695.1 Xanthomonas axonopodis
AGGCGGGGGAGGAGGCGGTGCATCCACCAAGGTGACCGTGGTGGTGCGCTCCTTCTCTGCCGGAGCCTTCGGCGCCACTGCAGGGATCAGCAACATCATCAGTGCAGTGAGGTGCAAAGCAATTACAAAAGCAATGCCGATAATGCGGGCCCAGCTCAGACCCTGGTTCCCGGCATCGTAGTCATGCCTGTGGATAACGAGTTGTTCCGTCATGCGCCAATGGCTCTTTCAGTGGGGGCCCGGATCACTGTGATGATCCCTATGTTTTCGGACGGCTTTGACACCGCAGTAACTCCCAAGCTTATACCAATCCCGAGTCCTGTAACCACTAAAAACACAGGGATTTCGGGGGTTTATTTTCTTTATTTTACTTCAGGTTGATGATCTTCTTGGCGTCTTCGGGTTTTTTAACACCCTTGGCGATCGCCTGCTGTGCGGCCTGCTTGGCCTCCGGGATGCGACCTTCCGAATGCAGCACCTTGGCCAGATTCAAATAGGTCTCGCCATCCTTGGAAAGCGGTGCGGCCTTCTGCCAGTTTTCGATCGCCTTCGGTACATCGTCGCTGTAGTAATACGACTGGGCCAGGGCAAGGTATGTCTGATAATCAGGTTTGAGGATGCCTTTTTGCATACCCTCATTGATGACGGCGATGACGTCCTTTTCTTTGTTCTCGGTGTTGGCGTAGATGGAATACAACTGCTTGTATTCCTTTTCTTCTGTCAACTGACCGGAGGCACGCAGCTTGTCCATCACGCCTGCGGCCTTGTCCATCTGGTCGGCCTGCATGTACATGTTGGCCAGGTTGAGCTGAGCTTTTTTGTCGTTGGGCGTCTTGGCGGCCAGCGCCTCGGCGGCAGCAACGGCTTCACCGGTCTGGCCAGCTTCGGCATAGGACGCCATCAGCAGCTGGTTCCAGCTGTCCTTGGGCTCGGGCGAGGCAGCGATGGCCTGCTTCAACACCGGAATCGCTTCCTTGTAGCGCTCGGCCTGGTAGAGCGCCTGGCCCTTGAGGATCAGATCTTCCGGACGCTGCGACTTGCTCTCTTCCAGATACTTGTCCAGCGTGGCCAGGCCCTCAGCGTGCTGGTCGTCCTGCATCTGCAACTGCGCCAGCATCAGCATCGATTGGAACTGGCCATTGTTGTCCAGCGCGTTCAGGCCGATGGCCTGCTGCAGGTACTTCTTGGCACCGGCGGTGTCGTCCAGGTTGTAGGCAGCCTGCGCGGCCAGCTGTGCCGCCAGCGCCTTGTCGGCATCGTTGGCAGCGCTGTTGGCCAGGATCTCATCGGCCTGGGTGCGCACGCCTGGGTAGTCCTCGCCCTTGTTGAAGGTTTCGATCAGCTTCTGCAGCTTGCTGCTCAACTTCGAGGACGGCTTGATCGTCGGTGCCTGACGGGTCGACTGCGGGTACAGCTCCTCGGCCTTGCCGCTCTTGGACTTGCGGCTGGCGCGTTCGGAGGAACGGTCCGACTGCGCGACCGCATCGGTGACGACAGCCCCACCCAGCGACGCGGCAATGAACAGGGACAACAGGGCTTGCTTGCGGTTGAGCAGTTTCATGTTTCACCTCGGACGATCCGCCGTCGGGCGGTACGAAAAGCGGAATGGGCGCCGCACGAAAATCTTAGCCGGCAAACTTAGCAGAAAGTCTCAGTTCCCGAAAACGGTTTCCATGTTGTGTTGCGGTCATCAGAAGCAGGGAACAGCTGTCTTAGCACGGCTAACAGCCCGCGACCGGTCTGGCGCCACCTGCGCCACCCGTCTGGGCAGGCAAGGGTTGCACGGAATCGATGTTCGTCTGGTTGACGGCAGCCGCACGGATGTCGTTAGCAGCTCTAGCCACAACGCGGCACGCGCCCGCTCTGCTTGGCCTGCTGGTACACCGGTTTGAGCTGGGCGACGTCGGCCTGCAGTTCGCGGATGCGGTTGGCAGGGTCGGGGTGGGTCGACAGCCACTGCGGTTGGCGATTGCCGCTGACGGCCATCATGTTCTGCCACAGCGTCACCGCCTGCGCCGGGTCGAACCCGGCCTGGGCCATCAGACGTTGGCCCACGACATCTGCCTCGCTTTCCTGGGTACGCGAGCCCGGCAACAGAAACACTGTCTGGGCGGTCATACCCCCAACCTGATTGACTGCGCTGGCCGCACCGTCGCCATAGGCCGCGCCGGCAAGCGCGCCGATGATGCCCAGGCCCGTCTGCGCGCCAAGCTGACGGGTAATGCGCTCTTCGTGGTGGCGCGAAATGACGTGGCCGATCTCATGCCCGAGCACGGCGGCGAGCTGATCCTGGGTCTTGGCGACGGTAAAGATGCCGGTGTTGACACCAACCTTGCCGCCAGGCAAGGCGAAGGCATTGGCTTCGTTATCCACGAACAGCGCGGTTTCCCACTGGGTTTCGCGCCATTGCGGCGGCAGCTGCGCCACCAGTGCGTTGACCACGCACTGCACGTAAGCGTTCTGCTTGCCGTCGGTACTGACTTTTTCCTTGGCCTTGGTCTGCGCGAAGGACTGCGCACCCAACTGGTCCAACTGCTGTTGCGATACGCCGCCTACCACCTGTCGGCGGCCGGTTGGCGAAGTTGTGGTGGCACACGCCGTCAGTGCAAGCACGGCAACAACGATCAACAGCCTGGCTTTCATTCAATCCCCCTAGAACCATGAGGGCATTTTGGCAGGCTCGTCTTAACTTTTCGTCAAACGGTTCCGTGCAGCCGATGAAGCGTGCCTGGCAGGGAGCGATCGGCTGTGCAAAGCGTGTGGATCCCTTCCGTGCCCAGACGCCGCCAGCTGCGGCTGGACTCTCGCCGCTGACCGCTTTGGGGCTCAGCCAAGCCCGAAAAAGTACAGCGCAGCCAGGGCCGTGGCGTTGTTGATGCCATGCGCGGCAATTGGCGCCCACAACGTGCCGGTGCGCCAGTACAGCCATGCGAACGCCGCACCCATGCTGCCGTACACCAGCCAAAGCTGCGCGATCGCGGCCGGGCCGTTACCGCTGATGCCGGGTACTTCATGCACCAGCGCGAACATCGTCCCGCTCAGCACGATGCCCAGCCATGGGCGGCCGGCAGCGAGCAGGCGCCCGAACAGCACGCGACGGAACAGCAGTTCTTCGTAAGCCGGCGCGATCACGACCGCAAACAACGTCAGTGCCAGCGGCCATTGCTGGAGCGCTTCTTCCATCAACGGCAGGTTGGTGGGCACCGGCTTGATGCCCAACGCCGAGGCCGCCACGCTGACCAGATTGCTCAGCAGGAACACGGCAGCGGCGATCAACGCGGTCCAGCCCCAGGTGGAGGCGCGGCGTGCGGCAGCCCGTGAAGCAGTGTGTTCGGCAGCGGTGGCGCGGCGACGCCAGTAGTACAACAGCAGCGCCGGCGTGGCCGTGCTGACCAGCGCGGTGAGCAGCTGCACCATCACGCCGGGTTGGCCGATGGCGGCCATGACCTCGGTGGGCGAGGGGGTCAGGCCCTGTGCTTTGGCCACCTGTACATGGCTAAAGCTACGCACCGCGCCCCACAACGCAAAGCCGGCCACGCTGAGCGTCAACAGCAGGCCGGCGGCGATGAGCACGTCGACCCAGAAACCCACGAGCACGGGCAACAGCGGCGGCGTGCCGGCAACCGCGCGTGACGCCGGGGGCTGTAGAAGATCGGTGCGCATCATCGTCCTGCGACTACCGCAGCGGCCACCACGCCGCGGTTGCGACGTGCCGGCCGGCGCTGGCGACTCAGATATCCAGGTTGGACACCTTCAGCGCGTTGTCCTCGATGAAGTCGCGGCGTGGTTCGACCACATCGCCCATCAAGGTGCTGAAGATCTGGTCGGCGGCCACCGCGTCCTCGATGCGCACCTGCAACAGGCGACGCGTATCCGGGTTGACCGTGGTTTCCCACAACTGCTCGGCATTCATTTCGCCCAGGCCCTTGAAGCGCTGCACCTGGCGGCCCTTCTTGGCCTCGTCCAGCAACCAGGCGTGGGCCTGCGCGAAGCTGGTGATCGGGTGGCTCTTGTTGCCGCGCACGATCTGTGCGCCTTCGCGCACCAGGTCGTGCAAGGCCAGCGAGACTTCGCGCAGCGGACGCAGTTCGCCGCTTTCGAAGGCCCCCATCGGCAGCACCTGGGTGAACTCTTCGCCCATGTGACGGCGGATGGCCACCAGGGTGGCAGGTGCGTTGTCGTTGCCCGGGTCGAAGCGCAGCTGATAGCGCGCGGTGCCCAGGGTGCCGCGGTTGAGCACGGCCTGCAGCGCATCCAGGGTCGGGTGCTGGTCGCCTTCGGCATGCAGTTTTTCCACATCCAGTGGCGGCAGGTCGATCAGCGCGGTAAGCAGGGCCGGGTCGTAGCGGTGGGCGTTGCGCGTGATCGCTTCGTTGGCGCTGGTGAACAGCATCAACAATTTCTCCAGCGCTTCGCCGGTGATCGGCGGCTCGTCGGTGGCCGGAATCAGCGCCGCACCTTCGACCGCATTGCTGGCCAGGTAGGCATTGAGCGCCGCGTCGTCCTTCAGGTACAGCTCGCTCTTGCCCTGCTTGAGCTTGTACAGCGGCGGCAGCCCGATGTAGATGTAGCCGCGCTCGATCAGCTCCGGCATCTGCCGGTAGAAGAACGTCAGCAGCAGGGTACGGATGTGCGAGCCGTCCACGTCGGCGTCGGTCATCAGGATGATGCGGTGGTAGCGCAGCTTGTCCGGGTTGTACTCGTCGCGGCCGATGCCGGTTCCCAGCGCGGTGATCAGCGTGCCGACCTGGTCGGAGGCCAGCATGCGGTCGAAGCGGGCACGTTCCACATTGAGGATCTTGCCGCGCAGCGGCAATACCGCCTGGTTCTTGCGGTTGCGGCCTTGCTTGGCCGAGCCACCTGCCGAGTCACCCTCGACGATGAACAGTTCCGACAGTGCCGGATCCTTTTCCTGGCAGTCGGCCAGCTTGCCCGGCAGGCCGGCGATATCCAGCGCACCCTTGCGGCGGGTGAGGTCGCGTGCCTTGCGCGCGGCTTCACGCGCACGCGCGGCATCGACGATCTTGCCGGTGATGGCCTTGGCTTCGTTCGGGTTCTCCTGCAGGAATTCCTGAAGGCGCGCGCCGAAGGCGTTTTCTACGGCCGGGCGCACGTCCGAGCTGACCAGCTTTTCCTTGGTCTGCGAAGAGAAGCTGGGATCGGGCACCTTGACCGAAAGCACCGCGATCATGCCTTCGCGCATGTCGTCGCCGGTCAGCGCGACCTTGGCCTGCTTGGCGATGCCGTTCTGTTCGATGTAGGTGCTGAGCACACGTGTCAGCGCCGCACGGAAGCCGGCCAGATGGGTGCCGCCGTCCTTCTGCGGGATATTGTTGGTGAAGCAGTACATGGTTTCCTGATAAGCGTCGGTCCATTGCAGGGCCACGTCCACCATGATGCCGTTGTGCTCGCCGGTCACCGAGATCACATTCGGATGCAGGGGTGACTTCAACTGCGCCAAATGCTCCACGAAGCTGCGGATGCCACCCTCGTAGTGGAAATCGTCGCGACGGCCTTCGCCGCGCTCGTCGATCAGGGTGATCTTGACGCCGGAATTGAGGAAGGACAGCTCGCGCAGGCGCCGCGCCAGGATGTCGTAATGGAACTCGACGTCGCTGAAGATGGCCACGGACGGCTTGAAGCGCAGCGTGGTGCCGCGCTTGGTCGAGGCTTCCAGCTGCTTGAGCGGGTACTGCGGCTCGCCCAGCGCGTATTCCTGCTGGTAGTGGAAGCCGTCGCGCCAGATATCCAGCCACAGGTGCTCGGACAACGCATTGACCACCGAGACGCCCACGCCGTGCAGGCCGCCGGAGACCTTGTAACTGTTGTCGTCGAACTTGCCGCCAGCGTGCAGCACGGTGAGGATCACCTCGGCCGCCGAGACGCCTTCTTCCTTGTGGATGTCGACCGGCACGCCGCGCCCGTTGTCGGAGACGGCCACCGAGCCATCGGCCAGGATCTTCACCACGATGTCGTCGGCATGCCCGGCCAGGGCCTCGTCGACCGAGTTGTCGACCACCTCGAACACCATGTGATGCAGGCCGGTGCCGTCATGGACATCGCCGATATACATGCCGGGGCGCTTGCGGACGGCTTCCAGGCCACGCAGCACGGTGATCTTGCTGGAGTCGTAGGTGCCGTTGGGTGTTGGCGGGGTGTTTTGTTCGTCGGTCATGCGCGTGCCGTTGGCTCCACAACACGGGCGTAGGCGACAGGAGCCGCATCGCACCGTGGGAAAAGGGGGATAGCAGACAAATTATACCAGTCGGCCCGCACCGGCCGTTGCGGCTCAGCTGGGCGCTGGCTGTCGCACAATCTGGCCGTGTTCCACGTGGAACCGATGTAAAAGCGCGCCGGCGTCTGCAAGACCCGGCGGGGTCTCGGTTGCGGTAATGAGTATCTGCGCCGGCGCCGACGCGAGCCGCTGCAACACGCGCCCCTGATGGTGCCTGTCCAGCTCCGAGCCAAGATCATCCAGGGCAATGACCGGCCATTCGCCGCGTTCGAAAGCAAAGTCTTCGGCCTGTGCGAGCAGATAGGCAAGGGCTGTGAGCTTGGCTTGTCCCCGGGAAAGCGCGTCTTTGCCCGGAAGTGCCTGGAAACTGGGCATCCAATCCGCACGGTGCGGGCCTTGCGAGGTGTAGCCGTTCTGCCGATCGCGTTCGCGGGCAAGCAGGAGGGCGTCAGCCAGCGACACCTCGTGCCGCTTCCAGCCTGGAGCGAATGTCAGCGCAGACAGTTCCAGCGCCGGCGCGATCGCGTCTGCCACTGGAGGAAGCCGTTCCTGCAAGCGTTCCAAGTAGCGCACGCGCCGAGACGTCAAGGTCTCGCCGGATTCGGCGAGCTCGTGATCCCAAGCGTCCAGCATGCGTGGCTGCGCGCCTTCTTTCAGCAACGCGTTGCGTTGTTTGAGCGCCCGTGCGTAGCGACGCCATAAGGCCAGGAAGTCGGGTTCCACGTGGAACAGGCCCCAATCCAGGAAGCGGCGGCGGGGTTCACCACCGCCACTGATCAGCACGTGGCTGCCGGGCTCGAAGGTCACCACCGCCAGCGCGGCGCAGAGAGAACCCAGCTGCGCCACATCTTCGCCATCCAGACGCCCCGTCCATTCCTGGCCGCTATGACGCAAGCCAGCTCGACGCGTCCGTTCGCCCGCAGCACCACTGCCTTCTTTCCATTCCACGAAGACTTCAAGATTATTGGCGCCTTGTTGAATCAGCCCGTCACGGACGCGGCCCCGGAAGCTGCGGCCGTAGGCCATCAGGTGCAGCGCTTCAAGCACGCTGGTCTTGCCCGCGCCGTTGTCGCCGGTCAGCAGATTCAGGGCGCTGGAGGGATGGAGCTCGACGGTTTGAAACCGACGAAGCCGATGAATGGACAACCGCACTACATGCATCGATCGGTGAGCTCTGGGCTGTAATCCTGCCGGTCGGGTTGAAGGATACGGGATCAAAAAGAAACCCGTGCAGACGGGGCCGCTAGGACCGGCTGGACAGCCAGGGGATAACATGTGGATAAAATAAAGGCCTGCGGGAGCAATCTTGCTTATCCACAGCTTCTGAGCGGGAAAACAAGACGATAGGCACAGGGTTTCGACCCACAAATAAATTTTTAAAAACAGTCACTCGAGTGGTTTTTGCGCAAAATCTGCGTTTACCATCACCACAAAGCTCTTAAGTTATTTGTAGATTTAAAAGCCATGTGCGATGTGCATAAGTCAAAAACGCGCAAAAGCTGAATAGGTGAACGCATGTCAGGGGCATGCGCGATGGCAGCTCCATTGACCTAATTCGATCCTCCGATTGCTCACACTTCACACAGGTGGTGACACTAGGGCATTAGCTCTCATTAGAGACAATGTCTCCAATTGTCCGCGTGCTTTGCTGTGTGCGAACTAAGTCGTCGCAGACGATCAAAGGCCGGACGAGTGAACCTGGATTGGCTCCGCCACGCCGAGACTGGATTGCTCAAAATGTGAGCCGCTAGTTGCCAGAACCGCCAATGCTGGTAGGAAACTGCAGAGGCGATGGGGATGCGTACCCGTGATGCAAGCTCTACGATACACGTATACGCGCTAGGCGCGGTGAATCTCGTCCTGACCTTGCCCAGTTTCAAGCTCGATGGTCAGCTTTCACCAGAGAACTCTGGCGCTCGAGACGTACGAGTATCGCCGCTGATGGCAGTATCTAGCGGACTCAAGAAGGTCGGTGACACAGCCTCGCGCCGGGTTGGTCGATCCAACCATGTTGGACGCACAGCACCGATGATGCGCCAGAGAGTTATCTCTTCAGATCATACTCATGGCATTAGCTCAGCTTGCGCTGTGCTTGATCGCAACAGAGCCAGTGGCCTCGAGAGCTAGACACAGCAAGCCTTTTAACCGCGCAAACAAAAAGCCCGGCATTCGCCGGGCTTCCCGTGTTCCACGTGGAACGAAGCATCATAGACGCAACGGCATCACCACATGGCGCGACTTCTCACTGCTGGCCTCACGCACCAACGCAGACGAGTTCGCATCACGCAGCTGGATTACCACGTGTTCGTCGCGCAATGCCGACAGCGCATCGAGTAAATAGTTAACGTTGAAGCCAATGGCCAAGTCGTCGACCTTGGTGTCGGCTTCGATCTCTTCCTGCGCCTCTTCCTGCTCGGGGTTGTGCGCGCTGATCTTCAGCTGACCCGGCGACACTTCCACGCGGACACCGCGGTACTTCTCGTTGGACAAAATGGCCGCACGCTGCAGCGACGCGCGCAGCGCTTCACGGTCCACCTTGACCTCGCGATCGGCGCCAATCGGAATCACTGCCTCGTAGTCCGGGAACCGCCCGTCGATCAGCTTCGACGTAAAGGTCACATCGCCGCGCTTGACGCGGATATGGCTGCGGCCCACTTCCAGCTCGACCTCGCGATCGGCACCTTCCAACAAGCGCTGCAGCTCGGTCACGCCCTTGCGCGGCAAGATGATCTGGCGCTTGGCGCCACCGGATTTCTCAAGCTCCATCTCGCACAGTGCCAGACGATGACCGTCGGTTGCCACGCAGCGCAGCAAGCCGTCGCGCAGATCGAACAGCAAGCCATTGAGGTAATAGCGCACGTCTTGCTGGGCCATGGCGAACGCGGTGCGTTCGATCAGCTCCTTGAGCCCGGCTTCGGGCACTACGACGCGCTCGGTCGCTTCGACTTCGTCCACGGAGGGGAAATCGTTGGACGGCAACGTTGCCAAGGTGAAGCGGCTGCGACCGGCCTGCACGGTGACCTTGTCGCCGGTCTGCGAAATGGTCACGCGGCTGCCGTCGGGCAGGGCACGCAGGATGTCGAACAGCTTGCGCGCCGGAATCGTGGTTTCGCCGTCCTGCGCGTCCTCCACCAGCGTGCGCGAGATCATTTCCACTTCCAGGTCGGTACCGGTCAAAGACACCTGTCCATCCTTGACCTGTACCAGCAAGTTGGCCAGGACGGGAAGGGTTTGACGGCGTTCGACCACATTGACCACTTGTGCCAATGGTTTGAGGAAGGCTTCGCGCTGTAGTGTAAAACGCATGTGGTTCCGTGCCCCTATGCTTTAAAAGATATGGAATAAATCAAAAACGTGGTGGTGGTGGTAGGGCCGTTTTCAGCGGATAACCACCATAACTATTTGTTTCCAAAGACATTTCAGCATCTGAAACGCGTTGGACTAATGCGCCTGAGCTGGTCGGAAAACCTGTGGATAGTTTTCAAGCCGGACTGCGGCGTAACGTTATCCACAGATTCTCCCGCATTTGACCCCAACGTTTCCACGCTTTTTTCCAGCCTGGCGCCGATGGCCAGCCGACGGCCTACTCGCTGAGCTTGCGAATTAGCTTTTCCCAGTCCTCGCGCAGCTTGCCGTCGGCCTCCATCAACGTGCGGATCTGCCGGCAGGCGTGCAGCACGGTAGTGTGGTCGCGGCCGGCGAACGCGTCGCCGATCTCCGGCAGGCTGTGCTCGGTGAGCTCCTTGGCCAGCGCCATCGCCACCTGGCGCGGGCGTGCCAGCGAGCGGGTGCGCCGCTTGGACAGCAGATCCTTCATCTGCAGGCCGTAGTAATCGGCCACGGTCTTCTGGATGTTGGGAATGCCGATCGCCTGTTGCTGGGCACGCAGCAAATCGCGCAGCGTCTCCTGGGCAAATTCCACGGTGATCACGCGGCCGGTGAAATTGGCACGCGCCACCAGGGTGTTGAGCGCGCCTTCCAGGTCGCGCACGTTCGAGCGCATCTTCTTGGCGATCAGGAAGGCCACGTCGTCGGGAATCTCGGCGCCACGCTCGCGCGCCTTGGCCAGCACGATCGCCGCGCGGGTCTCGAAATCCGGTGGGTCGATCGCTACCGACAGGCCCCAGGCCAGCCGCGACTTCAGCCGCGGCTCCAGGCCTTCGACCTCGCGCGGGTAGCGGTCGCAGGTCAGAATGATTTGCTGGCGGCCATCGAACAGCGCGTTGAAGGTGTGGAAGAACTCTTCCTGCGTGCGGTCCTTGCCGGCGAAGAACTGGATGTCGTCGATCAGCAGCGCATCGATCTGCTGAAACTGGCGCTTGAACTGGTCCATCGCCTTGTCCTGCAGCGCCCGGATCATCGCGCTGAAAAACTGTTCCGAACGCAGGTACATCACCTTGGCGGCCGGCTTGGCCTGACGCAGCGCATTGCCGGCCGCGAACATCAGGTGGGTCTTGCCCAGGCCGGTGCTGCCGTACAGCAGTAACGGGTTGTGCGCCCGGTCGCCGGGCTTCTGCGCAGCCTGGATCGCGGCCGCCAGTCCCAGCTGGTTGCTGCGGCCTTCCACGAAGTTGGCAAAGGTGTAATGCGAATCCAGGTTGCCGGCGAACGGTACGATCGGCGCAGCCTGCGGCGCGCTCGGCGCCGTCACGGGTGCAGGAGCTGGCTCGGGCGCACGCGGACGCGAACCAACCGCCAGCGCGACTTCGCCATTGCCAGCGAAGTACGCCAGCAGTTCGCGAATGCGCGGCAGGTAGCGTTCGCGGACCTGGTCAACGATGAAGGCGTTCGGTGCGTACAGCACGATACTGTCGCCGCGATCTTCGGCTTGCAGGGGTTTCAACCAGGTGTGGACGTCTTCGGGCGGGAATTCGGCTTCGAGACGTTCCAGACAGCGGGGCCAAGCATCCATCAAGGTGTGATCATCTGTTGCCGGCTGCGGCGCGCAGAAAAGCGCCGTGCTCGCAGCCCGGTAGTGAAAAGAGGGTGGACCAGACTAGCACCGAGGGCAGGGTTTTCCCAGAGTTATTCACAGGGCCATCCACAGGTGGCGGCCGTCCTCATCCGCGGTAAAGCGAGCAGGGTGTTGACCCGAGCCGCGGCAGGCCTATAGAATTGCCGGTTCTATTCGTCTCCATTCATGCAGAGGGCCCCATGGCCACCAAGCGTACTTTCCAACCCAGCAATCTCAAGCGAGCACGCGACCATGGCTTCCGCGCACGTATGGCAACCGCCGACGGCCGCAAGATCCTGGCTCGCCGCCGCGCCAAGGGCCGTAAGCGCCTGAGCGCTTGATTGCCGCGCCGCTCCCTGCGGCCGAGGCAGTCCCTACCGTGAACGCATCGAACCCGTGCAGGCGATTTCCGCGCTCTGCGCGGGTTCGTACGCGTGCGCAATATACGATCGTTTTCGATACGGCACGTCGCACCTCGGACCCACTTCTGAGCCTGCATTGGCGCACAGGCGATACGCCGCCGCGCCTGGGCATGGCCGTGTCGCGCAAGGTCGATACGCGCGCGGTCGGACGTAACCGCATCAAACGTGTGCTGCGCGACGCCATGCGGCATCTGTTGCCCGAACTGGCCGGTGGCGACTACGTCATCGTGGCGCGTTCGGCAGCAGCAAAAGCGACCAATCCACAGATTCGCGATGCCTTCGTGCGTCTGCTGCGCCGCGCCGGCGCATTGCCCCTGCCTGCTGCGCCCGGCACAATGCCGCCCGCCAGGACGGTGCGCCTATCTTCCCCTTCCCCGACAGAGCCGGAATTGTAGTTCCGACTGAGCGAGTTGCTGCCCGATGAACCAGACCCGTGTTTTCCTGATTTTTGCCTGGCTGATGGTCGCGGCGCTGCTGTGGATGGAGTGGGGCAAGGACAAGGCGGCTGCCAATGCGCCGGTGGTCGCGGCGACGGAGTCGGTGCCGGCGGCGCGCGATCTGGATGCGGCAGCGCCGAGCGCAGCCAATGTACCTTCGGTTCAGTCCATTCCGCAGGCCGGCGCGCCGGGCACCGTGCCGGCGACCAGCAGCACAGCGGCGACACCGGCTGCTGCCGGCGCTGCGCCGGTGGTGACCCTGACCTCGGACGTGCTGCGCCTGAAGCTGGATGGCCGCAGCGTGCTCGATGCCAAGCTGCTGCAGTTCCCGCAGACCAAGGACGGCACAGCGCCGGTCAGCCTGCTGACCGAAGATCCGGCGCACCCGTATAACGCCACCAGCGGCTGGGCCAGCGGGCATTCGCCGGTGCCGGGTGTGGGCGGCTTCCGTGCCGAGCAGCCGGGCACGACGTTCGAAATGGCCAAGGGCCAGAACACGCTGGTGGTGCCGTTCGTCTGGAATGGCCCCGACGGCGTGTCGATCCGTCGCACCTTTACCCTGGAGCGCGGCCGCTATGTGATCTCGATCAAGGACGAAGTGATCAACAAGAGCGGCGCGCCGTGGAACGGCTACGTGTTCCGCAAGCTGAGCCGGGTGCCGACCATCCTCAGCCGCGGCATGACCAACCCGGATTCCTTCAGCTTCAACGGGGCGACCTGGTACAGCCCGCAGGAAGGCTATGAGCGCCGTGCGTTCAAGGACTACATGGACGACGGTGGCCTCAATCGCCAGATCACTGGCGGCTGGATAGCGTTGCTGCAGCATCACTTCTTCACCGCGTGGATTCCCCAGAAGGACCAGGCCTCGCTGTATGTGCTGGCCCAGGACGGCCCGCGTGATGTCGTCGAGCTGCGCGGCCCGGCCTTCACGGTGGCGCCGAATCAAAGTGCGACCACCGAAGCGCGCCTGTGGGTGGGCCCGAAGCTGGTCAGCCTGATCGCCAAGGAAAACGTCAAGGGGCTGGACCGGGTAATCGACTACAGTCGATTCTCGATCATGGCCATCATCGGCCAGGGCCTGTTCTGGGTGCTGAGTGACCTGCATAGCTTCCTGCACAACTGGGGCTGGGCCATCATCGGTCTGGTGGTGCTGCTGCGTCTGGCGCTGTATCCGCTCTCGGCTGCGCAGTACAAGTCCGGCGCTAAGATGCGCAAATTCCAACCTCGCCTGCAGCATCTCAAGGAACGTTACGGCGACGATCGCGCCAAGTTCAACCAGGCGATGATGGAACTGTACAAGAAGGAGAAGATCAACCCGATGGGCGGCTGCCTGCCGCTGCTGATCCAGATGCCGATCTTCTTCGCGTTGTACTGGGTGCTGGTGGAGTCGGTGGAACTGCGTCAGGCACCGTGGCTGGGCTGGATCCAGGATCTGACCGCGCGCGATCCCTACTTCATCCTGCCGGTGCTCAACATCGCCATCATGTGGGCGACGCAGAAGCTGACGCCGACCCCGGGCATGGACCCGATGCAGGCGAAGATGATGCAGTTCATGCCGCTGGTGTTCGGCGTCATGATGGCGTTCGTGCCTTCCGGTCTGGTGCTGTACTGGGTGGTCAACGGCGGTTTGAACCTGCTGATTCAGTGGTGGATGATCCGCCAGCACGGCGAGAAGCCGAGCAAGATCATTCAGGCCAACGCCAAGTAAGTTCAAGAAGGCCCGCCGCAAGGCGGGCTTTCTGCATGTCAGCCGGGATTTATTGCCTGTTGTCTGTTTCGCCAAGGACGCTGTCGTGACCACATCGCCGTTGCATCGCCTGTTGCTGTGCGCAAGTTGCATGTGGGTGCTGGCGCTGGCCGGCTGTGGGAAGCAGGACGCGAGCGATGTTGCCGTCGCTGCCAAGCCCGCTGCTGCAACGAACGCCGGCACACAGGCGGACAAGCCCGGGGACGCCACGCGTGCATTGATCGCGCAACTGCGCGACCAACTGGACCGGCACTGCCGCATCATCGTGCTGCTGGCCGATGAGGACAAACAAACGCCACGCGATCGCGCCACCTCCAGCAGCGTGGGCCAGCAGTCGTTTCATGAAAACCTGGAGCAGCGCGAGCGCATTGCCGCATCCTTCGACACCGTGCTGATCTCCCGGGACGCGCGCCGGTTCGCGACGATTGCCGCGGTGCTGGACGAGGTGGAATCTGCGCCGGATCTGTTCGATGCCGACCGTCTGGCATTTGCCGAGGTGCTGCGCGATCTGCATGCGCGCATCGGTCGCGACTCTGCATTGCCGACGGTGAAACTGCACCAGCGCATCGGCGAGGATCTACAGGCGCTGGACGAGATCGAGCGCAGCTACAACACCGAGCTGACGCAGATCTTCAGCCGTTTCGACCGCAGCCGCGCCATCGTGCCCAAGCGCGAGAAATGGGACGACTACGTGGCGCATCCGCGCACGCTCTACACGCGCGAGACCATCCTGCGCGACCATGGCGTGGTCGAGCCGTACCCGTTTTCCGCGCGCGACAGCGAAGTGGTCGGCCGCGACCTGCCGCCCAAGACGGTGGTGCTCACCTTCGACGATGGTCTGCACAAGGCCTACACCGAAGAGATCGTGGCGATTCTCAAGCGCTACGATGTGCCAGGCGTGTTTTTCGAAGTGGGGCGCAATCTCGGCAGTGTGGATGACGACGGCAAAGCGAAACTTGCGCCGTTGTCCAAGATCAGCCACATCCTGATGAAAGAAGGCTACGCAGTAGGCAACCACAGCCTGACCCACGCGCCGTTGTCCAAGACCACCGGCGATGCACTGCGTCGCCAGGTGCTGGACACCGACACCTTGCTGCGTGCGGTGGACGACAAACGTGCGCCGCTGTTCCGGTTTCCGTATGGCGCGCGCAATGCAGAGGGCTTGCAGCTGCTGGGCGAGGCCGGCCTGAAATCGATCATGTGGAACATCGACTCGCTGGACTGGGCCAACCCGGTGCCGGAGTCGATCGTGCAACGCGTGCTCGACCAGGTGACCAAGGAGCAGCATGGCATCGTGCTGTTCCATGACATCCACGACCGCGCAGTGAAAGCGCTGCCGCAGATTTTGGATCGTCTCATCGCCGATGGTTACCAGTTCGCCGGCTGGAAGGGCCGTGAGTTTTCGGTCGCGCGCGCATCCAGTGCAGTGGCCGATGCCACGGTGACTACTTGCTATGCCAAATCTTGGGCGATCGTAATCGGTATCGACGACTACGCGCATTGGCCCAAGCTGGAATACGCGGCCAACGACGCACAGGCGATTGCCAGTACCCTGACCGGGCCGTTGGGATTTCCGTCCTCGCAAGTGATCGTGCTCAAGAACGGGCAGGCAACGCGCAACAACATCCTCGCCGCATTCCACGACCGTCTCGGCGAAGGCCGTGCGCAGACCAACGACCGTGTGTTCGTGTTCTTTGCCGGGCATGGCGCCACACGACGGCTCGCTTCCGGTCGCGATCTTGGCTACATCATTCCGTTCGACTCGGATCCGCAGCATCTGGCCAGCGATGCAATCGCAATGAGCGATTTGCAGAACATCGCCGAAAGCCTGCAGGCCAAGCACGTCTTGTTCGTGATGGATGCGTGCCACAGCGGGCTGGGATTAACGCGTGGCGGGCCGACGTCCAGCGCGTATCTACGCGAGAACGCGTGGCGTATCGCACGCCAGATGCTCACCGCCGGCGGCGCCGATCAACAGGTGGCCGATAGTGGGCCCAATGGGCATTCGGTGTTCACCTGGGTGTTGTTGCAGGCATTGGCCGGCAAGGGCGACCTCAATGGCGACGGTTTGATCACCTGGACCGAACTGGCCGCGTACGTGGCGCCCGCGGTGTCGGCAGTCTCGGCGCAGACGCCGGCATTCGGCAGCCTGCCCGGTTCGCAAGGCGGTGAATTCGTGTTCCAGGTTCCCAGCGGCGAAGAGTTCCTCACGGCAGAGACCGCGCAACTGTCGGCCGACGCGATTGCGCTCAACTCGCGCGTGGACGCAGCGCGCCCTGTGACGGCCGCAGCCGGTGCGACAGGGGCTGCGGCGCCGGTGACGTTGAAGACCCTGCAAGGTGGCCAGGCCACGCTGGTGCTACCCACCGCAGTGAAGAGCGGTGACCGCCAACGCGCACAACTGGCCAACGAACGCGGCCTGCAGTTGTACTAAGGAACAGCGCTACGCCGATGCGGCCGAGCAATTTGCCGAAGCACTGAAGCTGCGCCCGGATTTCGCGCTGGCGGCCAACAACCTGGGGTTTGTGTATTACCGTCAGGAGTGCTTTGCCGAATCGGCGCGCTGGATGGAAAATACCTTGAAGATCCATCCCTCGCGCGCGGTGGCCTATCTCAATCTCGGCGATGCGTATGCAAAGGCGGGCGATCGCGACAAGGCGCGCAAGGCCTACTCCACCTACCTGGAATTGCAGCCGCAAGGCAGTGGTGCCGAGCAAGCGCGTGCGCAGCTGCAATCGTTGTGACCGGACGCCGCGAAACGACATGGCGTGCAGACGCCAAACAGCGCGATTGTCGCAACGGGAGGTGATTCAAAAGACCCCGCAAACACGCGGCTCGGCACTGGTGGCTGTGCCGTTTAAAATCTCCGTGTCCCTTTTCAATCCTCGTTAGAGCAGTGCCCATGGCGTCTTCCACCTCCACCATTGTTGCCATTGCCAGTGCAGCCGGAATCGGCGGCGTGGGCATCGTGCGCCTGTCAGGGCCACAGTCGGTGCAGATCGCAGCGCAGCTTGGAATCGCAGCGATGCAGCCACGGCATGCGCACTACGCGCGTTTTCGCGACGGGCAGGGCGCGGTCATCGACGATGGCATTGCGCTGTGGTTCAACGCGCCGCACAGCTTTACCGGCGAAGACGTCGTCGAGCTGCAGGGCCATGGCAGCCCGGTGTTGCTGCGGCAACTGGTTACCCGTTGCATCGAATTGGGCGCGCGCCAGGCACGTGCCGGCGAATTCAGCGAGCGTGCGTTTCTCAACGGCAAACTCGATCTTGCGCAGGCCGAAGCCATCGCCGATTTGATCGCAGCCGGCGATCTGCGTGCGGCACGTGCAGCGCGGCGCGCATTGGACGGCGTGTTTTCGCAACGGGTCGATGCCGTGGCCGACACCCTGACCCGCTTGCGTATCCATGTCGAGGCAGCCATCGACTTTGCCGACGAGCCGCTCGACACCTTGGGCGGCAGCCAGGTACGCGATGGCCTGGGTCAGGCGCGCAGCGTGCTCGCACAGCTGCTGCGCGATGCCGAACGCGGACGCAAGTTGCGCGACGGCCTGCATGCGGTGTTGATCGGTCCGCCCAACGCCGGCAAGAGTTCCCTGCTCAATGCGCTGGCCGGTAGCGACCGTGCGATCGTCACCGATGTTGCCGGCACCACCCGCGACACCTTGCATGAAGCCATCCAGCTCGACGGTTTCGAGTTGACCCTGGTCGATACCGCCGGCCTGCGCGACGGCGGCGATGCGATCGAACGCGAGGGCATGCGCCGCGCACGTGTCCAGCTTGAGCGCGCCGATCTGGCACTGGTGGTGCTGGATGCACGCGACCCGCAGGCCGCGCGCGATGCCATCGGCGATGCCATCGATGCGGTGCCGCGTCAGCTATGGATCCACAACAAGTGTGATTTGCTCGCCGATGCCGCACAGCTCGATGCCGATGCGCTCGCCATTTCGGCCGTGACAGGGCAGGGACTTGAGCAACTGCACACCCGCCTGCGCGACCTTGCACTCGGCGATGGCGTGGACAGCGTCGATGGCGAATTCTCTGCCCGTACGCGGCACGTCGAGGCGCTGCGTCGCGCCGAACGACACACCGATGCTGCCGATCTGGAACTGGGTTTCGAGCAGCTGGAACTGGCTGCCGAAGAATTGCGCCTGGCACATGAAGCGCTTGGCGAAATCACCGGAAAGCTCAGTGCCGATGACCTGCTCGGCAAGATCTTCTCGAGTTTTTGCATCGGCAAGTGATGCGGTGGTGCGCAGCGCGATGATGCGCGCTGGGGTCGTTATAACCGGCCCGTGATCCAAGCGCGCACCCGCTTGGCCCACCAGCTGCGGGCAGCGCTGCGGGCGCAAACTCTCGCACATCGTCCGAGCCCAGCAGGCGCACCGGCCGTGCGCTTGCCGTGGACTACATCACCCCGGGCAATACGGTCTTCAGCGCTTGGCCTTCCGCGTTGCACGCCGCCGCCGAGGACGCAGCCGGCTGCTTGGCCTGCGCCTGTTCGATCTCGCGGCGTGCGGCGGCCAGGTCTTTTTCGAATGCAGGATTGCCGTGTAAAGCAGCGACGGTTGCGGCGCCCACCACGCGGCCCTGGGTGACATCGCTCTGCCAGTGCACGTTGCAGACCAGGCGGCTGTCGCCGAAGGCGCGGCCGCGCGCGAGCAGGGCGTCGCGGTGGCCGGGCGCGATTTCGGACAGGATCAGGCCCCAGGTCCAGCCGATGGCGGTGTGGCCGGAGGGGTAGGAGCCGTTCTTGCGCAGGGCCGCGTCGTCGTCGGGGGTGCACATCGGTTGCGCGTTGCGCATGAACGGGCGCGGGCGTTGATAGCGTGCCTTGGCGGCGCTGGTGCTGGTGCTGGCATCGCGCATGCTGCGTTCGAGCAGGCGCATCAGATGCGGGGTGTTGGTCTGATCGATCTGGATGCCGAGCGCGCAGCTGAAGTGCGTGGCCGCAGCCGGAAAGCTCAGGACCGCGTCCTGCGCGGCCAGCTCCCAGCGCGGTGTTCCGCGCAGGGCGAGCATGGCCTTGGCGACTGCCTCGTCGTTGGCAAGCGCAGCGCTGCCCTCCTGCGGTGGCGGTGGTACCAGCTGCACGCTGTCGGGCAGTTGTTGTTGTTCTAGGTACCCATGCGCGTCGGTGGCGAGCATCGAATCTTTCGAGGCTGGCTTGTCTCGTGCACTTGCGATGCCGCTGCCGATCACCAGTGCGGCGACGGCAACGCTGACCAGCGTCCGATGAGAGTGGCGAGCACTGCGCTGCGACATAGCAACCTCAGACAACACGAATGGAAGAGCTCGCAGATTACGACGGCCAGATGACAGCTGCATGCCAACGCAACGCAGCAACGGCGAGGGATGCGAAACGGTTGTCGTTGCACTGTCATGTTTCGGTCGCATCGACGCAAGACAACTGTCGCACGCTTGCCGCCATCTTTTGACTCGTTCCCAACGCCGCTCATGCCCAAGACCCATCAGTTAAGAGCGGCTAACAAAACCCAGGAAGCATGCGTAAGCAGATGATGGAGCATGCGAGCGAGAGCAACGCCAAGTGGATATCGATGCGGCGTTCGAAGCGGTGCAGGCCGCCATCGACAACTATTCCGGTAGCGGCGGGCTGGTGCCCAACGACACCCGCCAGTTCGAATTCGGCACCATCAAGGACGTGTGCGCGCAATGGAAGCTGCCGGCCCAAACCGTGCAGATCAAGAAAAAGAGCGGTATCACCACCAAGGCCGCCAAAGGCTCGGCGGGGGACATCCGGGGGGG
>NZ_JFAQ01000006.1 GCF_001304695.1 Xanthomonas axonopodis
CTAAGGAAGGTCTGAACAACCCATCAAACCTCTAAAATTCCAGCTTCTTGCATGTCAATGACTGGAAAAATGCTGCGTCGGGTGCGATTTTTGCAACGTTCTGGCGGTTTTGGCTGCCGCCAGGCAGCATTATCCCCTTGCCGGCAGCAAGGGCCGGCGCACCATCCACAGGTTCGACAGCGCAAATAACGTCTGCACCTGTGCGGTGTTCTTGGCCAGGCCGCGATAGCGCACCTTGGTGTAGCCGAACTGCCGCTTGATCACCCGGAATGGGTGCTCCACCTTCGCGCGCACGCTGGCTTTGAAGTGTTCCCAACGCTCTTCCCGAACACGCGCGCGCTTGTTGCCAATGGCTTGAATCGTGGAGCGCTTGGCGGCAATGAAAAATGCAGCCTCGCAGCTCTGCAGCTCGTCGCGTTTTTCCACACCTGTGTAGCCGCTATCGCCGAACACGCTGTCTTCCTTGCCATGCAGCAACGCGTGGGGCACAGTGACATCGGCCACGTTGGCTGCGGTGCACTGCACGTGGTGTACCAGCCCGGAAAATTCATCCACCCCAATGTGCGCCTTCATCCCGAAATACCACTGGTTGCCCTTCTTGGTCTGATGCATCTCAGGGTCGCGCGCACGCTCTGCATTCTTGGTCGAACTGGGCGCAGCGATCAGCGTCGCATCGACGATCGTGCCCGAGCGCAGGCTCTGCCCCTTGCGCGACAAATGTGCGTTGACCGCTTCCAGCATCCGCGCGGCAATGCCGTGGGTTTCCAGCAAACGGCGAAAGTTGAGAATCGTTGTCTCGTCTGGAACGTTGTCCAAGCCGCCGAGTTGGGCAAAACGCCGCAGGGTTGGGATCTCGTGCAGCGCTTCTTCCATCGCCGGATCGCTCAACGCATACCACTGCTGCAACAGATGAATCCGCAACATCGTGGCTAGCGCGTACGGCTGCCGACCCGGCCGTCCTGACACCGGATAGTGCGGCTCGACCAGGGCAAGCAGTTGCTTCCACGGCACGATGCGCTCCATCTCTGCAAGGAAGATCTCGCGCCGGGTCTGCTTGCGCTTGCCCAGGCCCTCGGCGTCACCGAACGTCAGTTGCATGGATGCCTCCTCACTCCGAACAGATAGTGTCTCGCATTTGTGGTGCGTTGTTCAGAGGTTCCTTAGCGCAGTTCAAAGCACCAATGCTGGTCAGCCAACACAACCCGCACACCCGCTTGTTCGTTGCATCCTTCGATGGCACCGGCAACGACAAGCACAAAGATCCTGAGCACATCACTAACATCGGCATCTTGAGCAATCAACTGGACGCAGCCAACTTCGCTGGTCTCGATAGTGTCAGAGGCCACTACGTCCCCGGCGTAGGTACCCAGGACAATGCCTTCACCCGCAACCTCGATGGTGCAGTCGGCTACAGCTACGGGCCACGGATGGAAGAGATGTACTTGGAGTTCATCCGCCAAGCAAGAACATGGCGCGACGAGGATCCACACGCCGAGATCAGCATTGTCTCCACCGGCTTCAGCCGTGGCGCAGTCACTGCGGCCATGTTCACCCGCATGGTGCACGAACGGGGCATCCAGGATCCTATCGGCATGCAGATCGACAAAGGCCCAGACGGCGAAATCCTCAAACTCACCCCCACCCATCCGCCGCTGGTACCATCCGGGCGTACCGCGCAGGCCGTCGGCTTGCTGGACCCGGTGGCCACCGGCGATATGAACCTGCGCGACACGCGCCTGCCGCCGTCGGTGGTGTCGGGCCTGCAACTCACCGCGCGCGACGAGCACCGCGATACTTTCCCGGTCAAGGACATCATCGATCCGGGCCGCACCCCCGGTGGGCGTCTGCTCAATCTGGTCAATCCGGGCGCGCATTCGGACATCGGCGGGTCCTACCGGCTCGATGGCCTGTCCGTGCGCAATGGCAACCTGCTCACCGATTACGTCAACACCCTCAGCGACACGCCGTTCCTGCAACCGCGCACGGTGTCCACCGCGCCGGAAATGAACGTCATCCACCGCTCCGAACAGCACCAGTCCTTCTACACCACCGGCATGGCGACCGCGCTGGGCCATCGCGTGCATGTGAAGGCTCTGTCCGGGATGGCGGCTACGCTCACTACCGACGATGCTCAGGCGCTGGATACCGGCTTGCGGGCGCATTTCCCGCTGCGCCCGGTGGCCGTGTCGCCGGAACGCAGCGCTCCCTCGGTGCCGGCGTTCGCGCTGCACAATGGTCCAGCCGAGCCGACAAGCTGGCATCAGCAGCACATGCAGCAACGCCAGCATGAGCGCGAGCGCAGCCATGCACCGCAGCAGTGGCAGGTTCCGATGCAGGCCGATGCCCAGAAAGCGGCCGATAAGCTGCCTTCCCTGCATGACGACCCGGAGGCCTTCCTGGACCGTATGTTGGCCGCCGGACAGAACGGCGACCGCGATCAATTCCGTCAGATGACCCAGATCCTGGTCAATGAACCGGCCGCCCTCGCGATGCGTGCCCAGGCCATCGAGACGGTGAACCAGCAGGAACAGCTGGCAGCCCAGCAGGCGATGCAGGCGCAGCAACAGCAACAGCAACAGCAACAGCAACAGCAACAGCAACAGCAACAGCAACAGCAACAGCAACAGCAACAGCAACAGCAACAGCAACAGCAACAGCAACAGCAACAGCAACAGCAACAGCAACAGCAACAGCAACAGCA
>NZ_JFAQ01000060.1 GCF_001304695.1 Xanthomonas axonopodis
TCCTTGAGCCGCTTGGCATCGGGCACGCTCATCCCACCGAACTTGCTGCGCCATAGGTAATACGAGGCTTCGCTGAAGCCATGTCGCCGGCACAGATCTTTGATCGCCACGCCGCTTTCGGCCTCGCGCAAAAAGCCAATGATTTGTTCCTCGGTAAAACGCTTCTTCACGTCCAATCTCCTTCAGGTAGGGAATTGGACTCCAAACTGGCGTGCTACTCAAAATCGGGGGGACGTCGCCTTCTTCTAGCCGGCCGCCGGAGATATTGACGTTCTCTTCCTTGAGCCGAGTGATCACGTTGTCGATCGGCAGATTGAGCTGGGCAAGCTTCTGTTGATCGATGTCCACCTGGATCTCGTCCTCCAGCCCGCCACCGACCTTGACCGCGGCCACGCCGGCTCCCGGTTCGAGCTTCTTTTTCAGGTCTTCGCCGGCATAGCGACGCAAGCCGGTAAGCTGGCCGATCGCATCGGTGTTGGAGGCCGGCGCCTGCTTGGGCGACAGCGCCAGCCGCATGATCGGCTCGGTAGAAGGGTTGAAGCGCAGCAACACCGGCGGCTTGGTTTCCAGCGGCAGCGACAAGGCTTCCATCTTGTCGCGCACCTCCAGGCTGGCCTGGTCCATATTGGTGCCCCATGCAAACTCCAGCACCACATCGCTCTGCCCTGTGAGCGAGATCGACTTGAGCTTGCGCAGGTTCTTGACCACGCCGACGGCTTCTTCCACCGGCTCGGTCACCAGCGTTTCGATTTCTGCCGGCGCCGCACCGGTGTATTCGGTGCGCACCTTGAGCGCGGGATAGCTCAGGTCCGGGAGCAGATTGACCTTGAGGCTGCGCAACGCGATCAGCCCGAACAGCAGCATGGTCACGGTGATCATGGCGTCGCCGCGTGGCGAAGGCCACCAGGCCACCACCGCCGGGCAGTGGCGCATGCGGGTCGTGCACGGGTCCGTGCGGGTTGCCGTTCTCGCTCATGCGTGCGTCTCATCATGTGCGGGCGCAGCAGCCTCGGTCGCGACCGGCTTGCGATCGGGCTGGCCGATCACCTGCACGGTGGTGCCGTCGCGCAGCGCCACCTTGCCAGCGGTCACCACCTGGTCGCCCTCTTTCAAACCCTGGCGCACTTCCAGCCACGGCCCTTCCGCATAGCCCAGCTTCACCGGCACCCGGCTGGCCTTGCCATTGCGCACTACGAACACCGTCGGCTCGCCATCGTCGAGCAATGCCAGGCGCGGGATCACCAACGCGTCCTTGCGCTGGTCGTCATCGATGCGGATCCGCCCGAACATGCCCGGCTGCAACGCTTCGGCCCCCTGGTCGAATGCGCAGACCACACGAAACGTGCCGCTGCCCGAGTCCACCACCGGCGCGATGCGATCCACCTCGCCAACGAATTACTGGCCCGGCAGCGCATCGGCGAGCAAAGTTACCGGCTGGCCCGACTTGAGCGTGGCCAATTCGCGTTCGGGCACGTTGAGCGTGGCCTCCAGCTGCGAATCGTCGACGATGCGAAAGATCGGCGTGTTGATCTGCACGAAGTTGCCGGTCTTGATCGAGCGCGATGCGATCACGCCGGAGATCGACGCCTGCACTGTGGTGTACGACAGCTCCAACGATGCAAGCCGGTGCTGCGCACGGCTGTTTTCGACATCGAATTTAAGTTGGTCCACATCTGCGGCGCTGACCAACTGCTGCCCTACCAACTGCGTGGCGCGGCGATAGCTGTTTTCCAGTTTGCGCAGCTGCGCCTCGCTCTGTGCCACCGCCAGATACGCACGATCCGGGTCCAGGCGCACCAGCGCCTGACCCGCCGAGACCTTCTGCCCCTCTTCCACCATCACCGACAGCGCAACGCCCGAAGTCTTGGCCACCACTTGCGCCTCGGCGCGAGGCTGCAGCGCGGCGGTGCCGGTGTAACTGGCGGCCACCGCACGTCGTGCAGCCTTGGCGATTTCCACTGGTACTGCATCGACGGCCTTCTTTTCCTCGGCCGCCTTGGCCTCTCCCTCTCCAGCCTTGCACCCGCCCAGCAGCAGGCTCGTGGTGATCAACAATGCAGCGGCGCAGGTTCCGCTGCGACCCGGCAAAAAGGAGAGTGGCGATATCGTCGTGTCCTAGTGGATCCGTGAACAGGTGTTGTAGGTGAGTAGACCACCAAAATGAACATACCGCCAATGCGCTAAAGGTCATGATCTATTCAAGTTGGCCTATTCACCCGGTTTGCGCCGCGCCAAATCGCAGGCATACTCGGTCCGGTTCCGTCACGCCCCCACGTGCGGACGCTCAATCAGTCTTCCGGATACGAAACCATGCGCCCGCAGCCGCTCGCCGCTTGTCTCGCTCTGGTCGTCTTCCTGCCGTTTGGGGGCGCATCAGCAACACCGCAAGCCACACCCGCAGCGCCGGCCACTCCGGCGCCTGCTGCAGCGGTGGCAATCCCTGCCGCGCCGACCGGTAACCCGTCAAATGGGCGCTTGCTCGCCTATACCTGCCAGGGCTGCCACGGTGTCACCGGCTATAAGAACGCGTATCCCAGTTATCGTGTGCCAAAGATCGGCGGCCAGACCAGCCAGTATCTGACCCAGGCATTGACCGAATATCGCCAGGGCAAGCGCAAACATCCAACCATGCAGGCACAGGCGCAGAGTTTCTCCGAGCAGGACATCGCCGACATCTCCGCCTTTCTGTCCACCCTCAAGTAAGCGCCCACATGCCGAACGCCCTGCACGCTCCGCGTCTAGCCATCGTCCTGGTCGCTGCCCTGATGATGGCGGCCTGTTCCCAATCCCAGGTTGAGTCTACCGACCACTCCGCTGGCGATCCTATCCACGCCAGCGGCGAACACGGCTCCGGCTCGTCGGCAGGTCTGCCCACCGGCCACGCCGACGCCGGCGACAAACTTGCCCATGCCAAGGGCAAGGCGACCGGTCAGAGTTGCGTGGACTGCCACGGCGCCGATGGCAATGCGCCGATCGATCCCAGCTATCCCAAACTGGGTGGTCAATACGGCGACTACCTTGCGCATGCGCTGCAGGCCTACCGTAGCGGCGACCGTCAGTATCCATTGATGACCGCCCAGGCCACCGCGCTGAGCGATCAGGACATTGCCGACCTTGCGGCGTACTTCGGCGCGCGTCAGACGCAGTTGCGCGATCTACACGGTGTCAACTGAGTTCCAGGCAAACGCCGCACCGTCTCATTCGGAATGAAAAAGCGCTTGCGCGAACATTAACAGGCCGCTATCATCTTCGTTCTCAGTTTCGTGGGGCCATAGCTCAGCTGGGAGAGCGCCTGCATGGCATGCAGGAGGTCGGCGGTTCGATCCCGCCTGGCTCCACCACTCCAGACATTAGGCCGTCTAAAGTGGACAACGAGGTTTTGATACGCGTCCCCATCGTCTAGAGGCCTAGGACACCACCCTTTCACGGTGGACACCGGGGTTCGAATCCCCGTGGGGACGCCAATCATCTAAAAGCCCCGGCAATGCCGGGGCTTTTTTTTAGCCTGTCACCGGGCCGCACCCAGTTCTGCGCAACGTCGGGCGTGCCCTGATTCATTGGCATGATGCGGCGGATAGAAGAGTTGAATCTGTGCCGAGGTTGGCGCAGCGCTCGGCGCGCGCATCGATAGGCGCACATGGCTCTTGGCGAGGCCATTACCGCTGCCAACGCCTGCTTGATCCAAGCAATTGACGAGTCGCGGCCCGGCATCGCAGTTGCTCGCAGATCGACAGCTGTCGAAGTAAGCGCACACTAATATCGACTCATCCAGTGCGTCGATATCGCTGCCTTCCGCAGTCCATCGCGCCGCGAACACCGAGGAATTGAGGCGCTTCGTGCACTCAAGGTGCGCGTCACTGCTGTTCAATCGACGCACTCGACGCGTGCTGCCTAGCAATTCGCCCGGCGGCTGCGCCCTTGCTGCAACTTTTTTGCCTAGAACGCTTCCCATCGCGCGGCGATGTCGCTATGCTTTCCGGCTCGCAGCAACGCGGGGCCATAGCTCAGCTGGGAGAGCGCCTGCATGGCATGCAGGAGGTCGGCGGTTCGATCCCGCCTGGCTCCACCACTCCAGACATTAGGCCGTCTAAAGTGGACAACGAGGTTTTGATACGCGTCCTCATCGTCTAGAGGCCTAGGACACCACCCTTTCACGGTGGACACCGGGGTTCGAATCCCCGTGGGGACGCCAATCATCTAAAAGCCCCGGCAATGCCGGGGCTTTTTTTGCCTGTGCCTCAACCCGCGTGTCGGACGCATGTTGCGGCTCTTGCGGGCCGGGACGAGTAGGCGTGCAGGCGCGTCTCAATGGCGAAGCTTGCGTGCAACACCCCGCTACGCACTCGCAAGCCACTGCATCGCCGGCTGATCATCCCTCACAATGTGCTCTATGCGCGACGCAGGCTCCCATCGCGCGCTACTGGGATGAGTAAAGCCTCCATTCGATCTCAAAGCCAGCCACACAGCGCACTGTGCCGAACACTCAGGTCTGCCCGCTATCCAGCGCCTTGCGACCCTCGTGCGTCAGGTCGATGTCGCCATCTTCGGCCTGCGTGGCGTAGCCGGCGCGTACCGCCCAGTTTCCCTCTTCGTCGGCCACCGGCTTGGTGTCGTGGATGTCGCGCAGGATGCGCAGCTGTTGCGAAGCATCGAAGTCCATGGCCTCACCTATTCAAAAGAAACTCCCACGGTACGCAAGCAGCGTGATGGTCGCGTGCCTGCAACGTCATTCATTACCTACGCATTCCGTGGCGCGCAACAGCTGCGCGACCGATGCGTGTGCGTGCCGGCAAGTAGGCATCTGCGCCACGCAGACGCACTTGCAACGAATCGACTCCCGACGCCAGCCAGTCGTATACCGTGCGCCGATCATGCCCGCGCGTTCGTGCTCAGCTCGGCCTGGGTGCGCCGAGGGTCGCCAGCCTCGCTGGCTGCGCAGTGGTCAACGAAGCCCTACATCCTGCCGAAACGCCACACAGCAAAAAGCCCCACCGGACTTCTCCGGAAGGGCTTTCGCTGGTACAGCAACAACTTGGTGCCGAAGGTGGGACTCGAACCCACACGCTTTTAAGGGCGGCGGATTTTGAGTCCGCTGCGTCTACCGATTCCGCCACTTCGGCGTGGCCGCGCAGTATAGCGACTTGTTGTTGAAACGAACAGTGTCAGTTTGCGCCTGACGAATTCAGGCGCAAGCGGGGTCTGCAGCGCTGTGTACAGGCAGTCCCGATATACTTGCCGACTTGGTGAAGGAGTAAGCAATGTCGGTGTTGCGTGGAGTTCGGGTACTCGTGGTCGAAAACGATGACATGAATGCCATGCTGCTCGATCTGCAGCTTGTTCAGGCAGGTGCCGTCGTCATGGGCCCGGTCGGCGAAGTGCGCGATGCCCTGCAGCTGATCAGCACCGACGCACCGGATATCGCAGTGCTTGACTATCGCTTGGGCAATGGCGAAACCAGCGAACCGGTCGCACGCCTGTTGTCCGAGCGCGGTATCCCGTTTGTGCTGGCGACCGGCGCTGCCATTGGCAGCATCCCGAGCGGATTCGAACATGGCGTCATCCTTATCAAGCCCTATTCTGTCCGAAGAACTGGTTGGCGCCCTGTCCAGGGCGCGCGCGTCGCGCGACGCCGGGGGCTGAGCAGTAGCACCGGCCGCATCGCGTGCCGCCCCGGTGCGGCACGCATGCCCTCTCTCCAACACCCTATCTTCCTGCCATCGACGCGCTGTTTTGCCATGCGCGGGCAGCGATTAGCTGAATCGCCGGCTCCGCGGCACCACCGGCGCCGGGCCCGTTGCTACTAGAATTTGTCATCGAAGAATGACGGGCGGGTCGCTGGATGGATATTACCGTGTCGCCGTTGGCCGGCTTGCTGCCGGAGACGAGCGAAACTGCAGCATTGCTAGCCGCTTCCGTGCACGCTGCGGACGCCCTGCTGGGTAACAGTCCTGCGCTACGCACAGCATTGTCGATCTGCTTGCATGCGCAGGTTCCGATGCTGCTGGTATGGGGCCGCGACGCCCGCTGCATCTACAACGATGCCTGCATTGCACGACTGGGGCCACGCCATCCGGCGGCATTCGGGCAGCCGCTTGCGGCGCTGAAATGCGCATCTGATGGCGATGGCGAGCCAGCGGCGACAATGGCCCTGGATCTGGCGAGCTGGTCATGCAGCCCAGTGCTGCAAGCGGGCGAGCAGTTAGGTGCGCTCTACATCGGCGTTGCTGATTCAACGACTGACGTCAGCAAGCAACGTCGCAGCGACAGTCGCGACAGTTTTTTATTGATGCTGGAAGACGCACTGCAGCACGTGTCCGATCCGCGGCAGATCATCGACACCAGCGTGCGCTTGCTTGGCGAGCATCTGCAGGCGAACCGTTGCGCATTCGGTCTGGTGGCTGCCGATGGCAGCACCATGCATGTCATCAGCGACCATGTGCAGGACATGCCGAGCCTGCAAGGCGATTTCCCACTGGAGGCCGGACAGGGCCTGCGCGATGCACTGCTGGAAAACCGCCCCTGGTTCACGACCGATGCACTGGCGCCGGGTGCGCCGGACTATGTGGCTGAGCAGTACCGCCGCTCCGGGTTGCGCGCCTCGCTGGCCATTCCGTTGCACAAGCACGACCGGCTGGTGGCAGCCATCGGCGTCCATCAGCGTGCACCGCGGCGCTGGCTGTCGGCCGAGATCGAATTGGTGCGCTTGGTTGTGGCACGCTGCTGGGAATCGATGCAACGGGCCAAGGCGCAGCAACAACTCGCGGCCAACGAAGCGCGCCTGCGCCGCCTCGCCAATACGCTGCCGCAGATCATCTTCATCGCCGATCCGGACGGACGCCCGCACTACTTCAATCAGCGCTGGTACGAATACACCGGCCTGGATCCTTCCAGCAACGAAGATGCCGCCTGGCACCGCGCGCACACTGCCGATGGACTGCGCCTGTCCGCGCAGGCCTGGAGCCTGGCATTGAAGGGCGAGCGCGCTCTTGAGGTGGAGTGCGAACTGCTGCGTCACGATGGGCAATCGCGCTGGCACCTGGTGCGCGCGCTACCGGTGCGCGGCGATGATGGCAGTATCAGCGAGTGGATCGGTACCTACACCGATATTCATGACAGGCGCGCATTCGAACAGCAGTTACGCGAAAGCGAAGTGCGCTTCCGTGCGCTCTGCGAGACGGTGCCAGCGATGATCTGGATGGCCGACGCGCAAGGCGATTGCGTGTACTGGAACCCGCGCTGGTACGACTTCACCGGACAGGGGGAAGACCAGGCACTGGACCAGGGCTGGTGGGATGTGATGCATCCCGACGATGCAGCACGCGTGCGGCATACCTTCGAACAGGCGCTCAATCAACGCGGCGAATTCCTCGCCGAATACCGCGTGCGCCGGCATGACGGGCAATACCATTGGTGCATCGACACCGCATCGCCACACTTCGCCAGCGACGGGCGTTTTCTTGGACACATCGGCTCACTTACCGACATTTCCGAACGCAAGCACATCGAAGATGCCACCGCTTCGGACCGCGCGATCCTGAGTTTGATCACCACCGGCGCGCCGCTGCCGGTGGTGCTGGATGCGATCGCGTTGAGTGTGGAGGCACGCGGTGAAATCCCGTTGTACTGTTCGGTGATGGTGCGCGATGAGGTCCACCACACCTTGAGTTTCGGCTCGGCACCGCATTTTCCGATCGAGTACCGCGGGCACTTCGAGCCGTCGCCGATCGGACCGGAGGGTCCGCCCTGCGCCCTGTCGGCGGATTTGGGGCGTCAGGTGATCTGCACGGATATCCAGGCCGATGCAAGCTTCAGCAGCCACCATGCGGTTTCGGCGGCGATGGGCATCGCCGCGTGTTGCGTCACACCGATCCTGGCCAGCAACGGGCAGGTATTGGGCACGCTCAATATCTATTACGACCGCCCTCACCTGCCGTCCTTACGCGAGCAGGCAATGGCGCGCTCGGCCTCGCACCTGGCCGGCATCGTGATCGAACGTACCCGGGTGGATGCCAAGCTCAAGCTGTCGCTGCAGGCGGAAACCGCCGCGCGCGCGCAGGCCGAGCATGCCAACCGGGTCAAGGACGAATTCCTGGCCACGCTCAGCCATGAGTTGCGCACACCACTGAACGCGATTCTGGGTTGGTCGCGGTTGATGCAATCGGACATCGCCGATCCGGTCAATCTGGGCCGGGGCCTGGTGATCATCGAACGCAGTGCGCGTGCGCAGACGCAGATTATCGACGACCTGCTGGATATGAGCGCGATCATGTCCGGCAAGATCCGCCTGCAGGCAGAACATTTCGATATCGCGGGGTTGGTACGCAGCGCGCTGGAACTCATGCAGCCGACTGCGTTGACGCGTAAGATCGCACTGGAGCTGGATGCGCCTTGCGATGGCGAACTGTGGTTCTTCGGCGATGCCGGGCGACTGCAGCAGGTGCTGACCAACCTGCTCAGCAATGCGCTGAAGTTCACCCCTGCCGGCGGCACGGTGCGGCTGGCCATGGACGTCGAAGACGATCGCCTGCGCCTGTGCGTACAGGACACCGGGATCGGCATTGCGGCGGATTTCCTGCCGCATGTGTTCGACCGTTTTCGTCAGGCCGATGCAGGCACCACACGGCGCGTGGGCGGCCTGGGGCTGGGCCTGGCGATCTCGCGTCAGTTGGTGGACCTGCATGGCGGCAGCCTGGATGCGTCCAGCGCGGGCGCAGGCCAGGGCGCACTATTTACCATCGTGTTGCCGTTCCGGCACGGAGTGAGCGACCTGCGCCCTGCCTCGGCAGGCACCAGCCACATGGGCAAGCTGCCGGACGAGTGCCGCGATCGCCTGGCTGGTGTGCGCGTCGTGCTCGTGGACGACGATCAGGATTCGCGCGAAGCAGTGATGCAGTTCCTGATGCTGGCCGGCGCGCAGGTGCAGGCTGCCGGATCGGTGGAGGCGGCCGAGCAATGCTTGGCGAACGCGCACTTCGACGTCTTGGTCAGCGATATCGCCATGCCCTTGCGCGATGGCTACGATCTGATCCGCACCGTGCGTTCGGGCCGCGCCGATCTGCCACGGCATATTCCGGCCATCGCCCTCACCGCCTATGTCCGCGAAGAAGACCGCGACCGCGCGGTGGTGGCCGGCTTCGATGCGCACATGGGCAAGCCGGTGGAACCACCCGGCCTGGTCGATCTGATCGAACGTTTGATCTTTCCCACGCGCGCGGTGCGGGATGCGGCGGAATAGTGCTGGAGCGCGTTTGATCGGTGACTTCGTCACCGATCGGCACACTGAGGATGCCTGCCTGCATCGAAGGCTCTACTGACTCCAGTGCTGAGATGGTGAAACGCTTGGTTGGTCGAGGGTGCGATGGCTCGCCGCTTGCGAAAGTGGCTTAGTCAATTGCCTTCTCACCGATCGGCGAAATTGACGAAGCCTATCTGCACCGCGTGCGCTCGGCTCCTACCGCGCTCAGTCAGTGAAAGCTTGGCTGATCGAGCGTGCGCTGCCCTCGCCGCCTGCGGGACACGCCGTGAACCCATCCTTGGGAGCGCCTTGGCGGCATGGATGGTGCCAAGGCGCTACACGGACGTACTTGCAGCGTGTCCTGCGATGGTGGGCCGCCAAAAGCCCGACAACCAGGCGGCAGATCACCCAAGGGGCTTTGGTCGGCGTGTCCGCTACCAAAGAGAGATGATGGCCACCTATCTCGTCATGATCTGCGGCTAGGACACCCAAGACGAATGGCAGAGCATCCCATTGCGACGTTAGATCGATGCCACCCAGATCACCGAACAATCGAGGCGCGAACTAGCTACGTTTGGCACGTGCGAATGCGGCTGCCAGCGCGTTGTCTGCCGGCGGCGCGGTAATCCGCGGTTTGTTGTTAACCTGCGCCTGACCACGCCCGCCACCATCGCGCCTGCCCTGCCCCGGACCGCCGTTGCCGCGGGCTTCACGCGGTTGCGTTGAGCCATCCGCCGCTGGCGGCGTGTCGGACAGACGACAGGTCAGCGCGATGCGCTTACGTGCCACATCCACTTCCAGCACCTTGACCTTGACGATGTCGCCGGCCTTGACCACGTCGCGCGGGTCCTTGACGAAGGTTTCCGACAACGCCGAGATATGCACCAGTCCATCCTGATGCACGCCGATATCGACGAATGCACCGAATGCAGTCACATTGCTGACCACGCCTTCGAGCACCATGCCCGGCTTGAGGTGCTTGATGTCCTCGATGCCTTCGGCGAACTGCGCCGCCTTGAACTCGGGGCGCGGATCGCGGCCGGGTTTTTCCAGCTCCTTGAGGATGTCGCGCACCGTCGGCACGCCGAATTGGTCGTCGGTGAACATCTCCGGCTTCAGGCCACGCAGAAAACTGCCGTCGCCCAGCAATGCCTTGATCGGCTTGCCGGTGCTGCTAACGATGCGCTCGACCACCGGATACGCTTCCGGATGCACCGCCGACACGTCCAGTGGCTCGTCGCCATCGGCAATGCGCAGGAAACCGGCGCATTGCTCGAAGGTCTTGTCGCCCAGCCGCGGCACCTTGAGCAAGTCCTTGCGACGCTTGAACGGGCCATTGTCGTCGCGGTGACGCACGATATTTTCCGCCACCGTGCCCGACAGCCCGGACACGCGCGACAACAACGCCGCCGAGGCGGTATTGACGTAGACACCGACCGCGTTGACGCAGTCTTCCACCCGCGCTTCCAATGCCTTGGCCAGACGGTATTGATCCACATCGTGCTGGTACTGGCCCACACCGATCGCCTTGGGCTCGATCTTCACCAGCTCGGCCAACGGATCTTGCAGACGGCGCGCGATCGACACCGCACCACGCAGCGACACATCCAGATTCGGGAATTCCTTGGCCGCGAACTCCGAGGCCGAATACACCGATGCGCCCGCCTCGCTCACCACCACCTTCTGCAACTTGGCCGCGCCGCATAGCGCAATCGCCTCGCCTGCCAGCTTGTCGGTTTCGCGGCTGGCGGTGCCGTTACCGATCGCGATCAGCTCCACGTTGTGCTGCATGCACAACTTCTTGATGGTCTGCAGCGACTGATCCCACTGCCGCTTGGGCTCGTGCGGATAAATCGTTTCGGTGGCCACCAGCTTGCCGGTGGCATCGACCACGGCGATCTTGCAACCGGTACGGATGCCCGGATCCAGCCCAAGTACCACGCGCGGCCCGGCCGGCGCCGCCAGCATCAGGTCCTTGAGGTTCTCGCCGAACACCGCAATCGCTTCGGCCTCGGCCTTTTCGCGCGCCTGGTTGAACAGGTCCAACAGCAAGTGTATATGCAGCTTGGCGCGCCAGGTCAGCCGGCACGCATCCAGCAACCAGCGATCGGCCGGGCGGCCTTCGTTGGAGATACCGGCATTGCGCGCCACGCGGCCTTCGGCGTACTGGTGCCCGGCCTCGGCATCGCTGCCCGGATCCAGATCCAGGTACAGGATTTCCTCGCGGCGTGCGCGAAACAGCGCCAGCAAGCGGTGCGAGGGAATCTTCGCCAATGTCTCGGCGTGATCGAAGTAGTCGCGGTACTTGGCACCGGCCTCTTCCTTGCCCTCGGCAACCCGTGCGCGGATCACGCCGTTGTCGCTCAGCCAGCTGCGCAGCTCACCGACCAGCGCCGCATCTTCACCCCAGCGCTCCATCAGGATGGCACGCGCGCCTTCCAGCGCCGCTTTGCTGTCGGCAACGCCTTTCTGGGCATCGACGAAGGCTGCCGCGGCCACTTCCGGGGACTGCGTCGGGTCCGCCAACAGGCCATCGGCCAGCAGCTCCAGCCCGGCTTCGCGCGCGATCTGCGCGCGGGTGCGGCGCTTGGGCTTGTAGGGCAGGTACAGGTCTTCCAGCTGCGATTTGGTGTCGGCCGCCACGATTTCGTTGCGCAATTCGTCGCTGAGTTTGCCCTGCTCGCCAATGCTGGACAGGATCGCCGCGCGGCGCTCTTCCAGTTCGCGCAGATAGGTCAGGCGCGTTTCCAGATTGCGTAGTTGTGTGTCGTCCAGGCCGCCAGTGACTTCCTTGCGGTAGCGCGCGATGAAGGGGACGCTGGCGCCTTCATCGAGCAGGGCGATGGCGGCGTGCGCCTGGGCGGGCTGGGCACCGATCTCATCGGCGATGGTGCGAGCAATTTGCTGGGCAAGCTGGCTATCGTGCATGACGGCGCGGGGTGAACCGCTTCACTGAAAAACGCATTTTCGCAGTGCCGGCCCGTCACGGAAACCCGTTGACAACGCCGCCGTAAACCTATGCTGCCGCGCTCAGCTGACCTGACGTGCGTAATGGGTAGCGGCGCGTTCGACCAGAATGCTTTCGTGCAGCGATTCCAGCGCCATCACGCGGACCTTGCCGACATCCTTCAGCGGCACCATGCGTTCGACATACACCTCCGGGCCAGCATCGGTCATCGCACGCGACTTGCTGAAACCGTAAGGCACCACGCCCTTGTCGCCATCTTTGCTGCCACCGACGTACAGGACAATCGACATACCCATACCCTCTTCTGCTGCTGTTGCTGCGTTGTGGCGGCAGGATACCCAGCGCGCCGTGAGGAGCTTTCCACGCACGTTAACGCCGGCTGTTTGCTGTTTGGTGACGGTGGCAAGGCTGGGCTCGCCTCACGGCCGCTTCACCCCGCTTGGCCGTCAATCGCCATCCATCTGCACGCTGATTGACACCGCATGGACCTCAAAAGTGGCTACCCGTTCTGGTCGATACGCAACGGATTGATGCGCGCCTACCCGCGCCTGGAGCAAGACACTCAATGTGAGGTCGCCATCGTCGGTGGCGGCGTCACTGCCGCGCTGATTGCGCACGAACTCCTGCGCCATGGCCACGAAGTGGTGGTGATCGAACAGCGCGATATCGGCTGGGGCAGCACCTCGGCCAGCACCGCATTGCTCCAGTACGAAATCGATACGCCGATGATCGAGCTCGCCAAACAGCACGGCATGCAGGCAGCGGCGCTGGCCTATGGCGCGTGCGCACAGGCTATTCTCGACCTGCAGGGCCTGTGCAATACCTTCGGCGGAACCGATTTCACGCGCCAGGACAGCCTGTACTACGCCAGCCGCTCGCGCGATATAAAAGACCTGTGCAGCGAGCTGGAGACCCGCAAGGCGCACAAACTGCCGGTGGAATGGATCGAACGCGAGCTGCTCTGGCACAACTACGGCGTGCATTCCGATGGTGCGATTCTGAGCCGCCTGGCCGCCAGCGTGGACCCATACCGCCTTTGCTACCGCCTGTTTTCCGAGTGCGAGCAATATGGCGCACGCATCTACGACCGCACCGCCATTGCCTCGATCGCACCGCATAACCTGCACGTCGACCTGCGCACCGAAGACGGTGTGAGCGTGCGTGCCCGTCACGTGATCCTGGCGGCCGGCTATAGCAACCAGCGCTGGCTTTCGCAGCCGGTGGCGCGCAATCGCAGCAGCTACGCCTTCGTGACCGACCCCTTGCGCGACAGCGACATGGGCGCGCTCAAGCACACCATGATGTGGGAGACCGCGCGCCCGTATCTGTACATGCGCAGCACACCGGACGGGCGCGGGGGCGCTGGTGGCGAAGACGACAACATCGACATTCCTGCGCGTCGCGACGCACGGGTGCAGAGCAAGCTCAAGACGCTGCTGAAGAAAATTGGCAAGACCATGCCGGACATGCGCCTGCGCCCGGCGTTCGCATGGGCCGGCACCTTCGCAGAGACGGCCGATGGATTGCCGTTCTTCGGGCCGCATGCCGAACTGGGGCCACGCGTGTCGTTCGCGATGGCCTATGGCGGCAACGGCATCACCTATAGCGCCATTGGCGCAGGCTTATTGCGTGCACAACTGGAGGGCACGCCTCACCCGCTGTCCGAACTGTTCAGCTTCTCGCGCCTGGGTTGAAACCCCACGGCCACCAACCGTGGCCGTGCATCGCATACGCATCGGCAGCCCGCTCCAGCGGATTGCGCACATGGATACCACCGCACAGAAAATACACGGGCAGGAACAGCGGCCCCAGCAGCATGTACTGATAGACGTGCGCGCGCTCGTGGTCGCCCAGGCGCACCGATGGATGCTCGCAACGGCCTGCAGCGTGTGCGTAGGTACTGCACTGCAGGTCGAGCGATGCACCCTTCAGCAAGATCACGTTGCCCAACGTCATCGCGCCACCCGGGCCCCACGGCCAGGCATGGAAGACCACGGCGTGCTCCCGCGGAGACCAGACGGGGCATGCGCCAAAACACCATCCGGCCGCGCCGATCGCGAGCCCCATCAAGGTGTTGGGCAGCGTCCACAACGCGCCCAGCGCCTGCAGCGCAGGCAGACCGCGCATTGCCGGGTTCAATCGGCCTGGTTGGGGATCAGCAGCCACAGTATCAGATACACCAAGATGCCGGGAAACGCGGCCGAGGCAATCGACACGATGACGAACAGCACACGCAGCAGCGTCGAGCTCCAGCCAAAACGACGCGCAATGCCGCCAGCCACACCGGCGATCATGCGGTCGTTGAGGGAGCGGGACAGCGTGGTGGTAGACATGGCAAGACTCCTGCAAAACGTAGCCAACAGTCTAGAAAACGCGACCGCTGCAGATCGTGACGGCCGCGTGGCCTGCTCAGCGCAGCGTCACCTGCGCGGCGTGCAGGCAGCGATCTCAGGCATTGCCGCCACGTTCCTGCAGCCAGCGATGGATTGCCACCGGCACCTCGCGCTGCGCGCGCCCGGAGACGTAGATCCCGATATGCCCACCACGGAAGCTCAGTTCGCTGTAGTCGTCGCTGCCGATCAACCCTGCTAGCGCCCGTGAAGCATCCGGCGGCACCAGGTGGTCGTGTTCGGCGTAGATATTCAGCACCGGCATGTCGAGCGCCTGCAGATCGACCGCCTGCCCACCGATGCTGACCTGCCCGGTGACCAGCCCGTTGCGCTGATAAAACAACGTGACGAATTCGCGGAAGGCCTCGCCCGCCAGGTCCGGCGAATCGAAGATCCACTTTTCCATGCGCAGAAAATCTTCCAGCGCCTGCTTATCGTCCAGGATGTCGAGCAGGCCCACGTATTTCTGCAGATTCAGCCGGAACGGCTTGAGCATCAGGTAACTGGCGTTCATCAGATCCGCCGGCACGTTGCCCATGGTGTCCACGAACAGATCCACATCGACCATGCGTGCCCAGTTGGACAGCATGTTGTCGGGCGTATGGAAATCCACCGGCGTCACCATGGTGATCAGGTTGCGCACCTTATCGCGTTGCAGCGCGGCGTAGCACAACGAGAACGTGCCGCCCTGACAGATGCCGAGCACATCAACCGCTTCCAGCCCCGACTGCGCGCGCAGATGATCCACCGCACCATCGATGTAGCGCAGCAAATAATCTTCCAGGGTGAGGTAGCGCTCGGAGCGGTCCGGGTAGCCCCAATCCAGCACGTAGACATCCTGGCCGTGACTCAATAGCCCCTTCACCAGCGAGCGATCCGCCTGCAGATCGACCATGTAGGGACGATTGACCAATGCATAGACGATCAACAGCGGTGTCTTGGCCACCGGCGCCTGCTCGCCGATGAAGCGGTATAGCACCACCTTGCCATCGCGCCAGATTTCTTCGCGCGCGGTGACGCCGTAGTCCACATCGTCCACGCCCGGCAACAGCTTGAGCCCTTCGCGCAACTTGCGTTGCATCGACAGGGTTTCCTGCATCAGGTCTTCGGCGCTGAATCCCAATGGACCTTTCATGCCTGCGCTCCACGTTTCTTACCTGCGGCGGGTTTACGGGCCCCGGTCTTGGGCGAGGATGCCGCGCTACCGCTCTTCTTGACCGCGGTCGTTTTCGCAGACCTGGAGACGGCTGGCGCCTTTTTCGGGGCCGCCTTTTTCGTCGCGGTCCTGCCGACGGGCGCCTTCTTCGATGCGCCCGGCTTGACTGCCTGCGCTGCGCGGGCCGGCCGCGCTACCGTGCTGGCCCTGGCGGACGGCGCGCGCTTGCCGGCTGCCGGTGTCACCGGTTCAGGCTGCGGCGCCGCAGCGGGCCTGCTCGCTGGTGAAGTTGCATGACGCAGCATCCGCCTGACCAGGCGTTCCAGTTCGGCAATGCGGCGATGCGCGGCATCCATCTCCGAACGTGTGGGCATGCCGAAACGTTCACTGAGCTGCTCGACCTCTTCCTGCAGCGCAGCGCGCAGGCGCATGTGCGCGTTGGCAAAACCGCCGTACACCTTGCGGAATTGCTCCGACAAGGCGACATCGGCATAGGATTCTTCGGCCGCTTCGATCCACAGATCGAACAGGGCGCGAGCGCTGGTCAGCTGGCTGCCGCTGCTCTCGTGCTCGCTCAACTTGGAAGCGAACCGCGCAAACGCCTGCTCGATCGCCGCCTTGAGTTGCTCGCCATAGGCCTCCGACTGGGCCTGGAACTCCTGCTGCGCACGTGCCAGTTTCTGCAGGCGCGACTGGTGATTGCGGTTCAACCCGAACGCCGGCATGTCCAGCCAGGGCGCATTTTCCTCGCGCCACTTTTGCAGTGCCTGTGCCGCGTCCTGCAGCCACGGATCGAACCCGCCCGGGCTGCCGCCGCGCAGCGAACCCAGCGTCCACTGCATCAGCTGTTCGCCCTGCCCTTGTACGGCCTGGCGCCAGGCGTCGGCGACTTCATTGGCCGAGGTGTCACGCCCGGCAAACTGCGCGGCCACCTGCTGCATGGTGCCGAACCAATCGCCGGCGTGGGTGCGAAAGCGGTCGATGGCCTCCTGCGCCTGCGGGGCGGCCTGGGTAGGCAGCAACTGCGACCACCAATCCAGGGCCTTGCGCCAATCCTGCGGGGCGTCGCTACCGGACGCGGGCGGTGGTTGTTGCGCAGCGGCTCCGGCCTGGCCGTGGCGCATGGCATCTCCCCAGGCAGCCCAGTATTGGCGCGCCTTGTCGTCGAAGTTGCCGTTGTCCGAACCGCTGCTTGCCATCATCCCGTCCAATGACCTTCACCCAGCCATCCTACCGCGTGCATACCGGTGTGCCGCTCAGGGTTTGGGGATACGCAGCGTCTTGCTGATCATCAGCGAGCCGGACACCGCAAACAGCAGCACCAGCGGATGGAGCTGCCACGGCCCCAGCTGCCATTGCCCCCACCACAAGGTGTCGCCGATATGGCCGCTGCTGGCGGCAACCGCGAGCAGGATCACCAGCACCAGGCTGGTCGGAATGGGCGTGCCTTCGAAATACGGCACCTTGTCGGCCTCACCAGCGATCTCTTCGGCAGTGACGTTGTAGCGCGCCAGCCGGCTGACCCCGCAGCAGACGAAGTAGCTCAGCACCAGCCAGTCCCAACCGCCGCGCATGCCGCATGCGTAGCCCAGCGCCGCCGGCGCCACGCCGAAGGAGATCACGTCTGCCAGCGAATCCAGTTCGCGGCCCAGCGTGGAAGAGGCTTTGCGCCAGCGCGCCACGTGCCCGTCCAGCGCATCGAACACGAACGCCAGCGGAATCAATGCCATGCCCAGCAGCAGATCGCCGCGATGCCCCTCTTGCAGAAACTGCATGGCCGCAAACACCGCGCCGGTGCCGCAGAACGCGTTGGCAAGTGTGAACCAGTCCGCGAGTTGGAAATCGCGCAGCATCGAAAAATGGCGTTTCATGCGGAACCTGAGGTGAGCAAGGCACGAAGGGTAACGCGCGCGCGCCACGCAGGCGACCGTTTCGCTGCACTCGGCTAGGCTGACGATCCGCGTGACCGCTCCCGGCCGCGCACGACTTCTTGAGGACACCCCATGCGCAGCATCCTGATCACCGGCGCGGGCAGCGGCATTGGCGCCGGTATCGCCGCCCAATTGGCGGCCGACGGCCATCATCTGCTCGTCAGCGATGTGCAGCTGGCGGCCGCCGAGCGCACGGCGGATGCGTTGCGCCAGGCAGGCGGCTCGGCCGAGGCGCTGGCGTTGGACGTGACCGATACAGACAGTGTTGCGCAGGCGCTGGCCAACGCATCACGCGCCCCGCAGGTACTGGTGAACAATGCCGGCTTGCAGCAGGTGGCCGCACTGGAGGAGTTCCCGATGCAGCAGTGGGCGCTAATGGTGGATGTGATGCTCACCGGCGCCGCACGCCTCAGTCGCGCCGTGCTACCCGGCATGCGGGCGGGCGGCTATGGCCGCATCGTCAATATCGGCAGCATCCACTCGCTGGTGGCCAGCCCATACAAAAGCGCGTATGTCGCCGCCAAGCATGGTCTGGTCGGCTTGGCCAGGGTCATCGCGCTGGAAACCGCCGATTGCGACATCACCGTCAACACGCTCTGCCCCAGCTATGTGCGCACGCCGCTGGTGGAGCGGCAGATTGCCGATCAGGCGCGCATCCGCGGTATTGCCGAGGACGCGGTGGTGCGCGATGTGATGCTCAAGCCGATGCCCAAGGGGGCCTTTATCGAGTACGACGAGCTGGCCGGCACCGTGGCCTTTCTGATGTCGCATGCCGCACGCAATATCACCGGGCAATCCATCGCCATCGATGGCGGCTGGACCGCCCAATGATCATGTTGGCGAAATTTTGACCAGCCGTTGCACGCGCCAGATGGCGCAAGGGGTGCGCGCACTTGTCCACAGACTTACGCAGCGTCCATCCACAGGGGATGTGGAGAAGTCGGCGAGGCCCGCCGTTTTGTGGAAAGCCGTGGGGCTCCCCGGCGATCGATCTCCCGTACCGCAAGGTTGAGCCTGGCTGGTATTGACTGCTGCGCTCCTCGCCGGCACGGTTCGCCGATCGGATGTGAGCGCTGTCGGCTGACCCGTCTCGCGCACTGCGGACGTCGATCTGCAGCAGTCGGGCTCGGTCAAATGTCTGCCGGCGCAGTGCAGCTGGCCGTTCCTCTACGTGCCGCGCACGCAGCGATCAGATCCGCGAATACGTCCACGACTGCATGCGCCCGTCGCGATACGGCATGACGCCGTGGAACGGGCGCGGGTCGCCATCGAATACCAGCGGCAGGAAATTGCGGTCGCCTTCCCACATTGGCACCTGGTCCATGCGTTCGATCGCAATCCACTCCAGCGTCCCCTCCGGATTGGAGGTGAGAGGTGTGCCGTCGAAGCTGTGGATCAGGAACACGAAGCCCAGCCAGTCTTCGCCCTGCTTGCCGAAGCCCGGCCAGCTGATGGTGCCGCGCAACTGCATCTGGCCGCAGTCGACGCCGGCTTCCTCGCGTATCTCGCGGCGCATGCAGGCCAGCACGTCTTCGTCCGGCTCCATCTTGCCGCCCAGGCCGTTGTATTTGCCCAGGTGCTGGTCGCCGGAACGGGCGTTGCGATGGATCATCAGCACCTGGGTGCCGTCAGGCGACAACAGGTAGCCGAGCGTGGCGACAATCGGGGTATAGGGCATGGCATGCAATCTGACACGAAGCGCATCAGTATGACTGAAGCGGCACGCCGCACGTGGCGGTAACGCTGGCTCAGCCGACGGCGGCCTGCGGATTCGGGCGCGGCGGTGCCACGTGATCGGTATCCAGGGCCAGGGTCGCGACGCCGTGGCCGCGTTCGGCCAGGTACTCCAGCCACTTGCCCAGGAACGTGTTCATACGCATGCGGTGGCTGATCAGCTCGGCCGGCGGCGGGAACATGCCCATGACGTCCTGCCAGCGCCGACCGACATAGCAATGCGTGGTCTCGGCCTGGCGCGCATCGCGGTACAGCCGCACATACGCTGACGGGTCCGGCTCGCCGGTGACCGGGTCGCACAGGTCGTAGGTCAGGCGCAGTTCCACCGTGTAGCGATGGCATTGGATCACGTCCAGCCGCAGATTCAGGCCATCGCCGATCGAGGACACGTATGAGCCCGGCGCCAGATCGGCCGGGGCGAACAACCGGGTCAGATGCTGGAAGTTTTCGGCGTACAAGCCCATCAGCCAGCCGAAGCGGCTCAGTTTGGGAATGCGTTCGAGTTTGCTCAGTGCTTGCGCCATGGACCGATCCTACACGCTGCGCCGCCGCACGGGCAGCATGACGAGGGCCCGACGGCAGGCCTACCTTGGCCGAGCACTGCCCCGCCCGTTTCGTATCCCCCAGCCGCCGACCACTGCCGGTAGCTCTTTCGACCCGATGGGCACGGCGGCCGAAACGTGAGTGACGGCTACCAATCCCGAATGTCCAATCCCCAAACTCCGCTCAAAACATCTCGCGCTGCAGGCCCAGGGTGGACAACACCTTGCTGGAGATTTCCTCGATCGAGGTATTGGTGGTGCTGAGCGAGGGAATGCGTTCCATCTGAAACATGCGCTCGGCGATCGCGACTTCGCGCCGGCAGGTTTCTGCCGCGCTGTAGCGCGAATTCGCGCGCCGCTCCTGACGAATTTGCTGCAACCGCTCAGGATCAATGGTCAAACCGAACAACTTGCTGCGGTAATTACGCAACCGCGGCGGCAACTGCCCGTTTTCCAGATCTTCGTCGGTAAGCGGGTAGTTGGCGGCGCGAATGCCGTAATGCAAGGCCAGATAGATGCAGGTCGGCGTCTTGCCGGCGCGCGACACCGCCACCAGGATCACATCGGCCTCGTCGTAATTGAGCGCAATGCCATCGTCATGACTGAGCGCGAAGTTCATCGCGTTGATGCGGCGGTGGTAGGTTTCGAAGTCCACCATGCCGTGCGCGCGGCCAACTCGGGAGTGACGCGGCGCATTGAGCTCGCGCTCCAGCGGCTCGATGAAAGGTGCGAATACATCCAGCATCAGCGCGCCACTTTCTGCCAGGATCATGCTCAATTGTGGATCGACGCACGAATTGACCACGACCGGGCGCACCTGGTACCGCTCGCCTGCCGCGCGCACGCGCATGGCGGCATCGCGCGCTTTATCTGCATCAGCGATGAACGACATGCGGTCGGTGACAAAGTTGAAACCGCTGAACTGCGTGAGCAGGCTATGCCCAATCGTTTCAGCGGTGATACCGGTTCCATCGGAAACGTAAAACACCGGCCGAATTGTTGACATCAAGACCACCTCTTTGAACTGGTGTCCAAAACTTACGGATTCATGCTTGTGCAGGTTCCGCTGTGCACTGCATCATAGCGGCTTCTTCCTACGGTCGCGGCCATTCAGCCCGCTCGGGCGATGGCCTTACGGAGCATCGCGCTTGAACGAGAATATCCTGTGGTTGCATGAGTTACGCCTGGCCGACCTGGCCCGCGTAGGTGGTAAGAATTCCTCACTTGGCGAGATGATCGGCAACCTGGCTGGGTTGGGCGTCTCGGTTCCCGGTGGATATGCGACCACCGCGGAAGCTTTCAAGGACTTCATCGCCCACAACGATCTGTCCAAGCGCATCTTCGACAAGCTGGCAACGCTGGATGTCGAGGACGTCAATGCACTCACGCTGGCCGGCAAGGAAATCCGCGGCTGGGTGATCGATGCACCGCTGCAGCCGGAACTGGACCGCGACATTCGCACCGCCTACGCCCAGTTGTGTTCCGAAAACGGCAGCGGCGACGTTGCCGTGGCGGTGCGCTCCTCGGCCACCGCCGAGGATTTGCCGGACGCCTCGTTCGCAGGCCAGCAGGAGACCTTCCTCAATGTGACCGGCGCCGACGATGTCGTGCACAAGGTCAAGGAAGTGTTCGCCAGCCTCTACAACGATCGCGCAATTGCCTATCGCGTGCATCACGGCTTCAAGCATGAAGACGTTTTCCTTTCGGCCGGCGTGCAGTTGATGGTGCGCTCGGGGGTCGGCGCGGCAGGCGTGTTGTTTACGCTGGACACCGAATCCGGCTTCCGCGACGTGGTGTTCGTGACCTCCAGCTTCGGTCTGGGCGAAATGGTCGTGCAGGGCGCGGTCAACCCGGACGAGTTCTACGTCTACAAGCCCACCCTCGCTGCGGGCAAGCCGGCGATCCTGCGCCGCTCGCTCGGCAGCAAGGCCATTCGCATGGTGTATTCGGATGTGCCCGGCGAGCGGGTGCGCACCGAAGACACGCCGTTGGAACTGCGCAGCACCTTCTCGATCAGCGACGAAGACGTGCAGGAACTGTCCAAGCAGGCGCTGGTGATCGAAAAGCATTACGGCCGCCCGATGGACATCGAGTGGGCCAAGGACGGGATCAGCGGCAAGCTGTTCATCGTGCAGGCGCGCCCGGAAACCGTGAAGTCGCGCAGCCATGCGACCCAGATCGAACGGTTTGCACTGGAAGCCAAGGACGCCAAGATCCTGGTTGAAGGTCGCGCCGTCGGCGCCAAAATCGGCAGCGGCGTGGCACGCGTGGTGCGTTCGCTGGACGACATGAATCGCGTCAAGGCTGGCGATGTGTTGATTGCGGACATGACCGACCCCGATTGGGAGCCGGTGATGAAGCGCGCCTCGGCCATCGTCACCAACCGCGGCGGCCGTACCTGCCATGCAGCGATCATCGCGCGTGAGCTCGGTGTGCCGGCCGTGGTCGGCTCGGGCAATGCGACCGCCGTGATCAAGGACGGCCAGGAAGTCACCGTCAGCTGCGCCGAGGGCGACACCGGCTTCATCTACGAAGGCAAGCTGGCGTTCGAGCGCACCACGACCGATCTGGGCAACATGCCGCCAGCCCCGCTGAAGATCATGATGAACGTCGCCAACCCGGAGCGTGCATTCGACTTCGGTCAGCTGCCCAACGCCGGCATCGGCTTGGCGCGCCTGGAGATGATCATCGCCTCGCATATCGGCGTGCATCCCAACGCCCTGCTGGAATACGACAAGCAGGACGCCGATGTCCGCAAGAAGATCGACGCCAAGATTGCCGGCTATGGCGATCCGGTGAGCTTCTACGTCAACCGCCTGGCCGAAGGCATCGCCACGCTGACCGCGTCGGTCGCGCCAAATACGGTGATCGTGCGCTTGTCGGACTTCAAGTCCAACGAATACGCCAACCTGATCGGCGGTTCGCGTTACGAGCCGCACGAAGAGAACCCGATGATCGGCTTCCGCGGCGCCAGCCGTTATGTCGATCCGTCCTTCACCAAGGCCTTCGCGCTGGAGTGCAAGGCGGTGCTGAAGGTGCGCAACGAGATGGGCCTGAACAACCTTTGGGTGATGATCCCGTTCGTGCGCACGCTGGAGGAAGGCCGCAAGGTGATCGAAGTGCTGGAGCAGAATGGGCTCAAGCAAGGCGAGAACGGCCTGAAAATCATCATGATGTGCGAGCTGCCGTCCAACGCGTTGTTGGCCGACGAGTTTCTGGAGATCTTCGACGGTTTCTCGATCGGCTCCAACGACCTCACCCAGCTCACCCTGGGCCTGGACCGCGACTCGTCGATCGTCGCGCACCTGTTCGATGAGCGGAACCCGGCTGTGAAGAAGCTGCTGTCGATGGCGATCAAGTCGGCACGCGCCAAGGGCAAATACGTGGGTATCTGCGGCCAGGGGCCGTCCGACCACCCGGAACTGGCCGAGTGGCTGATGCAAGAAGGGATCGAATCGGTGTCGTTGAATCCAGATACCGTGGTCGATACCTGGCTGCGTCTGGCCAAGTTCAAGAGCGAGGGCTGATGGGACTGATGGGTGCAATGTGGACAGCAGCTGCAAGAGCAGCTGCTGCGAAGCCGGCCGCAACCAGCGAGCCGGCATTCAATTGGGCCGCCATTCCGTGGGCGCAGTACGCGGTCAATTGGGGGGTGGCGCTGCTGATCGTGGTGGTCGGCATGTGGCTGGCCCGGCAACTCAGTCAATGGTTGCACAGCGCGCTCACTCGTGCGCGCGTCGAGATCACGCTGACCAACTTCCTGCGCAACGTGATGTACGCATTGTTGCTGGTGTTGGTCTTCGTCAGCGCACTGAGTCAGATCGGTGTGCCACCGACCTCGCTGATTGCAGTGCTCGGCGCGGCAGGCCTGGCGGTCGGCCTTGCACTGAAGGATTCGCTGTCCAACATCGCTGCCGGCGTGATGCTCATCGTGCTGCGGCCGATGCGCGATGGCGACCACGTGTTGATTGCCGGCCAGGAAGGCATCGTCGACGAGATCCATATCTTCCAGACCAGGATCCGTTCGTTCGACGAGCGCATGATTACCCTGCCAAACAGCACGATTACCACCGCCCCCATCGTCAACTACAGCACCCTGCCCAACCGCCGCCTGGAAGTGACGGTGGGCGTGGGCTACGAAGACGATCTGAAGAAAGCGCAGCAGCTGTTGCTGCAGATCGCCAAGGACAACCCGAACATCCTGGACTCGCCTGCACCATTTGTGCAGGTGACCAACCTGGGCGAGAGTACGGTCGACCTGATGTTGTTCGCCTATGCGACCAATGGCAACCTCGGCGCCGCCAAGAGCACCACGCTGGAGCAGATCCGCAACCAGTTGCTGGAAAATGGGCTCAACATCCCCTACCCGCAGCGCGACCTGCACGTGTATCACCACGACGCCGATGGCAAGCCGATCTCGGCATTGTTGCTCAAAGGCGTCACCGATGACGGCGATCCGAGCAAGGGGCCTTCATTGGCGCGTTGATGCTGCGCCCGCGGCACTACAGTAGAAAAAAAGGCCGCATCGAGTGATGCGGCCTTTTTTGTCAGTTCGGATAGCTCAAGGTCGTGTTTGCGCCAATGCGCAGAAGCGATGCTCAGACGCGCTTGGAGTACGCCCGCTACTCGCTTTCAGTGCGCAACACACGCCTGCGGATTCTCAGGCTTCCACACCCGCTGCGGGATCGCCACCAAGCGCGCCCATGAACTGACGATAGTGGCGCAACTCGTTGATCGAATCGCGCACATCGCTCAGGGCGGTATGCGCCGAACTCTTGGCGAACCCGTTCGCCACCGTCGGCGCCCAACGTCGCGCGAGCTCCTTGATGGTGGACACGTCCAGGTTGCGGTAATGGAAATAGCGCTCCAGGCGCGCCATCTGCCGGTGCAGGAAGCGGCGATCCTGGCAGATCGAGTTGCCGCACATCGGCGAGGTGCCAGCGCGGATCCACTCGCTCAGGAATGCCACCGTCTGCGCTTCGGCCTGTGCATGGGTGACCTGGCTGTCGAGCACGCGCTGCCACAGACCCGAACGTCGGTGCTGATGGCGGTTCCATTCGTCCATCGCTTCCAGGGTTTCCAGGGGATGCGCAATGGCCAGTTCCGGCCCCTCGGCAAGCACGTTCAACTGCGCATCGGTCACGATGGTGGCGATCTCGATGATGGAATCGCGATCGGTATCCAGGCCGGTCATTTCCAGATCGATCCAGATCAGTCGGTCGTTGCCTGCAAGGTTCTCTGCCATATCGCCGTCCTGTGGAGGCCGTCGCCGGCCGGATGCTGAAGAGGGCGCGCATCATACCGCGGCCACGTCGCTCAGGGCGCAAGTGGCGGCTTGCCGCGCTTAGCCCTGAAGTAATTGGTCAGCCGCAAGCTCGCCTCGGCCGCAAGCACGCCGCCGCACACCTGCACGCGATGGTTGTGGCGCGGGTCGGTCAGCAGGTCGAAGACGCTGCCGCAGGCGCCGGTCTTGGAATCACTGGCGGCGAACACCACGCGCGCGATCCGCGCATGAATCATCGCCATCGCGCACATCGCGCACGGCTCCAGGGTGACGTAGAGCGTGCAGCCGAGCAGGCGATGATTGGCCAGACGGCGCCCGGCTTCGCGCATCGCCACGATTTCGGCATGCGCGCTGGGATCGTGGCTGGCGATATTGAAGTTCCAGCCTTCGCCAAGCACGTTGCCTAGCGCATCGACCAGCAGCGCGCCAACCGGGATTTCGTCATGGTCGCGCTCGGCACGCTCGGCCAATTGCAAAGCGTGCCGCATCCAGTGCACGTCGATCGCCGCGTGCGGCGTGTCGGTCGGCGCATCAGTGGGCACGCTCACGTGGCCGAACCGCCCTGGCGGTCCAGAAACGCGGCGAACGCGGCAACCGTGGCTTCGCTGACGTGGTGTTCGATGCCCTCCGCGTCGCGACGCGCGGTGGCTTCATCGATGCCGAGCGCAAGCAGGAAGCGCTCCACGATCTGGTGGCGCTGCCGGCTGGAGGCGGCCAGCGCCTCGCCGGCCGGGGTCAGGAACACCCCACGGTAGGGCCGCTGCACAACCCAACCATCGCGCACCAGCCGCTTGAGCATCTTGGCCACGGTGGGCTGCGCTACGCCCAGGCGCGCAGCGATATCGACCTGACGTGCTTCGCCGCCGTCCACCAGCAGATCGGAGATCAGCTCCACATAGTCTTCGACCAGCTCGGCGCGGCGCGCTTGGCGTACCTGACGGAAGCTCTCCATGTGCACCTGCGCATCGATCAGGACCGGCGCGGCCGCTTCCACCTTTTCGCTCTTGCCCACCCTTTTCCTCGTCATCGTCGCCGGCGTCGATGCCGGAGCGCATAGTTTGAAGCACGCAGCAGATCAATACGATTGAATTTGCCAATGCTCAACAGCATAGCAACTACTATATCATTCCTTTATTCCGTTTCGACCCACGTGCATGTCCGCCGATACCGCCACCTCAGCGCCGTCGTCAGCCACCGCCATCGGCGGTCTGGGCGACCACCAGGCCAGCGTCTCCGTGCCCAAGGGCGGCCATTGGTGGTTCCGCCTGCTGGCCTTCCTGGGACCGGGCTACATGGTGTCGGTGGGCTATATGGACCCGGGCAACTGGGCCACCGACCTGGCCGGCGGTTCGCAGTTCGGCTACCTGCTGCTGTCGGTGATCCTGTTGTCGAACCTGATGGCGATCATGCTGCAAGGCCTGTCGGCGCGGCTGGGCATCGCGACCGGGCTGGATCTGGCGCAGGCCTGTCGCGTACGTTATCCGCGCGGTGTCAATCTGGCGCTGTGGGGCATCTGCGAGCTGGCCATCATCGCCTGCGATCTGGCCGAGGTGATCGGTACCGCAATTGCGTTGAAGCTCTTGTTCGGGATTCCGCTCACCATGGGCGCGATCATCACCGCGGTGGATGTGGTGCTGGTGTTGCTGCTGATGAATCGCGGTTTCCGCGCGCTGGAAGCTTTCGTGATCGCGCTGCTGCTGATCATCTTCGCGTGTTTCGGCATCCAGATCGCCATGGCTGCGCCGCCGATCGCCACCCTGTTGGCCGGTTTCGTGCCGCGCACCCAGGTGTTGACCAATCCGCATGCCCTCTACCTGGCGATCGGCATCATCGGCGCGACGGTGATGCCACACAATCTGTATCTGCATTCCTCGATCGTGCAGACGCGTGCGTATCCCCGCACCGACAGCGGACGTCGCTCGGCACTGCGCTGGGCGGTCACCGACAGTACGGTGGCGTTGATGTTCGCGCTGGGCATCAACGCGGCGATCCTGATCCTGGCCGCGGCGGTGTTCCATGCGCAGGGCCGCACCGATGTGCAGGACATCGAGCAGGCGCATGCCCTGCTGGCGCCGATGCTGGGAGCTGGCCTGGCCTCGACCTTGTTCGCGGTGGCGTTGCTGGCCTCCGGCGTCAACTCCACGGTCACTGCGACCCTGGCCGGACAAATCGTCATGGAAGGCTTTCTGCGGCTGCGACTGCGGCCGTGGGTGCGACGGCTGCTGACGCGTGGCATCGCCATCGTGCCGGTGATTGCGGTGACCTGGTGGTATGGCGATGCCGGCACCGCGCGGCTGCTGGTCCTGAGCCAGGTGGTGCTGTCGATGCAGCTGCCGTTCGCCGTGATCCCGCTGGTGCAGTTCACTGCCGACCGGCGCTTGATGGGTGCATTGGTGGCTCCACCGTGGCTGGTACGGCTGGCCTGGGGCATCGCCGCGTTGATCGTGATGCTGAACCTCAAACTGTTATGGGACACCGCGCTGGGCTGAGACCCGCCCAGCGCCGGTTGCGCGTGCCGCCGAGGCAACGCGCGGCCTGCAGGCCGACCATGC
>NZ_JFAQ01000061.1 GCF_001304695.1 Xanthomonas axonopodis
ATCCGCAACCTCGTCGCCAGTGCGTACGGCTGCCGACCGGGCCGCCCCGATACCGGATAGTGCGGCGCGATCAGGGCAAGCAGTTGCTGCCACGGAACGACCTGCTCCATCTCGGCCAGGAAAATCTCGCGACGGGTTTGCTTGCGCTTGCCCAGGCCCTCAGCGTCACCGAACGTCAGTTGCATGTGATGTCTCCTCACTCCGAAACGATAGTGTCGCGCTTTTTTGGCGCGTTGTTCAGAGGTTCCCTAGGCAACCGGCAGCGGCAAGGCGATCTGCAGCGGATCGATGCGGCCCTCGCCGCGCATGATCTTCTTGAACTCGGCGCGGCTGACCGACACATAGCGCTCGTTGCCGCCGATCTCCACCTGCGGTCCGTCCTGCACCGCGTGCCCGTGTGCATCCACACGGACGGTCATGGTCGCCTTGCTGCCGCTGTGGCAGATGGTCTTGATCTCTTCCAGCTCGTCGGCCCAGGCCAGCAGGAATTGGCTGCCTTCGAACAACTCGCCGCGAAAATCGGTACGCAAGCCGTAACACAGCACCGGAATCCGCAGACGGTCGACCACCTCGCTCAACTGCCAGACCTGCGCACGGTTGAGGAATTGCGCTTCGTCCACCAACACGCAGTGCAACGCGCCGTCGTTGTGGATGTCGCGTTCGACCAGCTGTTGCAACTCGGTGTCGCGCTCGAAGATACGCCCATCCGCGCGCAGGCCGATGCGCGAGGCGACCACGCCGCTGCCGGCGCGGTGATCGAGCTTGGGCGTGAGGATCAGCGTGCGCATGCCACGCTCGCGGTAATTGTGCGCGGACTGCAGCAAGGTGGTGGTCTTGCCGGCATTCATCGCCGAATAGTAGAAATAGAGCTTGGCCATCGGGCGATTTTACCGGGCCGGGCGGCCGGATGCGGCGCCTGTGGGTGCGGCGATGGCGTGGCCGGATGGGGGCAACGCCTGCCGTCGAGCGGAGGGGAGCGCAGCCTCCGGTGATGGGCAAGGGCTAGCGGCACGGGAGACATGAATCCATCGTGCCGGCCAGCCGCAAGCAGCCCCGGTACAATGGCGCGCTCTGTCGGAAGCCTCTATGTACGGTCTCAATCCCCCGCAAAGCGCCGCGGTGCTGCACTGCGAAGGTCCCTTGTTGGTGCTGGCCGGCGCCGGCAGCGGCAAGACGCGTGTGATCGTGGAAAAGATCGCGCATCTGATCGCCATCGGCCGCTATCCGGCCAAGCGCATCGCCGCGATCACCTTCACCAACAAATCGGCCAAGGAAATGCGCGAGCGTGTGGCCAAACGCATCCGCGGCGATGGTGCCGACGGCCTGACCATCTGCACCTTCCACGCGCTGGGGCTGAAGTTCCTGCAGATCGAGCATGCCGCCGCCGGTTTGAAGGGCGGCTTTTCGATCTTCGATTCGGACGATGCCGCCGCGCAGATCAAGGACCTGATGCATGGTGCCAAGCCCGATGCCATCGAGGACGCCAAGAACCTAATCTCGCGCGCCAAGAACGCCGGGCTGTCGCCGGAGCAGGCGATGGCGGCGGCACGCAGCACCCGCGAGAAGGAAGCGGCCAGTTTGTACGAGCGCTACCAGGCGCGGTTGACCAACTTCAACGCAGTGGATTTCGACGACCTGATCCGCCTGCCGGTGCAGATCCTGAAAGCCAACGAAGACATCGTGATGGGCTGGCGCGAGCGCATCGGCTACCTGCTGGTGGACGAGTGCCAGGACACCAACGATGCGCAGTACCGGCTGCTGAAGATGCTGGCCGGGCCGCGCGGCAACTTCACCTGCGTGGGCGACGACGACCAGAGCATCTATGCCTGGCGCGGCGCCAATCCGGAAAACCTGCAGCAGATGGCGCGCGATTATCCGGCGCTGGAAATCATCAAGCTGGAGCAGAACTACCGCTGCTCCAACCGCGTGCTGCGCGCGGCCAACGCGTTGATCGCGCATAACCCGCACGAACACTTGAAGACCTTGTGGAGCGACCAGGCCGACGGCGAGCGCATCCGCGTGTGGGAATGTCGCGACAGCGAGCACGAGGCCGAAAAGGTCGCTGCGGAGATCTCGTTCCTGGGCACTGCCAAGCAGGTGCCGTGGAGCGATTTCTGCATCCTGTTCCGTGGCAACTTCCAGTCGCGGCCGCTTGAAAAAGCGCTGCAGCTGTTGCGCGTGCCGTATCACCTCACCGGCGGTACCGCGTTTCTGGAGCGGCAGGAGGTCAAGGATCTGCTGTCGTGGTTGCGGTTGATCGTCAACCCGGACGACGACGCGGCGTTCTTGCGTGCCGTGCAGTCGCCCAAGCGCGAAGTCGGTGCGACCTCGCTGGCGCGTCTGGCCGAGCTGGCCAGCGCCAAGTCGGTGCCGATGTCGCGTGCGGCCGAGTCGATGGGTGCCCTGCAGCATTTGCCGCCGCGTGCAGCCAACGGTTTGAGTGCGTTTACCGACATCCTGCGCGATATGCGCGAGCACTCGTCCAGCATGCCGGCCGGCGAGCTGGTGCGCATGCTGGCCGACAAGTCCGGCCTGCTCAACGACCTGCGCAATCAGTCCAAGGACGAGACCGGCTTCCAGCGGCGTAAGCGCAATCTGGACGAGCTGGCCGAGTGGTTCGAAGGTGGCCCGCGCGGTGCAAGCGCCAGCGATCTGGCTGCGCAGTTGGCGTTGCTGTCGCGCAACGACAAGGACGATGGCGGCAACCAGGTGCGCATGATGACCATGCATGCGTCCAAGGGACTGGAATTTCGCTATGTCTTCATCGTCGGCTGCGAGGACGGCGTGCTGCCGCACGAAGTGAGCCTGGAAGAAGGCAATTTGCAGGAAGAGCGTCGCCTGCTGTACGTGGGCATCACCCGCGCCAAGGAGCAGTTGTGGATGAGTCACAGCAAGCTGACGCGCAAGTTCGGCGAGCATGTGCGACTGAAGCCGAGCCGGTTTTTCGATGAGATTCCGGCCGAAGAACTGCAGCGCGATGGCGCCGATCCGGTGGCCGACGCCGAGCGCAAGAAGGAACGCGCCAGTGCGGGATTGGCAGCGATCCAGGCGTTGTTCGACTGAGTTCCACTGAGCCGCGCGGGCAGCTTTGTGCCACATGCATCAAGAGCTGAGCCTGGCACGCAAGACGGCGCTGGGCGTGTGCCGGAGGCACTGCTGGTGCGTGCGTGGCACACATCGGTTGCGAAGCGTGCCTGGCGCTTAGCCTCCTGAGCCGGCTGCACTGCACGGCACCACGTGCGCAAGGACGGAGCGCATCGTGGAATGACCTGCAATGTTGGCAGAGAGAAGTCCATCAAGGCCCAGTGACGGCGCTTGACGTGCGCACTACGCGCTGAGGCATGCGGCCCGCCACAGAAGCGGAGCAGCTGGCATGCAGGCGCGGCATGATGGCTAGCGCTGAAGTTAGCCGTCCCAAGCCGAAGCGCTGCCGGCCAACGATGCAAGCCGGCAACGCGCCGATGGCCGGCACGACGCACCGGTGGTGCGCGCCAGTTGCACCACCCAACCCGCGTGACATCGCCGACCTTGCGCGTCGAGCAGCGTGGCCATGCGTGCGATCGTCATGGCTTGTCAGTGCCACTGCCGCACGGCGGTCTGAGGCTCCCGCCAACGGAGTGCGCCGTGACCGTCATCCTCGAAACCGCACGCGTGCGCTTGCGTCTGCTCGACCCCGAGCGCGCTGCCGAGGCGATGCTGGCGCTGGTCAACGATCCTGCGTTCATCGCCGGCATCAACGATCGCGGCATCCGCACCCGCGAGCAGGCGCGCGAGCATGTGCGCGAATGGGCGCAGGCGCATCAGCAACAACACGGCTTCGCGCACTGGGCGCTGGAAACGCGCGACGGAAGCACCTTCATGGGCACCTTGGGCCCGTTGTGCCGCGAGACCTTGCCGGTGCCGCATATCGGTTTCGCGTTGTTGCCCGCGTATCGCGGCAAGGGCTATGTGACCGAGGCCGGGCGTGCGGTGCTGGAGCATGCACGCCAGGGACTGGGATTGACCCAGATGTGCGCGATCGTTTCGCCAGGCAATGCGGAGTCGATCCGCGCACTGGAAGCGCTGGGGCTGCGCTACGACAGCCTGCGGGTGCTGAGTCCCGGCACCGAGGCCGTGGCGTACTACACGATCGACCTCGGCCCTGGTGGCGTGGACAGCTGAGCGGCGCTACGTCACCCTGCCGGTTGTTTTCCACTGCGCAGGGATGCCTGCATGGCACTGTTGGTCAACGCCTATTCCACGCTGTGCGCGCCGCTGTGGCCGGACTTTCTGCCGCAGGCGGCCGTGCAGCACCGCGACCATGCCGATCCGGAGCTGACAGATCACGTGCATGGCTTCGTCGGCTACGTGAATCAGGCCGGCGATGGGCAGATGACGCAATCGCGCTATCACCTGATGCGGCATGTGCAACGGGTGCGCCAGCACTTCAGTTTCGAGGTCGACGATGCGGACTTCGGCGCGCTGGCGCAGTGGGCCGAGCAGGCCAATGCAGTGTGTTTCCTGGCCGATGGCAGCGTGCGCGACCCGCAGGGCCGGGTGCTGATCAGCCAGGGCGAGCCGGCGATCAACGACGATGCGCAGGTGCCGTATCCTCCCGATGCGTTGCAGCGGCGCGCGCAGCAACTTTCCCTGCTGACCGTGCAAGGCATCCGCGTGCCGCCCAGCCTGCCGCCGGTGCCCGGCCAGGTCGAAGCACGCGTACGCGATGCGGCAGTCGTCAGTCAGCGCATGCTGGCGTTGTTTGCGGTGGCGCTGCGGGCAGAAATCCTGGCCGCCGGCGATACGCCGCCGTCGCTGGACGAGGTGGAAACGCGCCTTCCCGGCGTGGCCGCGGCGCTGTCGCCGCAGGAGCGCGCCTTCTTCGCCGAGGACGCGCAGGTGCTGGCCAACTTCGGCTGGCGCTACGAAGCCCTGGCCGTGCTGCAATGGGCCTTGGGGTTGGCCGACACATTGCCGGAGCCCACCGCCCTGTGCGATGTGCCCCTGGCCGCACAGGGCGCGCTGGACAACGCGCAAGCCGCTGAGCGCCCGACGCTGGCGCTACGCCCGCTCCCCGAGCTGCTGGACACGCTGGACCGCCACCTGCGCCTGCACTGGGCGGTCCGCCAGGCCGGCCAATCCGGTCAGCCGGTGCCTGCCGGCATCATGCCGGGCGTGGTGTATGAGCGGCATTACGCGCTCAACTGGCTACTGCACTTCGAAGATGCCGAGTGGGACGAGGTGGACACGTCGACCTGAGGTTGGCGTGCCCCGGCCCTGGCGCTCAAGCGCGGGCAGTGCGGCTGCACTGCCGCGGCAGGACGGGCCGGTGCCTCCATCCGGCACGTGCGCAGACTGACAGAGTGCAGCCGGGCGACAAGGCAGTGCGGGTCTTGTGGGCGATGCCGCATGCCTCTGCGCGCCGTGATGGGTATCGGATCCGGCAACTGCCTGATCACCCGATGCAACAGGCGCCGATGCTGCGGCACACCTGCCGCGCCGCCGCTGCAGCCGTCGGCGGGGTACCGCCGACGATCAGGCGCCAGCCGCGTCCAGCCGCGCCTGTACCGCCGCGAGCGCTTCCTGCAGTTCGACGATCGTCGCTTCCAGTGTCTGCACGCGCGCTTCCAGGTCGCTGGTGTCGCTGCCGCTGCGCGCGCTGGGGGCCGCACGCGCGGCGGCAGCCTGCAGCGCCTCCACATCGAGGTCGCCGCTGAGCAGATGCGCGTAGCGGTCTTCGCGCTGACCGCTGGCGCGCGGCAGCTGTGCGGCCAGACCACGCTGGATCAGCCGCTCCAGGTGATGGCGCACGTCTTCGGCATCGTTGAAACGCGCCAGCCGTTCGCTGCGCGCGTACAGCTCGCCCAGCGTCTGCGGGCCGCGCAACAGCAGCAGGCCGATCAGTGCGACCTGCTGGCGGGTCAGATCCAGCACGCTGCCCAGGCGGTGTTCGTAACGCTCGGCACGCGAAGAAAACTGCTGGCGCACCAGGCCCAGGCTTTCCAGCTGGCGCAGCGCGTGGTGCACCACACCGGTCTGCAGGTTCAGCACCGGCTCGCGCGTGGTCTTCTGATTCGCGGCCACCTGCGCAGCGTTGACGGTGAGCGGGTACGTGTTCGGCGTGGTGGCCTCTTTTTCGATCAAACAGCCGAGCACGCGGGCCTGGGCGGTGTCGAGGACGAGCGGGGGCGAGGTCTCTGTCATGGATGACTCCGGTAGGCAATCAGCGCACAAGGATATGCCGATCCGCTGCCGGCGTTCTTCCGCTGCGACGCTATGCCAGGTGGCCGACGACATTGACGGTATCGCGCATGTGGGCGTCGTGCGCTGGCAACCGGTCTGGGCATCCAGGCATGGGCACATGCCCGCAATCGTGTGGAAGACCGATGCAGCCCAGCGTGTATGACGACCGGCATCGCGGCGAGCGTCAGCCGTGCGCCTGTGTCAACCAACGGCGCTGCCTCGGCCAGCGCGAGCGATGCGGCGCGAACCGGCTAAAATCGCAGGCTTTATTGCCGATCCCTGTCACGGTGGATGCCATGCGCTCCTCGCTTTACGCTCCGTTGTCCCTTATCGCCTGCACCGCGCTGGCCCTGAGCGCCTGCAAGCCCGCCGACACGCAGCCAGCCCCGCAGGCGCAGGAAGCCGCCGCAACTGCCAATGCCGACGCCAGCGCTGCGGCCGGCAAGGCCGCGACGTCGTCCACCACCGCACCGGCCGGGGACGACAACCTCAATGCGGTGCTGTGGATGCAGCGCTCGGAGGAATACCGCGCCGTGGCCGAGCAGACCTACCGCGCCGCTGCCGACAAGCTCGATAACGCGCTCAAGCAGCCCAATTGGGACGCGCTGGTGCCGGAAGAACACGGCAATGCCGCCACCGGCTTGAAGCCGGCGGTGGTGCTGGATGTGGACGAGACCGTGCTGGACAACTCGCCCTACCAGGCGCGCCTGCTGCGCGATGGCAAGGAATACGACGAGCTGAGCTGGGACCAGTGGGTGGCCGAGAAGAAGGCCAAGCCGATCCCCGGCGTGGTGGATTTCGCCAAGGCCGCCAACGCCCGCGGCATCACCCTGATCTACATTTCCAATCGTGCGGTGCACCTGAAGGACGCCACCTTGGCCAATCTGCGCAGCGTGGCCTTGCCGGTGGCCGACGACAGCGTCTTTCTCGGCCTGGGCACGGTGGTGCCCGGCTGCGAGCAGAACGGCAGCGAAAAGAACTGCCGCCGCCAGTTGGCCGGACAGAAGTACCGCGTGCTGATGCAGTTCGGCGACCAGCTGGGCGACTTCGTGCAGGTCACCGCCAACACCGGCCAGGCGCGTGGCGCGTTGCTGCAGCAGTACCATGACTGGTTTGGTGAACGCTGGTGGATGCTGCCCCACCCCAGCTACAGCGGCTGGGAGCCGGCGCAGTTCAATAACGATTACGCGCAACCCTGGCAAAAGCGCCACGATGCCAAGCGCGCTGCGCTGGAGGTGGCCCGATGAGCCGCACGCCCTTGCCGCTGGCCGCGCATGAGCGGCTGATCTTCGCGCTGGATGTGCCCGGCCACGACGAAGCGATCGCCTGGGTGGACCGGCTCGGCGATTCGGTGTCGTTCTACAAGATCGGCATGGAGTTGCTGGCATCGGGCGAGTACTTCCACGTGCTCGACGCGCTGGCCAAGCGCGACAAGCGCGTGTTTGTGGACCTCAAGTTCTTCGACATTCCTGCCACCGTGGCCGGCACCATCCGCCGCCTGGCGCAGTGGCCGGTGAGCTATTGCACCGTGCACGGCTGGCACGCCGGCATGCTGCAGGCTGCCGCCGACGCCAACCACGGCGATATGCGCCTGCTGGCGGTCACGGTGCTGACCTCGATGGGCCGCGCAGACCTGGCGGCAATGGGCATCGGCCGCGAACCGGTGGAGGTGGTGGTGGAGCGCGCGCTGGCTGCGCAGGCCGCCGGTATCGATGGCGTCATCGCCTCCGGCCAGGAAGCGGGCCCGATCCGCCGTGCCACCGGTCCGGCGTTTTCGATCGTCTGCCCCGGCATCCGCCCCGGCGGTCCGGTCGGCGACGACCAGCAACGCACGGTGGGCGTGGCGCAAGCATTGAACGACGGGGCCGACGCGATTGTCGTTGGCCGCCCGATCCGCCTGGCGAGCGACCCTGCAGCGGCTGCCACCGCCATCCAGGCGGAGATCCGCGCAGCACTGGCTTAGTAATGCCGCTGAGCAGCCGCGAGCGCTGCTAGAAATTCAATTAAATCAACTTCTTAGACAACAATAATTAAAGCATTGCTTTAACGTAAAAGTCTCGTTAACATGCCGGCGTCCGATGTCAGTCGGAAGCTGTGTCACTCATTGTCCACCGGGCTTGTCCCGGCTTTCGAAGGGATCGCGCCTTGTGCCCGATCCCTTTTTTTTGGCCGGCACGTCGTGCATGTCGCGGTGACCGGCGGCGGTGGCTGGCCGCCTGATGGCAGTCGATGGTGCGTTGCCCGCTGCACCAGCGAGCATGCATCGCCTGGACGCCCAAGCGGACTGCGCCGGTACTGCATGCTTGGATCTCTGCATCCGGATCGGCCAACCGCAACTGCCACCACTCTGGACATCAGCTCAAGCCGCAGTGCCAACCAACGTACCTACGGCAGCGCCGCTGCCTTGCAATAGCGGTCGATGAATTGCTGGTGGCTGGGCATCACATCCACGCAGTGCGAAATGGTCTGCGCCACGCTGGTCAGGAAGCCTTCGGCGTCGCGGTCGGGCACCTGGTCCACCAGCGGGTGATACCCCTGCGGCAGGATGCCCTGGCCCACCATCACCTGCACCCAGCTGATCTCGGCAAACATTTCTTCGGCATTGCGATAGAAGCGCCCGCTGTCGCGGAAAAGATCCAAGGTGCTCTGTAGCTCCGAGGTGATCGGCATGTGGCGGCAATGCCGCCAGAACGCGCTGTCGTCGCGTCCGGTGGCGTGGTAGTGCAGCAGCAGAAAATCGCGGATGCGGTCGAACTCGAATGCCAGCCGGTCGTTGTAGCGCTGCACCAGCACCGGGCTGATGCCCTCGCGCGGGAACAGCTCCAGCAATTTGGAAATGCCGGACTGGATCAGATGGATGCTGGTCGATTCCAGTGGCTCCAGAAATCCGCTGGCCAGGCCCAGCGCGACGACATTGCGGTTCCAGCATTGCTTGCGCCGGCCGGTAGTGAAGCGCAGCGGGCGCGGGTCGGCCAGCGGCTTGCCGTCCAGATTGGCGAGCAGCGTGGCGGCGGCTTCGTCGTCGCTGATGTGCGCGCTGCAATACACGTAGCCGTTGCCGGTGCGGTGTTGCAGCGGAATGCGCCACTGCCAGCCGGCCGCGCGCGCGGTGGAGCGCGTGTACGGCGTGGGTGGGCCCACTTTTTCGCAGGGCACCGCCAGCGCGCGATCGCAGGGCAGCCAATGGGTGAAATCGTGATAGCCCGTGTGCAGCGCGTCTTCGATCAGCAGCCCACGGAAGCTGGAGCAATCGATGAACAGGTCGCCTTTGATCACCTGCCCGGAGGCCAGCTGCAACGATTGCACATGGCCGCTTTCCGGATGCAGCTGCACCTGCTCGACCAACCCTTCGATGCGGGTAACGCCGCGTTGCTCCGAATAGAGACGTAGAAAATGCGCGTACTGCGTGGCATCGAAGTGGTAGGCGTAGGCGATGTTGGCCAGCGGCGAGTTGGCCGGCACGTCGCCGGCCGAGGTCATGAATTTGCCGCGCGTGGCCGCCACGGTGTTGAGCGTGTACGCCCCCAGCGGCTGCGCTTTGCCGCGGGCGTGTTGTTTGATCCAGTATTGGTGGAACGGCAATAGCCCCAGCGGGTGCCCGATCTGGGTGCCGAAACCATGCATGTACTTACGGCCGGGGCGTTGCCAGTCGACGAACTCGATACCGAGTTTGAAGCTGCCCTGGGTCTGGCGCACGAACTCGGCCTCATCGATGCCGAGCAGGTTATTGAAGGCCTTGATGTGCGGCACGGTGGCTTCGCCCACACCGACGGTGCCAAGCTGTTCGGACTCGATCAGCTGCACCTTGAAGGTGGGCCCAAGCACGCGCGCAAACGCGGCGGCCGCCATCCAGCCGGCGGTGCTGCCGCCGACAATGACGATGTTGCGAGGTGGAGCGGGAATCATGCGGATGCATTCCTGAGCAAAGACAGCGGACGAATACGCGAACGGGGCCAATTGGCCCCGTTCGACAGGCCACATGCCCGTCCCGGCGCATGTGGCAAGGCACGCATCAGAACTTGGCGCCGATCTCCAGCACGACACTGCGTGGCACGTAGTTGATCTCGCCACTGGTGTTGATGGCGATGTCCGGAGCGAACTGACCATTGCTGCCGAAGCCGTTGTAGGCGTACGCGCTGTAGTTCTTGAAGTTGAACGCGTTGAGCAGGTTTACACGTGCATTGAGCTTGAAGTCGCCGGCCACGGTGAACTCCTTTGTGGCCTGGAAGTCCACCGTGCGGTAGCCCCAGATATCGCCGCCCACCAGGAACTTGCCGCTGCCTGGCGGGGTGACGCCGACTTGCTGGCAGGTGGCGCCATCGGGTCGGTGAAGCCGAAGCAGGCGATCGTGTTGATCGACTCGGGCGTGGCCAACACCAGCTTCGCACCGAAGGTCACCCCCCACGGGCCGTCGATCGAGCCGGAAGCGACGAAGCGATGCGCGGCCACCGCGTCGGATTTGACGAACGGGTAGTCGTGGATCGTGGCCTTGTCGAAGCCGTAGGGCTCATCGATATTGCGATTCTGGCGCGCGCTGGTGTGGGTGTAGGACAAGGTCAGGCCCCAACCGGATTCCTTGGTGTAGGGCTTGTCGGCTGACAACAGCACCTGGCTGTTGCGCTGCTCCAGGCCGTTGCTGCCCAGGATGGTGTTCTGGTAGCCCGGCACCGGCTCGCCCCACGGCACGTTGCCGTTCTGGAAATAGGCGCCATCCGGATAGCGGTTGATCAGGCCCATCGCAAAGCCGTCGTAGCTCAGGATGCGCTGGAAGGTCACATCGGTCAGCCAGTCGCCTATCTGGTTGGTGATGCCGATGCTGTACTGGTCGCTGTACGGCGTCTTGAGCTTGTTGTTGAACATGAAGAGCTCGGCGCTGCCGGACACACCGGGAATGGTGTTGAGCTGATCGATGCCGTTGAGATACCGCGGGTCGAACGCCACGCAGGTACGGTCGGCGCGATAGCACTGCTGGGTTGCCGGATTTTCGAAATACACCGCCACTGGCGACAACGCCGCCTTGCTGGTTTCCAGCGCCAACTGTTCGAACAGGTTGCGATCGTACGAGCGCGCGGCACCACCATGCACAATGGCCGCTTCGTCGCCGAAGATGTCATACGAGAAGCCGAAGCGCGGCGCCCAGGCATCCTTGAAGTTCTTGCGGTTGTTGCCGGTGCTGATGTAGTCGGCCACGTTGATGCCGCTGGGCAGCAGACGATTGGCCCACGGCTGGCCGGGATTTTCCGCGTCGTTGGCATAGAGCGCGTCGACGAAGGCCTGCGAGGTGACGAAGTTGGTGTAGGCCGGGGTGTCTTCGTAATCCCAGCGCACGCCGATGTTGATCATCAACTTGTCGGTAGCGGCCCAGTCGTCCTGCAGATAGATGCCGTACTGCTTGGACGGCGAGACCACGGTGGCGCGCTGGCCTGGCGTGGTGTAGGGCGCGATGAAGTCAACCCGGTACGGCGTTGGGTCAATGCTGCCATTGCTGACGCGATAGCTAAACTGCGGATTCAACGCCGCCGAATCCTGCGAGGTGAGCTCGATGTCCTTGTAGTTCACACCCATCTTGATGGTGTGTTCGCCATGCCACTGGAAGCTGGTGAACGTCAGATCGTTCTGGATGAACCAGCCCTTCTGGCTCTTGCGCTGCGCGTTCTTGCCGCCAGCCGAACCGGTGGTGAGGAACGTGCGCTCATCGATATCGGTGGAACCGGAGCGCGGCTGGAAATAGGTGTAGACGATGCCGTTGCCCAGGGTGCGCGGGGTCGGGTTGTTCTCCGAATTTTCGGTGCCGACGATGACCTCGTTGAACCAGTTGTCGGCACTGTGCTGCCAACGCAGGTTGGTGCGCTTGTCCTTGTTGATCTTGTCGGTGGCTTGGGCAAGCGTGTTGGTACCGCCGACGTTGGCGGTCTGCGTCTCGTCGCGGTAGATCGTGCTCAGTTCGATGCGGTCGCGATCGGTGGGCTCGAAGTCGATCTTGCCGAACAACAGGTCTTCTTCGAACGGCATGTTGGCCGGGCCGTACTGGCTGGACAGGTTGGCCGGCAGCTGGCTGACGAAGGCCGCCGCCTCGGAACTGGGCTGCACGCTCTTGGGCGCCACGTTTTCCTTGCCTTCGTAGGCAACGAAGAAATGCATGCGGTGCTGGATGATGGGCCCGCCCAGCGCAAAACCGTATTCCTTGGTCTGCGAATCGATCTTGCCGTTGGCTTCTTCGTCGGGCCGCTTGTCGCGTAGATCCTGATCGGTGTAGCGATAGAACGCTTCGCCGTGGAACTCGTTGGTGCCCGACTTGGTGGCTGCGGTAATCGCCGCGCCGCTGATCTGGCCGTATTCGGCCTTGTAGTTGGACGTGATCACCTTGTACTCGCCAATGGCGAGCTGCGGGAACGGGTTGCCCTGCGTATCGCTTTGACCGGCAACGCCACCGCTGCGCACGTAGCTCTTCTGGCCCACGCCATCGATATAGAGATTGCCGGCGCTGGCGTTGGACGCACCGCCGCGCAGCTTGGTGTTGCCGTTGCCATCGACCTGAAACACCATGCCCGGCACGGTATCGGCAAACTCCAGGAAGTTGCGCGTGGCCTGCGGCAATTGCTGGATCTGGTGCGCGCTGATGGTGTTGCCCACCTCCGAGGTCTTGACGTCGCGGATCATCGGCGCGCTGACCGTCACCGTATCCAGCGTGGTCGCATCGCCGACCGGCGCCGCAGTCGTCTCGGTACCCAGATCGACGATGGCGCTGGAGGCCACCGACAGGGTCACCGTGCGGCTGATGCCGTTGGATTCGACCTTGTAGGTGTCCGGCTGCAGCCCGACGATGGTGTAGTTGCCGTTCGCATTGACCGGCGCACGTCGCACCGAGCCGGTGGCGAGATTGGTGACGACGACCTCGCTGCCGCTCTGCGCGGAAGCGACCTGGCCGCGCAACGTGGCGTTGCTGGACTGGGCCATGGCCGGTGTGGTGGCGAACAACGAGGCGGCCAGGGCGCAGCACAACAGGCTACGCGCCGGCAGGGTGGAGACGGTGCGGTGATTCTTCAAGACTTTCCCCCTCCCAGGGGTAAAGCGCGACGCAGTGCAGTGACTGGCGCGTTGGGTTGGTGCTTTGGTGTGGAACACAGGGACAACAGGCAACAATAGCCGCAATGGCTGCAAGAACAACAAGGGTCTGCGGTGACGGTGCTTGCTCCTTCAGGCACGGGTCGAGACGGGCGAGGCAATGGCGGCGCGTGGCCGATACGGCGCATCGGCAAGCACCGGGCAATGCAAACCAACGATGCATCAGAGCAGGTGCCGTGCGCAGACGCCAGCACAGGCGGCACCCCTGTGCTGACATCGTTGGCGACGCTGGCGTTTCTAGCGACTTACCAGATGATGCGTGCGCTCAGGAACAGCGTCCGCGGCGAGGTGGACAGCGCGCCGTACTGGTTGATGCTGGCGCGCGGGTTGTAGACGCCGTCCTGGCCCCAGTCGATGGCGTACTGGTCGTAGTTGCGGAAGTTGAGCGCATTGATCAGATCCCCGCGCACCTGCACCGTCAATGCCTCGGTGACATGCATGTCCTTGGACAGCGACAGATCCAGCTGCCGGGTGCCGAAGATGCCGCCGCCGGCGATGAACTTGCCGCCCGGTGCATCCACCGAGACGATGCGGATGTTCTCCGACGGCTGGCCGCCGTACTGGTCGTAGGACACCGCCTCGTTGCGCGGCGGCACTGTGGCCAGGGTCAGCTTGGCCGAGGCGCTGATGCCCCAGAACAAATCGTAGATGCCGGTCAGCACCAGGCGATGGCGCGGCACTGCGTTCAGATCAAGGAACGGGTAGTCGGCGATGGTGGCCGCATCGAACCCGTAGCGCTCATCGTTGCCGCGGTTGCCGCGTGCGCGCGAGAACGTGTAGGCCGCGGTCAGCCCCCAGCCGCTTTCCTGTGTATAGGGCTTGTCGGCCGACAGCAGCAGCTGGCCGGTCTTGGTTTCCACGCCGTTGTTGCCGATCAGCAGCGAACCGAAGCCCGGCGGATTCTCGTTCCACGGCTGGCCGCCATTCTGGAAGAAATCGCCATTGGGGTAGCGGTTACCCAAGGTGAGGATCAGACCGTCCTTGCTATGGATGTAGGACAGCGTGGCCGAGGTGTTCCACTCGCCCAGCCGCGTGCGCAGGCCCAGCGAATACTGGTCGGAATAAGGCGTTTTCACGTCGTTGTTGAGCAGGTCGATCTCGCCGTTGCGCACGCCCGAGTTGACCAGGCTGCCGAGGCTTGACGGATCGCTCAGGTACGCCGGGTTCCAGTTGACGCAGGTGCCCGGCGCCGGCGTGCAGCCGGGCGCGGCTTCGGCAAAGCGCAGCGTGTACTGCGCCAGCGCCGACTTGACTTGCTCCAGCCCCAGGATGTCGAACAGGTTGCGGTCGTAGCTGCGCCCGGCACCGCCGAACAACACCAGCGATTCATCGCCGCGGAAATCGTATGAGAAGCCCAGGCGCGGGGCGAAGTTGTTGTTGTCCTGCTTACGGTTATGGCCGTTGCTGATGTAGTCGTTGATGTTGACGCCGCCCTTGGCCAGTTGCTCGGCGTAGGTGGCGCTCACCGTCGGGTCGGTGCCGGGGCCGTTCAAGGCCGCCACCACTTCCGGCGGGGTCACGTTATCCAGATACGAGGGAATCTTCTCGCCATCCCAGCGCACGCCCAGGTTCAACTGCAGCTTGTCGTTGACGTCCCAATCGTCCTGGATGTACAGGCCCAGCTGCTTGCTCTTGGTCGTCACCGACGGCGCCGCACCGGCAAACGGCAGATTGAACTTCACCTGGTAAGGAATCGCCGAGGTTCCCAGGCCATCGGCCACCGCGTAGTAGAACGAAGGATTGACCGTCGAGTTTTCGCTCTGGGTCAGCTCCACTTCCTTGTACTTCACGCCCATCTTGATGACGTGGCTACCGTGCCAGTCGATGCTGTTGAAGGTCAGGTCGTTCTGGAAGCTTGGGCCTTTCTGTCCCTTGCGCTGGATGGCCAGGCCGCTGGTGGCGTTGTCGCGGATCAGCACATCGTCTTCGGCCACGCCGCGGGTATAGATATTCTGGTTGCCCAGGGTGAAGGCATTGGGGTTGAACAGCACGTCCTCGTAGGAGACACGCGCCTCGTTGACGTAGCGTTCGCCAAAATGCTGCCAGCGCAGGTCGTAGCGCTCTTCGGTATTGAGGTTGTTCTTGCCGGCGATGGCGGTGTTGCGGTCGCCCACGTCGTCGCGGCTCTTCTCGTCGCGGTACTTGGCGGTCAACTCCAGGCGGTCGTTCTCGCCCACGTCCCAGTCGATCTTGCCGAAGTACAGGTCTTCCTTGAACGGACGGGTGACCGAACCCAGGCGGCTTTGCACGCCGGCTGGCAGGTCGTCGCTCAGGGCGCTGAAGCTGTCCGGCACCGAGACCGGATTGGCCGACACCTCGAAGCCCTTGCCTTCGTAGCTGACGAAGAAATGCGCCTTGTCCTTGACGATCGGCCCGCTGAAGGCCATGCCGTATTCGTCCTGGTGGGTCTGGCGCTTGCTGCCGTCGGCATTGGGCGCACCGGCGCGCTCGTCGGCCTGACGCGCGCGGAAATCGGTATTGGTGGTGCGCCCGAAGATCTCGCCGTGGAACTCGTTGCCGCCGGACTTGGTGGAGGCCACGATCGCCGCCGACCCCACCTGGTCGAACTCGGCCTTGTAGTTGGAGGTAATGACCTTGTACTCGCCGATCGCCAGCTGCGGGAACGGGTTGCCCGCGCTCTGCTCCTGGCCGGAGACGCCGCCGAACAGATAGCTCTTCTGGCCCACGCCGTCGATGTAGACGTTGACCGCCGAGCTGGCCTGCGCGCCACCGCGGATGCGGCTGTTGCCGTTCGGGTCGGTCTCGAACTGCATGCCCGGAACGGTGTCGGCGAACTCCAGGAAGTTGCGCGTCAGCTGCGGCACCGTGTTGATCTGCTTGAGCGACACATTGGTGCCCACTTCGGAGGTCTTGACCTCCTGCAGCGAGGTGGCGATGACCTTGACCGTGTCCAGGGTGGTGGTGGCGCCATCGGCGGGCGTTGTCGCCTCGCCGCCAGTGCCCAGATTCAGGCTCACCGAGGAAGCCACCGACAGGGTCACCGTCTTCTCGGTGCCAGGGCCGGCATTCACCTTGTAGGTACCCGGCGGAAGGCCAACCAGGGCATAGCTGCCGTCCGGCCCGGTCGCCACGCGTCGCGTGGTGCCCGTGGCGACATTGGTGGCGGTCACCAAGGTGCCTGTCTGGGATGCGGCGACCTGCCCGCGCAGGGTGGCATTACTGGACTGGGCCATGGCCGGGCTGGCGGCCAGCAACGAAGCGGCAAGGGCGCAGCACAGCAAGCTGCGCGCCGGCAGGGTGGAGACGGTACGGTAGTAGGTCTTCATGACTTCCCCCTCCCAGGGGTCAGGCGCGTACCGGCAGCGTGGTCGGCGTGGCGCAGGGTGACGCGTTATTTCAGGGACGAACAAGCAGCGGTAGCGGCAACAATGGCGTTATAAAAAACATAAGAAACCGTAACGAATTAGTGAAGATGCGACGTAGTGCATGGACATCAATGGCCTGGTGTGCCCAGGGCAGCGCTGGAGGCACGCACGATCAGCTCCGGAACCATCTGAGAAAACGCCGGCGGTGCAGCATCGGCAGGCGGTGCAGGCGCATCGACCAACTGCTGGCCCAGCAACAACTGCAACGCGCGCGCGCCCAGGCCGGCGGTATCCACCCGCATCGTGGTCAGCGCAGGCAGCACATAGCGCGCCATCGGCACGTCGTCGAATCCGGCCAGCGCAATGTCCTGTGGCACCTTGAGCCCGGCATGGCCGAGCGCGAACAGGCAGCCCAAGGCCATCATGTCGTTGGCGGCGAACACCGCGTCCGGGCGGTCCTGCTGCGCCAGCGCCTGGCCGGCGCGATAACCGGATTCTTCGTCGAAGTTGCCGGGCAAGACGCACGGCTGCGCGGCCGGGTCCAGCGCCAGTTCGTCGCGATACCCGCGCAGGCGCTCATGCGCATCGAAGTTGTCGTCCGGCCCGGCAATGAAGGCGATGCGGCGGTGGCCACTGTCGCGCAGATGCCGGGTCATGACCCGCGCGCCGCCGTAGTTGTCCACATTGAGCACCGGGCGCTGGCTGGCGCTACCCGCGCAATTGAGCAGCACCGCCGGCAGGCCGCCGGGCAGCGCGTCTTCATGCACGTCTGAATCGCCCAGCGACGGCGACATCACCACCACCCCGTCCACGCGCCCGGGCAGCCGCTCCAGTGCACGGCGATGCGCCTGCGGGTCGCCGTGCGAGCTGGACACCAGCAGGTGGTAGCCCTGCTCGCACGCCACCTGGTCGATGCCACGGATCAATTCGGAAAAGAATTCGCCATGCAGGTCCGGCAGCACCACCCCGATGGTGTGGGTGCGCCGGCTGCTGAGACTGCGCGCGGCGTGGTGCGGGATGTAATTGAGCGCACGCGCCACCTGCAAGACACGCTCGCGTACCGACTCGGCCACGTGCTGATGCCCGTTCATGGTGCGCGAGACCGTCGCCACCGACACCTGCGCTTCGCGCGCAACGTCCTTGATGGTGACGCTGCCGCCTTCGGACCGTGGCCGACTCATGCTGTGGCGTTCTCCAAGTCAACGCGCGTGGCGCAGCGCGCCGTGGTGAGGCGCACGGCCTGCTGGCACCGCTGGCACCGAGCGCCCGTGTCACACAGGCACAAGAATGACATCAGCCCCATCTGATGGTGACCCCCAAGCGAGATGCAGCGCACGCTAGCAGGAACTGCAAGCGCTTACATGATGCGTCGCAGCATTGGGCCAATCGCAAGCGGCGCAAGGGCTTGCGCCCGATCGCGGGACAAGTTTGTCCGAATTAAGACATCAGCAGCCAACGTTGGACACTGGTCGACAACATGCCAGGAACGACGAAAACGTAACATCTGCGCACCATACCGCGGCGCATGGTACGGGCTCGCCTTGCCGCCAATGCCTCCAGACAGCAAGATGCGCCGATCGATCAGGGGGAACATCGTGCGCATGTCGATACCTACCGTCCGTGCAGGGCGGTTCCACTCCGCCGCGTGGCTGCTGCTGGCCGCGCTGTGCGTGAGTGGCTGCCAGCGCAACCAGACCGCGCCAGCACTGCCCGGCGCCAAGGCCGAGCCGGCCGCAGCGATGCAGGCGATGACCCTGCCGCTGCGTCGCAATGATCTGGTGGCGTACGCACGCATCCGGGTCACGCCTGCGCAATACACCCAGCTGGAAGCGGCATGGCGCAGCGGTGCCAGCCGCTGGCCGCTGACCGAACTGCCGCTGCCGAATGAAGTCGGCGCGCTGCTCGGGTCGTTGTCGGCGCCCGATGCCGAACGCCGGCTGCAGCAGGCCTTCGATGCGCAGCTGGCCGGCCAGGCCCAGGGCATCGCGCAGGCGGCGCAATCGCTGGGCCAGTTCGGCGTGCAATACCTGTGTAGCCGCAACGACTACCAGCCCGAGCAGCGTGCCCATTACGTGCAGTTGGTCAATGCTTTGAGCGCGTGGGCTGCCACCGCGCCGCTGGCCGATCGCCCCCGCGCCAAGGCCAGCATCGCCGACCTGGTGACCGCCGCGAGCGCCACCGGCATCACCTCCGATGCCGACCTGCAGCGGCTGGGCATGGAAGAAAGCCTGCGCCGGCTCGGTCCCTTCTGGGGAACCTGCAAGCAGGTGCTGGAGCGTTACGACCTGTCGATCGACAGCAGCCTGGACGCGTTGCGGACCGGGTTGATCAAGCAGGCTGCCGACACCGCCCAGGTACGGCTGCGCTATCCGCTGGCCGCCCACGATATCGATCTGAACGTTGCGCTGATCAAGCGCGAGGGCCACTGGTATCAGCTGCAGACCCAGAACGAAGTGCAGGCCCTGCTCGATGCGCAGGCCGCGCCCTTACCCGGCGCCACTGCAGCGCCCGACACCGCAGCGGCCGCGCCGGCGAAGCCTGCCGACACCGGGCAACGCCCGGCTGGGCGATAATGACCGTGATGCCGGAACAGAATCCCCTGCCGTTCCCGGACGGCCCGCCCAGCACTGCCGACACCGGCGCCACCACGGCGTCATTGCCGCTTGCCGAGCCGGTACCGCCAGCGGTTGCGCCATCGATCGCCCCCGGCGTTGCCGCTGCGCGCAGCGCCAAGCGCCCCTGGTGGGCGCGCCTGCTCGGCCGCCTGGCAGACCCCTGGCTGAGCCTGACCATCGAGCCGGACCAGCCCGGCCGTTACGACGACGGCCGCCCGGTGGTGTACGTGCTGGAAGACTACGGCATGTCCAATGCGCTGATTCTGGACAAGGCCTGTCGCGAAGTCGGCCTGCCGTCGCCGTTGGTGCCGTTGCCGGGCGACCCGCTGGAGCGCAAGCGCGCCTACCTGGCGCTCTCACGGCGCAGCAGCAGCAATTCGCTGATTCCCGAGCAGCGCGGCGGCAAGACCCATTCCGATTCGCTGGCCAAGCTGCTGCAGGCGCACCGCGTGCGCGCGGACCTGGACGTGCACCTGGTGCCGGTATCGATCTTCGTCGGCCGCGCGCCGGACAAGCAGAGCGGCTGGTTTGCGGTGCTGTTCTCCGAAAACTGGGCGCTGGTTGGCCGCTTCCGCCGCCTGCTCTCGGTATTGCTCAACGGCCGCACCACCATTGTGCGCTTCGCCCCGCCGATTTCGCTGCGCCAGACCATGGCCGAAGGGCTGCCGCCCGAGCGCACCTTGCGCAAGTTGCAGCGCGTGTTGCGCACGCACTTCCGGCGCATCCGCGAAGCGGTGATCGGGCCGGACCTGTCTACCCGCCGTTTGCTGGTGGACCAGGTGCTGGCCGCCGAATCGGTACGCGAAGCCATCGCCATCCAGGCCAAGCGCGACAATTCCAAGCCGGTCGACGCCTGGCGCAAGGCGCATGCCTATGCGTGGGAAATCGCCGCCGACTATTCCAGCCCGGTAGTGCGCTCGGCCAGCTTCCTGCTGACCCACGTGTGGAACCGGATCTACGCCGGCGTGCTGGTGCATCACCTGGACAAGCTCAAACAGGCCGCGCCTGGGCACGAAGTGGTGTACGTGCCCAGCCACCGCAGCCACATGGACTACCTGCTGCTGAGCTACCTGCTGTACGAACGCGGCATCGTGCCGCCGCACATCGTGGCCGGCATCAACCTCAACCTGCCGGTGGTCGGCACGCTGCTGCGCAAGGGTGGCGCGTTCTTCATCCGCCGCTCGATCAAGGGCAATGCGTTGTATTCGGCGGTGCTGAGCGAATATGTCGCGCAGCTGGTGGCCGGCGGCTATTCCATCGAATATTTCGTCGAGGGCGGGCGTTCGCGCACCGGGCGTTTGCTGCAGCCCAAGGGCGGCATGATCGCCATGACCCTGCGCGCGTACCTGCGCCAGCCGCGCAAGCCGGTGCTGTTCCAGCCGGTGTATATCGGCTACGAAAAGCTGATGGAAGGCAACAGCTACCTCGACGAGCTCACCGGCCGGCCGAAGGAAAAGGAATCCATCTGGGGCCTGCTGTGGTCCATCCCCAAGGTGCTCAAGCAGAACTACGGGCAGGTGGTGGTGAACTTCGGCGAGCCGATCGCGCTCAACGACGTGCTGGCCAAGCACGCGCCCGATTGGGACGGTCAGCCGCTGCCGGAAGACGAAAAACCCACCTGGCTGGCGCCGGCGGTGGACATGCTGTCCACGCAGATCCAGACCCGCATCAACTGCGCCGCCGACGTCAATCCGATCAACCTGCTGGCGCTGGCCTTGCTGTCCACGCCCAAGCACGCGATGGGCGAGGCCGACCTGATCGCGCAGATCGAGCTATGCAAGAAGCTGCTGGCCGAAATGCCGTACTCGGACCGCGTCACCGTCACCCCGCACACCCCGGCGCGCATCATCACCCACGCCGAAGAGATCAACGTGCTCACGCGCGTGTCGCATCCGCTGGGCGATGTGCTCAGCGTCAGCGGCGATACCGCGGTGTTGCTGAGCTACTTCCGCAATAACGTGCTGCACCTGTTCACCGCGTCCTCGTGGGTGGCGTGCTGCTTCCAGAACAACCGCCGCATGAGCCGCGCCGGTCTGTTGCGCCTGGGCCGCACCGTGTATCCGTTCCTGCAGGCGGAGTTGTTCCTGCCGTGGAGCGAAGACCGTTTTGCCGAGCGCATCGAGCAGATCATCGACATGTTCGTGCGCGAAGGGCTGTTGCTCAACGTCACCGACGACGATGGCGGCATCCTGGCACGCAACACCGGGCAGACCGACGAAGTGTTTCGCCTGCGTGCGATCGGCCATTCGCTGCAACAGGCCTTCGAGCGCTATTACATCGCCATTTCGGTGCTGGTGAAAAACGGTCCTGGCGTGCTCGGTGCCGGCGAACTGGAAAGCCTGTGCCAACAGGCCGCGCAGCGTTTGAGCCTGCTGTACGCACCGGCCGCGCCGGAGTTCTTCGACAAGGCCCTGTTCCGCGGCTTCATCCAGAAATTGCGCGAGTTGCGCCTGGTGTGGCCGGACGAAAACAGCAAGCTGATGTTCGACGAGCGCCTGGATGCCTGGGCCAAGGACGCCAAGTTCATTCTCGGCCGCGAACTGCGCCACACCATCGAACGCGTCAGCCCGGCGGCGGCCAAGCCGGACGTGGTGGTGCCGCCGCAGTAAACCGTTGGCGAACGCCTGCAAGTCCTGTGGCACGCGTTGGGCGCCTGGCGAGATGTCTGTGGACGAGGCGCCGACCGCCTTCACACAACGGTTCCGTTCGCTTCATCGGGCGCTTGCAGCACTCCCGTTAGCATCGCAGCCTCTTTGCACTGTGATCGGCTGCGTTGCACCACCGGCGTCGCCGACAGGAGACTTGCATGCGCGCAGCCATCCACACCCAGTTCGGCGACCCGTCCAAGGTGCTCGAACTTGGCGAACGTCCCACACCGCAACCCGGCAAGGGCCAGGTCCGCATCGCGATGCGGCGCTCGCCCATCCATAACCATGACCTGTGGACCGTGCGCGGCAACTACGGCTACAAGCCCACGTTGCCGGCGGTCGGCGGCAGCGAAGGGTCGGGCGTGATCGATGCGCTGGGCGAAGGTGTCGAGGGCCTGCAGGTCGGCCAGCGTGTGGTTGCTGCCGGCGTGCACGAGAGCTGGGCCGAGTACTTTCTGGCCGAGGCAACCGGTGTCGTCCCGCTGCCCGATGCACTGGATGACCACCGCGGTTGCCAGCTCATCGCCATGCCGTTGAGCGCATTGATGCTGATCGAATTCCTGCGGGTCAACAAGGGCGATTGGATTGTGCAGAACACGGCCAATGGCGCGGTCGGCAAGACCGTCGCCATGCTCGCGGCGGCACGCGGCATCAATGCCATCAATCTGGTGCGTCGCGATGCCGGCGTGGACGAACTCAAGGCGCTGGGCATTGGCAATGCAGTGTCGACCGCGCAAGACGGTTGGCAAGACAGGGTACGCGCGCTGGCCGGCGATGCGCCGATCGTGCGCGCGATCGACTCGGTCGCCGGCAAGGCGGCAGGCGAGCTGATGGGGTTGCTTGCCGAAGGCGGCGAGCTGATCTCGTTCGGCTCGATGACTGGGGAACCGCTGGAGATTGCCAGTGGCGATGTGATCTTCAAGCAGGCCACCGTGCGCGGCTTCTGGGGCAGCAAGGTCATGCAGGCCACCAAGTCCGAGGACAAGCGCCGCATGATCGGCGAGCTGTTGAAGGCCGCGCTCGACGGCAGCCTGGCACTGCCGGTGGAAGCGGTGTTCGATCTGGCCGATGCCGCCAAGGCGGCGGCCACCAGTGCCGAAGCGGGACGTCGCGGCAAGATCCTGTTGCGCGCCGGCTGAACGCTGCACGTAGGAGTCTGATGGTCTCGCCCTGGCGCGTCCTTCTCCCGCTTGCGGGGGAAGGTGCCCAAAGGGCGAATGGGGCAGACGCAGCGGCAGTTGGTCAACGTCTGCGGACGCCCAGTCAGGCGCTCACGTGCGCGCCACGCCACCGCCACGCTTGCTCAACCAACCATGGCATGCCGCGCACCCCATCGCCACTCACATGTCACGCGTTCGCCGTCCCGCCAGTCAATCTGCTCACCGCCAATGTAGGAGCGCGCCTGAGCGCGCCTGGCCTTGCAGGTAACGCCTCATCGCGCCCAGGTGCGCTTCTACGCAGGGGTTTGGCACCCGGCGCAGGCAGACGCGGCGATCAGCGCACGGGCGCCAGCAAGCGAACGCAACCGCAGGCATGGCCTCACGCCGGCTCGTCGGGCACCAGTTCCATTTCCAACCGCGTAATGCAGTCCTTGAGGTGCAGCTTGCGCTTCTTCAAACGCTTCATCTGCAGCTCGTCGTCCATGTTCGCAGGCACGCGTTGAATCTCCTCGTCCAACGCGCGGTGGGCGCGTCGCAACTCGGCGATCTGCTCGACGATCTCGGCGGTTGACAGGGTGTCCACCCTCCGAGCATACACAACCCCGGGCTGCGCGCGTCACCCACGCTTGCCAAGCGGCCCGGGGCTGCGACAATGCCCGCGCGCCGCGGGGAAACGGCGGCGCGCCCCGTCCATCATTGCCGCGCGGCTACGGCCGTCGAGAAAGGAGTCTTTCGATGCGTCTGCATTCTTCCCTGCTGGCCCTGGGCCTGTTTACCGCCGCCAACCTGGCCAGCGCCGCCGATGTCGCCAAGTACGACGGCTTCCTGTGCTGCAACCTGCGCACCGACGGCAGCTGGATCAGCGACAGCAACTACGCTGAAGATGGCAAGCGCATGCTCCCGGTCGGCACCCCGGTCAGCGTCACCGGCTTCGGCCGCAACCGCGTCAACCTCAAGATTGCCGGCGAAAAGCAGTCCATCGGCAACGACTACAGCCGCGACCTGGACAACACCGCCTTTGCCGCCCGCTACGTCGTCACCGCCGATCCCAAGCTCAAGCTTGCCACGTATCCGCCCAAGATTCGCCATGCCATCATGGACGGCAAGCTCACCGGCGGCATCACCCGCGAGCAGGTGCTGATGGCGGTCGGCTACCCGATCAGCAGCGAAAACCCCAATCTGGACGCCTCGCTGTGGCGCTACTGGCGCGACAGCTTCTCCGAGTACCAGGTGCAGTTCGGCCCCAGCGGCAAGCTGGTCAAGGTGACCGCCGATCCGCAGTTGATGAATCTGATCTGGGTGCCGTGAGGCATTAGTTGCAAATAAGTTTTATAAGGAAGGTAACTTCGATCTGGGGTGAGACAGATGGCGACTAACGCGGGAGAGGACGCAAATCGCGACGAGGTAGATCCTGAATACAGACACTGGCTTGTCGTGGCCGAGCAAAAAGCTCAAGAAGACTATGACAAGACTGTGCTTACTTTATCTGGTGGCCCGTTAGGAATTTCCTTCGCATTTGTCAAAGATATCGTCGGCCAAAATCCGATTCAGAACTCATCTTGGCTTGTTGCAGCTTGGATATTGTGGGCGCTAAGCACGTCGGCGATGCTTGGTTCTTTTTTTGTTAGCCGGCTTGCATTGCGCAGAGCAATATTGCAGTGCGACGATGGCACTATTTTCTGCAAACCACCAGGAGGGTTTTACACGCAGCTTACCCGTTGGCTCAACGGGAGCGGAGCCGTTTTGTTTTTATTTGGAATATGCTTTATGGCAGCATTTGTTAAAACGAACCTCACAGAACGAGAGAATCGAAATGACAGACAAAAAACCACCGAGCCGACCACCAAGCAACCCACAACCCCAGCGCCCCCCAGCTCGCAGAGATAAGGGGTAGGCAAACGACAACAGAACTACTCGAGGCTACGAGCCGCCGCCGCCAAAGCGTAAGTAAGAACAGATTCTTACTGTGCTGGTGACCTGAGCCAATCTCCATGCATGGCAGATTAGGGGGGCTGGATTTGCCTCAGTACCTCTTCGATTTGTTCTGCTAGTAACTCGAAGCAAAATTCCAAAGCGTCCGGTGTCACCGTTACCTTGTGATCGCTAGACGCGTCTGCAGAGTGCTTAGCGCACACCAGCGACGCTAAAAAACGCAAATGATCGCGTGTTTGCAGTAACCGAAGCTGCGCATCTTCCGGCAGCAGGTAATACCCGAATAATGACTACTCCATGCTCGACTCTCCGGACAGGCTCCCGCCGCACGATGCGGCGGGATGCCGGGAGGTTAGCAACCGCAAACAGACGGCGGGCTTATTCCCCTTGCGGGTGTTGTATTCGCCGCCCTCCCGGCGCGGAGACGCCGAGCATGCGCCCGAACATCAGGCACAAAAAACCACCGCTCGACGGGGGTGGCACCGCTGCTTGCGGAGTTGCTACGCTCCATGGTGGAGTGTGCTACCGACGCATGTGGGCAGTCAAGCTGCAGGCCTGGACTCTTCGTGCTCTATTGGTTAGCAATGCCATGCCTCAAGAGTGTAAGTCTCGATGCATGGATTCCGGATCACCGCGAAGTGGAGGAAAATTAAATACCTCAATTAATGCGTAGATGAATATCGGTAGCGCAGAAAACTACGGCGATAAATCTTCCAGCTGGGATTTGACTTCATACCCGCAACTAGGAAGGCATCATATAAGCCGAGGCGCTAAGCTTGTTCACTGGCCCAGCAAGCGTCGCGGAGCAAACCAACCATGCAAAGAAATCTGAACCTGTACCCTAAAGACGACAATGGCGACACCCTTTGGCACATCGCTCAGCAGGGGGTAGATCTTTCCAAGGCTAGAGAAATCGCTTTTTCGGTGGTCTTCCCCAGCAAGGAATCGGCGCTTGAGTTCTCGGTGAAGATGCTGCGCTTCGAACAGAAAGTCCGCTGCTGTCATTACCCGGAAAATACGGCGTTTCCCATGGATGTGACGGTGTATCCGGCCATGGTGCCCTCGTACAAGGCGATTTCGGCGTTCGAGGAAGATTTGGCAACCGAAGCCAAGCCGTTGGGCGGCTTGAATGATGGATGGAAATTTTCTGTGGACGCGAAAGACGCCTGACGCGCTCGGCTGGTTCGAGGACCGCACGGCGTGCCGATCCCCGATGCACGCTTGCGCATCAGCGCGCCGACTGCGGCACGCGTCGTAGCTGCGAGACGTCGTAGCCCATCGCCGCGATGCGTTGCACGGCCTGCTGATAATCGGCATCCGAGACCTGCGGGGTGCGCGCCATGTACCAGACGTAGTCGCGCTTGCTGCGCGCCACGATGGTCTGCGTGTACCCCGCATCCCGCCAGGCAATCACGTACTCGGCCTTGAACGGCCAGAAGCACTGCATGCGCCAGAGCGCGCCATTGCCCTCCTTCGCCACCTGCCCGATCGGATGCATCGACTTGAGCGGCGCCTGGAAGCTGCCCTTGCGAAAGGTGAAGGTGGTCTGGATGCGGCCATCCGGTCGCAGCGCGTAGCTTTCCACCGCGTCGTAGGCGCTGCGCTCCGGGCGGGTGGGAATATGTGCGATGACGTACCAGTCGCCCATGAAGCGCGGTACATCGACGCTGTCTGCGCGGGGTAGGGCGGCACGCGCCTCGCTCCCACTTGCACTCCCGTAGACCGCTGAGGTCAGCAACAACAGCATCGAACCACCTCGCATGGCAACCTCCGCCTGAAAGAATCCGTAGACAGGCCTACGGCGCTGCAGTGGGTCTGGATGCAACCCCATGCGATGCAGTTCCGGACTGGGCGCACGCTGGCTCTTGCCAGTGGGATGACGGTAACGTCCGGTACGTCACAGCGGTGTTCAAGCGCCACGCCGACGGCTTGCGCATGCCAGGAAACGCGATCACCGCGCGGTGAGCGCCAGGTCGACGATCAGCCGCAGCGACGCTTACGACGCGCGCTGGATGCGCAGCGGTAACAGGACGTGTCGTTCAGCGACGGCGGTCGCGCCATGACGGGCTGGCTGGAGTCCAGGCAGGCGGTTGCCCAACAGCACTCACCAAGGCGATACCGCCTCTTCCCCATACGGATAAATCGTTGCGATCGTTCCATCTGCAGCATGCTCCAGCGGTGCCATCTTGATGCTGCGCAGATGCGTCTGGCCGCCGGAGAGTACGCTGTCGTGATAGAACAAATACCACTGCTCATGGAACAAGCAGATGGAATGATGCGTGGTCCAGCCGACCACCGGTGCGAGCAGCACGCCTAGGTAGGTAAACGGGCCATAGGGCGAGTCGCTGGTGGCGTAGCAGATCTGGTGGGTGTCGCCGGTGGAATACGACAGGTAATACCGCCCGGCGTGTTGGTGGACCCAGGGACCTTCGAAGAAGCGGCGGGCATGGTCGTCTGCGTGCAGCGGGGCGCCGTGTTCGTCGAGGATGACGACTTCGCGGCTGGGTTCGGCCAGTTCGATCATGTGCGCGTGCAGGCGCGCCACGCGTGGACCGAGGGCGGGTGCGTCGCCCACCGGTTCCTGATGCGTCTGCGCATAGGCATTGTCGCGATAGTGCTGCAGCTGGCCGCCCCAGATGCCGCCGAAGTACAGGTAATGCGCGCCGTCGTCGGCGGCGAGCACGGCTGGGTCGATCGAGTATGTCCCGGCGATGGGCTGCGGCTCGGGGACGAACGGGCCTTCCGGGCGATCACCCACCGCCACGCCGATCTGGAACATGCCATCGGCGCGTTTTGCGGGGAAGTACAGATAGGTCTTGCCGCTGCGTTGTGCCGCATCCGGTGCCCACATCTGCCGCTGCGCCCAGGGGACATCGCGCACATGCAGCACTTGCCCGAGATCTTCCACCACCGCACCCGGGTGCGCCATGCGCAGCACGTGGTAGTCGGCCATGTCGAAATGCGAGCCGTCGTCGCTGAAGGCCACGCCGGCATCGAGGTCGTGCGAGGGATAGATATACAACGCACCGTCAAATACATGTGCGGACGGGTCGGCGCTGTAGAGGTGGGTCACCAGCGGTGCGGAAATGGCGGTGCGCGCCAGCGCCTGCAGATTAGCGGCTTGCAGTTCATCGGACATGCCCGTACCTGTGCATGAAGTGGGAGGGGAGGTCAGACAGTGGCGAGCGGGGCGGCATGTCGGCGCACGCCCAGTTCGTGTTCGATGCGCGTTTCCAGCGCTTTGTCGATTTCGTACAGCGCCAGCAATGCGGTGCCGAGCAGGAACGGAAGCGAGGCGTACACGCTGATGGCCAGGCGAATGCCGTTGGTGACCGCTGCGCTTTGCTGCGGTAGCGCGGCGTCATAGCCATAAAACGCCAGGATGCCGGCGACCAGCGCGCCGCCTACGCTCAGCCCGATCTTCAAGCCGCACAACATCGCCGAGAAGATGATCGCGGTGGCGCGGCGGTGGTTCTTCCACTCCGAGTAATCGGCCACATCGGCGATCATCGCCCACAGCAACGGGATGGTGATGCCGTAGAAAAAGCCGTGCAACAGGTAGGAGGCGAACACCCAGCCGATCGCATCCGGCGGATAGACATAGAACGCCAGCAAAAACAGGGTGGAAATCAGCAGCGCGCCACCGAACACATTGCGCTTGCCATAGCGGTCGGCCAGGCGTTTGGAAAAGCCGATGCCCACGATCATCGCCAGGATGCCGCCGGCGCTGAAGACGCTAAATGCGGAGGTCGGTGCGTCCTGTGGCCAGTGCAACGCGCTCATGCCGGCGCCAGTCAGTACGCTGTTGATGCCGGCGATGAAGCGGTTGAAGCCTGCGTGGTCGAGAAACTGCGTCAACGCATTCGCGTCGAGGTAGTACTTGAAGTAGTAGATGTACATCCCGCCCTTCATCGCCAGATTGATGAAGACCAGGATGGTGAGCGCCAGCATCACCAGCCAGGGTTTGTTGCGGACCAGATCGGTCAGATCCTGGCGTACGCTGTTGCGTTTTTCGCTGATCGGCAGCACCCGCTCGCGCGTGGTGAAAAAGGTGATCAAAAAGCACAAGGTGCCGACCGCAGCGAACAGCGCCATGGTGTTGCGAAAGCCCTGCGCCTTGTCGCCATTGCCCAGGATCAGGACCAACGGCAGCAACAGCACCTGGATGATGAACTGCGCAAAGGTCACCGCCAGAAAGCGATACGCCGACAAGCTGTTGCGCTGCTCCATGCTGCCGGTAAGCACGCCGCTCAAGGCCGAATACGGCAGGTTGTTGGCCACGTACACCAGCATCAGCAAGGTGTAGGTGGCAAAGGCGTAGGCGATCTTGCCCTGCTCGCCGAGCGAGGGCGTATTGAAGGCGGCCAGCGACAACGCCCCGAAGGGCAGCGCCGTCCACAGGATCCACGGGCGGAACTTGCCCCAGCGGGTGCGGGTGCGATCGGCCAGGATACCGATGACCGGCGTAAACACGAACGCGCCCAGCATGCCGACCACAAAGATCAAGGTCGCTGCCACGCTTGCAGGAATGCGGAACACATCGGTGTAGAAGAACGCCAGGAAGGTGACCAGCGTCTGGAAGATCAGATTGGCGGCCAGGTCGCCCAGGCTGTAGCCGATTTTTTCGCGCAAGGAGAGCTGCTGTGACCGATCGTTCATCAGGTGGGGTGGACTCGAAGAATGCTGCGGAAAACGCCGCGGCGCGCATTGCGTCACCGGTCGCCGCTGGGAAGAACGGCGACCGATGACGACAACACTCAAAAGGTACCGCGGATGCCGAGCATGACGGTGCGCCCGGGCTCGTACAGGTCGTAGGTGGCGTTGGGCCAGGCGAAGGTCGTGCGCAACGGCTCGTTGGTGATGTTGGTGACGTTGAGCGTGATCTGCGGCTTGGACGGCAGCCAATCCAGTGCGTAGCTCGCCGACATATCGAGCTGGCCGCGCGCGTCGGCGTTGAGGCGCGCATACGGAATGCCGTTCTGGTTGGCGCCAGAGATCACCATGTCGTCGTTCCAGGTGTAGGACAGGCGGATCGAGGCCGCATCCTTTTCCCAGTAGACGGTGCCGTTCCAGAGGTTGGGCGCGACACCGCCGGCCACCGCCGGCACGCCTTCGCCTTCGGACTGCTGGTTGACGTGGGTGTAGTTGAGGCTGAAGCCCAGGCCGTCGAACAGCTTGTCCAGCGGCTGGACCCAGATGGCCTCGATGCCGCGGATATTGAGCACGCCATCGGCATTGACCTGCGTCTGCACATCCACGGTGGCTGCATTGGGGCCGCCGCGCTGGGCCAGGCCGGCCTGCTGGATCGGCAACAGGGTGTCGTAGTTCACGCCCAGGTCGTTGAACGGAATGCGGCGGATGCCGTTGACGGTGAAGCCGGTGATGCGCTTGTTGAACAGGGTCAGGCCCACATAGCCTTCGCCGCCGGTGTACCACTCGCCGCCGAAATCCACATTGGTCGACAGATACGGCTTGAGGTTCGGATTGCCCTGCGTGGCGGTCTGCGCCGAGGGATCGCTGAAGTTGGTGTTGGGCAGCATCGCGCTGGGATCGGGGCGGGTCAGCGTGCGCGAGCTGGACAGGCGCAAGACCGCCTTGTCGGCCACGTCCCAGGCTACGTTGAACGAGGGCAGGGTTTCCTTGTAATCCGAATCCAGCACCTGCACGCTGCGCACGCCATTGATGGTGACCGGGCCGGTAATGGTCTGGTCGGTGGTCACGTAGCGCACGCCGGCGTTGAAGCGCATGGTGCGGTTCCAGACATCGGCTTCCGCATTGGTCTCGAGGTAGAAGCCCAGATTTTTTTCGCGGATGCCGCCGGTCGAAGCGCCGGTGTTGGCCGAATTGCTCTCCGGTGCGGCGTCGCGCAGCGCGTAGTAGTTGGTGTCGGCCAGGAAGCGGGAGAAGTCGGCAGAGATGAAGCCATCTGGGCCGGGTTTCAGATAGCTGGCCAGGGCCGAGTTCGGGATCGCCGAGCCGGCGCCGCCATTGCACACGTTGCCGCGGCATACCACCTGTTCCCAGGCGGTGCTGTTGTCGAAGCCGCGGATGGTGCGCTCGGCCATGTCGTAGGACGCGCCGATCTTGACGTTGCGCCTGTCCTCGCCGAACTGCAGATCGGCGCGCGCGCCACGCGTTTCGGTCTGGCGCTTCTCGTTCTGGATATTGACCCGGCCGCCCGTCCAGCCCCAGCCCAGATTGGGGTCGTTGAGATCGAGCGGGCTGGTGATGCTGGGGCGGTCGCCGCCTTCGTTGCGGTAATCCACGGTGGTGAGCGGCGAGGTGACCAGGATGCTGGGCGATTCGCGCGCCAGCCAGCTACGCGTGGCATTGGCCTGCACATTGAGCTTGATGTTCTGCTCGGCGCCAAACAGCAGTTCCGCACCGGGATTGACGCTCCAGAACTTCACCTTTTCATGGTACGGGCGCGCTTCCAAGAAGTACTGCGCGTTGGCGAAGGTGGCGCTGGTCACCACGTTGTTCTGATCCAGCTGCATCCCGAGCGGGATCATGTTGCCGTTGCGGCCGATCAGATTCATGCTGATCCGCTCGGTGGTGCGCTCGGCTTCGGAGTACAGCGTGTCCAGATAAAAATGCATGTTGTCGGAAGGGCGCCATTCCAGCGACATCACCGACGCATCGCGGTCGCGATCGCCACTCATGTAGACGCTGCGGCCCAGACGCGGGATCAGCGCGTCGCTGATCTGGTCGATGCTCAGGCCCGGGTTGCGCGCCAGCAGCCAGGCCGCGTCGATGGTTTCGCCGGTGGTCAGGCCGCTGCCGGCAGTGGCGGGCACCGTGTCGGGAATGCGCCAGTTGCCGCCGCCATTGACGTTGCACGCCGCCGGTTGGTTGGTGGCTGGCGTCGCTGCCGGCGGTGCGAGGCCGCACTGGGTATAGGTGAGGCCGGGGTTGGTCCAGCCCACGCTCTCGAAACCGCGCACGCCGAGCTTGCTGCGCACCGAAGCCACGCCAAACAGTGCGCCGAAGGTGCCTGCTTCATTGGTCCAGCTGCCCATGAAGGCGCCGCGTGGGGTGGTTTTTTCGCTGGTGCTGTTCCAGTCGGCTTGCGCTTGATAGGTGAAGTGCACGCCAGGGCGGTCGAACGGGCGCGCGCTGCGCATGTCCACCACGCCGGAAACGCCGCCTTCGAGCATGCTCGCGGTAGGTGTCTTGCTCACCGTGAGCTGGGTGAAGAATTCGGTGGGGAACAGATTCAGATCGACTTCGCGGTTCTGGTTCTGCGCATTCAGGCCGATCGAGGCGGTGGCGATGCTGGCGCCGTTGAGCGTGGTCTTGGTGAAGCTGGTGCCCAGGCCGCGGATGGCGATATTGAGACCTTCGCCATTGACGTCGCGCGCCAGCTGCACGCCGGGAATCCGGTTGAGCGACTCGGCGATATTCATGTCCGGAAACTTGCCGATGTCCTCGGCAAACACCGTGTCGGCAAAGCCGACCGAATCGCGCTTGGCGTCGGTGGAGAACTGGATGCTGCGTCGGTAGCCGGACACGGTGACGGTATCCAGCTGGGTCACCGCATCAGCATTGCCGGCGGTAGATGGCGGGGTTTGCGCCGTGCCCTGGGCATCGGCGGACTGTGCCCAGGCGGCGGTGCCGGACATGCCCAGCAGGATGGATCCCAACGCGCAGGACAACGCGGTTCGTGCGTAGCTGTTCTTCACCGTAATCCCTTCCCTAACAGGTAGCAGATGTCCCACGCATCGCCCCTGCGCAGGGAGTGCCGCTGCCGTTGCGCGGCGCGACGATGGTGCGATGGGGAAGACGGACAATCAATGCCTTCGATGTTAGCGCTAACAAATTCGTAACATCACGCTGCAGGGCAGCATAGATGCCTGGACGCGCCGGCATGCCGCGGGCCAACCCACGTCATGGCGCCAGACTGGCTTGCGTACGGTGGCGCAGTGCTGCACTGCGCGATGGATTTATCGCGATGCCGTGGTAATGGTAGCGCTATCATCCTCGGCGCAAGGCCACCTTCGTGCAGGTGCAGTGGTCGATGAATCGAACCGAAGAACGCGGCGGCGAAGGACCCGGCCGGCACCTGACAGGTGCACGCACGCACCACATCAGCCACCCCGTGCAAGCCGGCGCGCTGGTGCGCCTGTACAGGCAACGCGCATGAGCGACGTGCCCACCGCGGCGCCTGGAACGGCATCGGCAAGGCTCGGCCGGGTGCGCTGGCGGGTCTGCGCCTTGCTGCTGGCCGCCACCACCATCAACTACGTGGACCGCCAGGTCTTGGGCGTGCTGGCGCCGTTCCTGCAGACGCAGATCGGTTGGAACGAAATCCAGTACGGCTATATCGTCAGCGCGTTCCAGGCAGCGTATGCGCTGGGCTTGCTGTGCAGCGGTGCGGTGATCGACCGCTTCGGCCGCGGCTCGGCTATGCGCTGGCGATCGGGCTCTGGAGCCTGGTGGCGAGGGGGCATGCCCTGGCTACCAGCGTGGTGGGGTTTGCGATTGCGCGGTTTTTCCTGGGCCTGGGCGAATCGGGCAATTTTCCTGCAGCGCTCAAGACGGTGGCCGAATGGTTCCCGCGCCGTGAGCGTGCGTTGGCCACCGGCATTTTCAATTCGGGCTCCAATATCGGGGCCATTGTTGCGCCGTTGCTGGTGCCGTTGATTGCCACCGCCTGGGGCTGGCAGGCGGCGTTCCTGTTCACCAGCGTGCTCAGTGCCACCTGGTTGGCGGTGTTGTGGTGGTTCAGCTATCACCCGCCGGAGCAACAACCCCAGTTGTCTGCCGCAGAACTGGCGCATATCCGCAGCGATGCGCATGAGCCGGTGCAGCGCCGGCTGTCGTGGTTACAGGTGCTGCGGCATCGGCAAGCCTGGGCGTTTGTGCTGGGCAAGTTCATCACCGACCCGATCTGGTGGTTCTTCCTGTTCTGGCTGCCGAAGTTCCTGCACGCCGAATATGGCTTGAGCCTGCTGCAATTGGGCGTGCCCCTGATCGTGATCTTCGTGCTGGCCGACATCGGCAGCATTGCCGGTGGTTGGGTGGCCGGGCGTTTCATCGCGCGTGGCTGGAGCGTCAATCGCGCATGCAAGACCGCAATGCTGATCTGCGCCATTTCGGTGGTGCCCATCGTCTTTGCCGCGCGCGCCGACAACCTGTGGCTGGCGGTTGCGCTGATCGGGCTGGCCACCGCCGCACATCAGGGCTGGTCGGCGAATCTGTTTACGCTGCCTTCGGACATGTTTCCACGCCACGCGGTTGCCACCGTGGTGGGCATCGGCGGCTTTGCCGGTGCGGTGGGCGGGATGTTGATCGCCAGCTTCATTGGCTTCCTGTTGCAAGCCACCGGCAGCTATGTGCCGGTGTTTCTGATGGCAGGCTCTGCCTACCTGCTGGCGTTGGCCGTCGTGCACACGCTGGCGCCGTGGCTGGAGCCGGCGCAGTTGCCTGCCGGTCCAGCGCCGACATCGTCCTAAGGTGAGCTTATGCACATGCGCGCAGTAACACTGGGCTTGTTGATGGCGGCGGGCATGCCCGCGGCAGCACATGCGGCACCGCTCGCAGCGATGGCGTCCAAGTTCCTCGGAAGCGCGTATGGCGCGCAGCAGGCGCCGGAATTTGCGCACTACTGGAACAAGCTCACCCCGGAAAATGGCGGCAAATGGGGCAGCGTGGAGGCTGTACGCGACCAGATGACTGGAGCACGCTGGATGCCGCCTACAGGTTCGCCCAGGCCAATCAGATGCCGTTTCAGATGCATGTCATGGTGTGGGGCAACCAGCAGCCGGAATGGATCAAGACCTTGCGGCCGGCCGAGCAGCGCCGCGAGATCGAGCAATGGTTTGCCGCCGTTGCGCAGCGTTACCTGGATATCGCGCTGCTGGAGGTGGTGAACGAGCCGCTCAACGACCCGCCAAGCAAGGCCGATACTGGCGGCGGCAATTATCTACAGGCGCTGGGGGGCAACGGCGACAGCGGCTGGGAATGGGTGCTGCAATCGTTTCGGCTTGCGCGCCAGTATTTTCCGCACACCAAGTTGATGATCAACGACTACAGCATCACAAACAGCGCGCAGGCAACGCAGAAGTATTTGCAGATCTTGCGGCTGCTGCAGCGTGAGAACCTGGTCGATGCCATCGGCGTGCAGGAGCATGCCTTTGAGATCACGTCGGAGGTGGCGATGTCGGTGCATCGCGACAATCTGGATGCGTTGGCCGCCACCGGCCTGCCGATCTACATCACCGAGTTCGATCTGGACGGCCCGAGCGATGCGCGGCAGCTGGCCGACTACAAGCGTGTGTTTCTGGTGTTCTGGGAACATCCGGCAGTACACGGCATCACCTTGTGGGGCTTTCGGCCCGGCTTGTGGCGCGACAAGGAAGCTGCGTATCTGATCCGCGCCGACGGCACCGAACGTCCCGTGCTCACGTGGCTGCGCGATTACGTTGCTGCCCATCCCGGTACAACTGCGCCATGACAATTGCTGATGCTTGCCATGCTCACAGACATTTGCGCGGTGTCCTGACCTTATGCCGATGCCCTCACTTCAGCGTGGCGGCCGCCTGCATCGTGTGGCAAGTCGTCGCGCTGATCGGGCCGGCTACTGCCGCATACCAGGGCCGGTCGGCGCATCTTTTTATGCTGCGTTTTGACCTGCCTGCCTGTCATGCAGCTGCAACAGTCTTCGGCATCGCTGCTGCAGTGGGCGGCATGGTGATCGCACTGCTCATTGGTTTCGTTTTGCAGGCCATGGGCAGCTACATTTCGACATTTTTCCAAGGTGGGTGCGGCCTACATTACTGCCGCTGGCGGTGGTGCACCGCCTGGTGCCACGACACAGCCGGTGCGCGTGGAGCAACTGACCTATACGCGGTTTCAGGTGTCTGCGCACGTTGGCGTCGATCGGACGCACGCCAGCGCACCCGTCCTTTCCGTGACTGCTTTGCTCACTTATCGAGGATGCAAACATGTTGAAACTCCGTTACCCACTCACGCTTGTGCTGTTGCTGGGTGCTTGTGCGTCCGCTGCTGCCGCGCCGATCGCTGCCGGCAAGAAGCGCGTCCTGGGCAGCGAATACAGTCCGTCGCAATCGAAGGATTTCACCAATTACTGGGATGGCGACGTTCCAGAAAATGCAGGCAAATGGGGCAGCGTGGAAGCCGTGCGAGGCCAGATGAACTGGGGCCCGCTTGACCAGGCCTACCAGCTGGCCAAAAGCAACCATATGCAGTTTCAATTCCATTGCGGTCTCTGGGGCGCGCAGCAGCCGACGTGGATGCGCAACCTGCCGCCAAACGAGCAGCTTGCTGCGATCGAACACTGGTTTGCCGCGATTGCGCAGCGCTACCCCGGCATCGACCTGATGCAGGTGGCCAACGAGACGCTGCCGGGTCACAACCAGCCGGACAATCGCCGCAGCGATTCGGGCAATTATATGCAGGCATTGGGCGGCACCGGGGCAACCGGCGTGGACTGGGTGCTTGAGGCGTTCCGCCTGGCACGCAAGCATTTCCCGCATACCAAGCTGATGATCAACGACTACAACGTCATCGAGTACAACGACCAAGCCAGGCAGTATCTGCACACCATCCAGCTGCTGCAGCAAGAACATCTGATCGATGCGATCGGTATCCAGGGGCACCTCTCGAGCAACGGCCCCTCAGTTTTGGTGCAGCGCGCCAACCTCGACCTGCTGGCATCCACCGGACTGCCGATCTACATCACCGAGTTCGACCTGGATGGGCGTACCGACGCTCAGCAGTTGGCAGCCTGGCAGCGCTTTTTCCCGATGTTCTGGGAGCACCCGGCCGTGCGTGGGGTGAACCTGTGGGGTTTCCGTCCCGGCATGTGGCGCGACAACGAAGGTGCGTATCTGATTAATTACGACGGCAGCGAACGCCCGGCATTGACCTGGCTACGCAGCTACGTTGCCAGCAGGCCCTGACCTGGCTTCCTGCTCACTGTCCATAGGGCTGATATCGATCATCCGTTCTTCCGTGTTGTCCTTGCATCCCGATCGTTTGCTGCCGGCCGATCCCGGCACGCGCGCGATCGCCCGCCGCCTGTACGCACAGGTTGCAACGATGCCGATCATCAGCCCACATGGCCACACCGACCCAGCCTGGTTCGCCACCAATGCACCGTTCGCCAACGCCACCGAACTGTTGTTGGTGCCGGACCATTATGTATTCCGCATGTTGTACAGCCAGGGCATCGACCTCGATGCCCTGGGCATCCCGCGTGCAGATGAAACCCGCGCAGCAGTCGACCCGCGTGCGGCATGGCGCGTGTTTGCCGAGCACTACACGTTGTTGCGCGGTACGCCGTCGGCGCTGTGGCTCAATCATGTATTCCATGACGTTTTCGATTTGCGTATCCGTCTCGATGCCGGTACCGCCGATCGCTATTACGACCACATCACCGCCGCGCTGCAGACGCCGGGCTTCCTGCCGCGCGCGCTGTTCGAGCGCTTCAATATCGAGGTGATCGCCACCACCGAATCGCCGCTGGATCGGCTGCAGCATCATGCGGCCATTGCCGCCAGCGGTTGGCAGGGACGGGTGGTGACGGCATATCGCCCTGACCCGGTCGTGGACCCGGAGCACGAGCAGTTTGCCGGCGCACTGCAGCAGTTCGGCGCGCTCACCGGTGAGGACGTGCTGACCTGGCATGGCTACCTGCGTGCGCATCGGCAACGGCGCGCGTTCTTTGCCGCGCATGGCGCCACCTCGACCGATCACGGGCACCCCAGCGCCGCGACAGCCGATCTGTCGCCGGCCGAGGCGCAGCGCCTGTTCGATACGGTAGTGCGCGGTGCGGCCACTCCGCAGCAGGCGGAACTGTTCCGTGCGCAGGTGCTGACCGAAATGGCGGCGATGAGCCTGGACGATGGCCTGGTGATGCAGCTGCATCCGGGCTGCTTTCGCAATCACAATCGGCAGCTGTTCCAGCGGTAAGGACGCGACAAGGGCGCCGATATTCCGATGCGCACCGACTATGTGCATGCGTTGAAGCCCTTGCTGGACCGGCATGGCAACGATGCGCGCTTGCGCCTGATCGTCTTCACCCTGGACGAAACCAGCTACAGCCGCGAGCTGGCGCCATTGGCCGGGCATTACCCCTCCCTGCTGCTCGGCCCGGCGTGGTGGTTCCATGATGCGCCGGAAGGCATGTGGCGCTTTCGCGAGCAGACCCTGGCCAGCGCCGGCTTCTACAACATTGTGGGCTTCAACGACGACACCCGCGCGTTCCTGTCGATTCCGGCGCGCCACGATGTGGCGCGGCGCGTGGATAGCGCCTTCCTCGCCAAACTCGTCGCCGAGCATCGGCTGGAAGATGACGAGGCGACCGAGGTGGCGATCGATCTGGCTTACCGTCTACCCAAGCAGGCCTACAACCTGTAAGCGTTGCGCAGCGACGGCATGCCGCTGTTGCTGCCTCGCCGCTGCTCGCGTGCGTCATGCGTTGGAGCATCGCACGCCATCGCAGGTGCGGGGACTGACGAGAGCCGTTCGATCAGACTGTGACGGAGAAAAGGAATTGCGCTTTCGTCAGAGCAGTGCCTTCGCCGCGGCGGAGACGGCTTCCGATTCGGCGGCGTTGTTACTGTCACAGGGAGTATGATGCTCGCCACTCCATCCACGTGAGGCAGGCAAATGGAAAAGCTCGGATCGAAGTATGTGCTTGGTGCATGCATTATCGGAAGTGTCTCCAGTGCAGCGGCCGCCACCCAGTCCGCGGGGATCGACGCCGCTGGCGGCGATGTCGGCGTGGGAGGCGACGCTGCGGCAGGACGCGCCTGCCATGGAGGGCTGCTTCCGTTCTTCGTTCCCAAACAACGGTTGGCAGGCAGTGCGCTGCGCGCCGTCGCCGAAGGTGGTCTCGCGGCCGCCAGCGATCGCTCACCGCAAGGATGGCAGCATCACCGCGCGCACCGAAGGTACGATGACCGTCGGTAACGGCGTCGACTACGCCGCACGCACCGGCTCGCGCACCCGTTCGGCGGTGGGATCGTTCCCCGCGGTGAACGGCGTGACCACCGGCGTGGAGGACTATTCGCTGCAGATCAACACCAACCTCGACAAGAACTTCGTCACCTGTGTGCAGTTCGGCTATACCTCGTGCGCGACCTGGCAGCAGTTCATCTATTCCACCGATAGCGACGCCGATCCCAGCAATGGCCGCACGCCGATCGCCTTTATCCAGAACTGGTTCTATGCCGGCAGCGCGGCCGAATTCAAGGCAAAGGGTTGCCCGGGTGGCTGGAATCACTATTCCGACAGCGACTACAACGCCTGCTACACCAATTAGCTATGCGGTGGAGGTGCCGCTGGTGCCAGTCTCGAAGATCGGCAGCATCCAACTGAGCGGCTCGGCGACCGCCGGTAGTGTGGACACCGTGATGTTCTCGATCAACGGTCAAGCCTACAGTGTCAGCCAGAACGCCAAAACGCTGAACATCAACAAGATCTGGCGGCAGTCCGAGTTCAATATCTTCGGCAATGGCATCGACAATCCGGTGGTGTCTTTCAACCGCGGCTCGAGTGTCACGGTGAACGTGGCCGTCAACGACGGCACGACCAATGCGCCGACGTGCCTGGGCAACGCCGGTACCACGTCTGAGCAGAACAACCTGACACTCGGCAGCTGCACCGCCTCGGGTGGTTCGTCGCCGCGCATCAGCTTCACCCAAAGCAACTAAAGGACGCGTGCGTGCTCAACGCCCGGGAAGGCTGTGGCCTTCCCGGGCGTTTGTCGTTGTATGCGTTTTAGCCGCCCTATGAAGCGATGCTTGCGCTGTGCCCGTGGCATGCGCTACGTCTGCGGATCACGCGTGCCGTGCCTTCGCGCGCGGTGCTGCTGAAACATGTCTATCGCCTTTATCGCCGTCGATAGCCGCATCGCTCCGATATCGGTGCCGCAGTCCGGACCCAGCGGGTCGCAGATTGCACTGCATCGCAGTACGCTTGTGATGGAAGCCGACTTGTACATACCGCCTTATCGGCGCCTTCGCCAACGCGCAGATCGCTTCCGGCTTGGCCGTCGTGCCGCGTCGCTGACGAGCATGATCCAGCGCTCCACCCATCACCAGGAACGCAAATGATGAATATCGGAGTCAAGCTCTTGCTTGCCACTTGCATCATCGCAAGCACGGCTAATGCAGCGGAAACCGGGCAAACTGCGGCGAGCGCATCGGCGGGTCGCACCGCGGCGATCTCGTCCTGGGAAACGACGATCCGGCAGGACGCGCCCGCCATGGAGGGATGCTTCCGTTCGTCGTTCCCCAACAATGGCTGGCAGGCAACCGCCTGCGTGCCCTCGCCAAAGCTGCTCTCGAGGCCGCCGGCCATCACTGTCCACAAGGATGGCGCCATCACCGCGCGCACCGATGCGGCGCTGACCGCCGGTAACGGTGTCGACTACGTTGCAGGCACACGCCAGCTTATCCAATCGACGTTGGGAACATTCCCGAGCGTGACTGGCGTGGCCACTGGCGTGGCGGACTATTCGCTACAGATCAACACCAATCTCGATAGGAACGCTGTCACCTGCGCACAGTTCGGATATTCCTCGTGCTGGACCTGGCAGCAGTTCTTCTACTCCACCGACTACGACAGCGACCCGATCAACGGCCGCACGCCGGTCATCTTTATCGAGAACTGGTTCTATGCCGGCAATGCCGAGGAATTTGAGGCGAAGGGCTGCCCGTCTGGTTGGAATTCCTACTCCACCTTCGATTACAACGCGTGCTATAGCAACAGCAATGCGGTGATTGTGCCGCTGGTTCCAATCTCGCAGATCGGCAGCATCAAGATGAGCGCTTCGGCGACCGCGGGCGGCGTGGACACCGTGACGTTCTCGATCAACGGCAGGGCCTACAGCGTGAGTCAAAACGCCGACACTCTGAACATCAACAGGATTTGGCGGCGCTCGGAGTTCAATATATTCGGCAACGGCAGTGCCCACCCGCTGGTGTTGTTCAATTCGGGCTCGCATGTCACCGTGAACGTGGCCGTCAAAGATGGGACCTCCAATGCTCCGAAGTGCCTGGGTCCCAACGCCGGTTATTCGGGGCAACAGAACAACCTCACGCTCGGCAAGTGCACCGCGTCTGGTGGTGCCTCGCCTTCCATCACCTTTACCGAAAGCAACTGACGCCTGTGCAACGCCTGGGAAGGCCAAGGTCTTCCCAGGCGTTTTTTGTTGCCGGGGCTACCGATCGCTGTCTGCGGCGTGCGTTGGCGGGTGCGCAGTGCCCATCTGAGTACGCAACCTCAGCGAAACCTTCGAACAGAACATCCCGACGCTGCGCAACTCGACCATTTCGAGAAGGGCATCGTCACATGATGCTTTCACACAACACAATTCACTGCGCCCACCATGCGGCAAGTCGTGTGTGTGCGGACAGTGTTGTTGGCAACCGGCACTCTGCCTCCTTCCACGCTGCGCCTCCGCCGTCGATAGCGCATAGGCGCTATAGCAATTGGTGTGCCACATAATGCAGTCGTGCGGACGGATGCGATTGCCACTGATGCGCAAACTGCCGCGGCTTGATCGAGGTCACCACGGAAGATGTGTTCTTCAACGCGGATCGGCGCCCCTGTTGGAAACGGAAGCGGCTATGCTGCATCACCGCCATCGCCAGCTGCCGCCACGCCCTGTCCGAAGCAGACGCTCAAGCAGGCGTATGGCGATGCCTTCTTGATCGGCACGGCCGTCAATACCGAGATCGTGTCCGGCCATGATGCTGCCTCCGCGGTCTTGGTGGCCTGTCACTTCCACGCGGTCACCGCGGAAAACGTGATGAAGGCCGAAGTGGTGGCGCCGCGTCGTGGTGTGCAAGATTTCAGCGCAGTCGATGCATTCGTGGCTTACGCACAACGTCACCGGCAGTTCGTGGTCGGCCACACTCTGGTTTGGCACAACCAGACACTGGACTGGTTCTTCGTCGATGCGCAAGGCAGGCCCGATACCGCGGAGGCACAGCTGGAGCGCATGGGCGCGCATATCGCCCAGGTGGCCGGAAGCTATGTCGGCAAGGCGCAGGCCTGCAACTACGGCTGAGCGATGGGGCAAATAAGAAAAAGTTAAGCGAAGAAGCGATTCAGCTTATTCGCGAGGATGCTCGTCAGGCGCGTGAAACAGATTTCAAGCTTGCGCCGCTCAAGAGCAGGATTGATTTGTATGGTTATCTCGCTAAAAAACCAATTGATTCTCCACTTAATGCTCTAGTTGAAAGTTTAGAGTTCAATGAAAAGGGCGTAACCACCTTTTCGTATCGAGAACTGAGCGGACTGACGGCTCGTCCGACGTCCCCCCGATTTTGAGTAGCACGCCAGTTTGGAGTCCAATTCCCTACCTGAAGGAGATTGGACGTGAAGAAGCGTTTTACCGAGGAACAAATCATTGGCTTTTTGCGCGAGGCCGA